>JAULYI010000252.1:0-2829 GCA_032117915.1 Kapaibacterium sp. (SeqCode) | reverse complement strand
AACCGTGCCGTTCGGGATACGGTGGATGGCCGAACACGATTGGGCCCAGGTACAGGAGCGGGCACGCGACCTTGCGCGGTGGGGCGTTGACCAGCTAACGGCGTTGCCGGGCATTCGGCCGATGCATACCGACCGACGCGACGAGCATCTGCAGATGGGTGCCGTGCTGTTGCCGTACGATGTGAGCGTTGACGACCTGAAGCGAATCCTGTACGACACGTATGCGATCGAGGTTGTCGTGCATCGCTGGTTAGATCAGCCGATCCTGCGATTCAGCGTCCATGCCCACACCACACAGCAGGACCTTGTTGCGCTGATTGACGCGCTCAGAGATTCTTTTCTTCCTTGATCGTTGCAAGGAACTGCTCCATGAACATCACGGAGTCAGGCAGGTTCAGACTTAGTTGCGCTCCGCCGTTCAGTTCAAGGTCCACATAGATCTCGTTGTCGTGGTATTTGTACTGGACACGAATGTCGCGGATATCGGAGAACGGAACATCGTGCTTGCCGAAATGAACGATCCTCATGGCGGCCTCCTTTGATGCAGTCGATGGATGATGTATGTACAACGATCAATCTACATACTGCGTCGTGCGGCCACACTGACAAACGTCATGTTGTACCAAAGAGTCGGTCACCGGCATCCCCAAGACCGGGAACGATGTAGCCCGCATCATTCAAACGTTCATCCAGTGCAGCCACGATGATGCGGCTATCGGGATGATGCGTACGTACGTGCTCCAGACCCTCGGGGGCGGCGATCAAACAGACGGCCACCACTGTTCTGCCGCCGGCAGCCTTGATGCGCGTGATCGTATCAACCATGCTTCCGCCTGTGGCCAACATGGGGTCGATAACGATCACCGTCGTAGTTGGCGCAAGCACGGGCAGTCGCAGGTAGTACTCTTCGGCTTCGAGCGACGTTTCGTTGCGCTGCAGACCGATATAGCCAACAGAGGCATAGGGCATCACATCCAGAAACGGCTGCAGCAGGCCTAGACCGGCCCGCAGGATGGGCACGACCACCACATCGCCATCGATCACACGACCGTGGGTGGTGGTAAGGGGCGTGGTTACGTCTACGTCACGGCAGGGCAGATGCTTGGACGTCTCGACGGCCAGATGCAGGCCAATGCGGTGCACGGCATCGCGAAAGGCGGGTGTCGTAGTTGTGGCATCACGGATCGTCGTGATCTCTTGTGCCAGTCCGGTACCGGTCAGGACGGTCGTCATTGTCAGAACTGCGGATACCACGAGATCGTGAAGCGCGGGATCGAGAACAGCGTGGTCACGTTGGCACGGTTCACGGAGACGCGCGTCGGGTCTGACGGATCAACGATCAGACCATCACGGTTGATCTCCTTCGGATCATCGTCAGCAACGGCGTCAAAGCGTTGCACCACGCGATTTTTGTCTTCACCCATCATGAAGTTAAAGCGCACGTCGAACCTCGGATAGAACAGACCGAACGACGACGGGATCGGCACGCCAATGCCAAAGCCGACATTGGGTCCAAACTTGATCGACGTCGTCGAAAAATCCTCGACGACAGCAATGGTCGCACCGACGGTGGCCAGGAAGTTGACCTTGCTGTACGGATTCATGGAGTACAGCAGAGCCGTCTCGATGATGTTCGTGATGGTGGGGTCGATGCCATACAGCTCGGAGAGCTTATTGTTTTCCGTGTAGAGGTACGCTGCCTCGACCGTCATGGCATCGCTGAAGCGGTACGACAGGGAAGCACCGAAGGACACCAGACCGTCGTACGAGATCGGCCGTGTCTTACCGGAGTCGCCATAGTTCACCCAGCGGTTTGGCTGGGGATTAGGCGGATAGGTCTTACGGAAGAATTCCTCGACCATTTGCTGACGTTCCACCACGGTGTTGAAGCCCAGCACCGGACCAAAGCCAAGGGTGCGCGGCTTGATGTACTTGTCCCATGCGATGGAATCCACCTCGTACACCTCGAGGGCACGTTCGTATGCCTCTTCGAACTCGAAGTCATCCTCGTTTGGAAATGCTGGCTGTGCAAGTGCCGACGTGGCAACGACGAGGAACAGGGCAAGAAGCCCGAACAGACGGCGTGCTGTGGCGCTGGATTCGGCGATAACTTCAGAGAGGGTCATGGATCGTATCTCCGCGATTTTCTCCGCCACAAGGCGGACATGCGATGGTTCGTTACGTTGTCCCCGGAAGGGGACGGGGGTGATATACGGCGAATCGGTCTCGATCATCCAGCGTCCCTGCGGGACGCTGCGAACGACGTCTGCCAATGTCGATTGTTTGAAGGTGATATTGCCCGTGAAGGACACGTGCATGCCCAGGTCCATGGCGCGCTGCATCACATCGACGCCGCTCGAAAAGCAATGGAGTACGCCTTGCAGAGTGCCGTCCTGTTCTTCCTTGATGATGCCCAGCAGATCGTCGTCCGACTCTCTGTTATGCACGATCACCGGTTTGCCCACGCGTTTGGCGATGCGCAGCTGTTCGCGGAAGACGCGTTGTTGTACGTCCTTCGGACAGAAGTCGTAGTAGTAATCCAGGCCGATCTCGCCAACGGCAACGGTCTTCTGATCCGCGCACCACGTCTCGACGTAGGCCATATCGTCGGCCGTTGCCTCATGTGCATGGTGCGGATGCACGCCTGCGCCATTGAAGATCCGCGGGTCGGACGCTGCCAGGCTTCGCACATTATCGAACCGGTCCGGCGAGATCGCCGGCACGATGATGGCCGTCAGTCCTTGTTCCCAGGCGCGTGCGATCACGTCATCCCGGTCGGCATTGAAGGCCGAAGCATCGATATGGGCATGGGTGTCGATCATGCGGCGC
>JAULYI010000251.1:0-17597 GCA_032117915.1 Kapaibacterium sp. (SeqCode) | reverse complement strand
TCAAGGCACGGGACGGCGAGGTCATCCTTGACGACCTCTGCCGTAAGGGCGGCTCCCGCCTGTTCCGCAACACCGGTGCCGGTGCCGGCATCGTGGTGTCGCCGCAGCCGACAACCGGACCCACGACGGCGGACCTGACGATCGTAGAACGCGGACAGACCAGCGTTCAGCTGACGGACGTCACGGGCCGGGTCGTCAGCGTAATGGTCGATCGCTTCCTCGTGCCGGGTACCTATCACGTGCCCTTCACCACGGACACGTTGCCGGCCGGCACGTACTTCCTGGTGATGACCACTCCCACGGATCGCATCACGCGCCGCGTTGATGTTGCCAAGTAATTCGAATTCTAGGACTATGATCATGCGTATCACATCATCGCTTATCATCGCTGCCACGCTGTTCACCATGCAGGCAGGTGCACAAGAGGCCGAGCGTTCGCGCCTTGGCGTCGTAGGCAACTTCGGCTCGGGCATCCACACCGCCGCCTTCCAGCAGCTTGGCGACATCGACAACTGCTGTCCGGAGTTCACCTCGGCCTCGGGGTCCGGCCTCTTCCTCGGCCTCCAGTACATCAATCCCCTGTCGGCCGACCTCTCCCTGCACGTCCGTGCCCACTATGGCATGTTTGGGGCAGCGTTCGACCAGACGGAATCCCAGGAAGTGCTGCTCTCCGGCGGCACGCTTGGCGCGGCGCTGATCAGGCATACGCTGGACGCCGACTTCACACAGATCAGTGTTGAGCCGCTGCTGGCCTACACCGTGGCTCCGGGACTGAAAGCCCTGGGCGGCATCACGGCCGGCTTTGTGGCCAACAGCACCTTCACACAGGTGGAGACGCTCGAAGAGCCTTCCAGCGCCACGTTCACCTCCGGGTCCCGCCAGCGGAACCGCTACGAAGGTGACATTCCCGATGCCTCGCCGTTTGCCGTGGGTCTTACCGTGGGTGCCACGTACGACCTGCCGCTGAATGCGTCGCGCACCATGTTCCTTTCGCCCGAAGTGCTCTTCACGTTCTCGCCCCTGTCGGTCGCCTCCGGCATCTCCTGGAATGCCCACCAGCTCCGCGCCGGTCTGGCCTTCTCGTTCATCCCGCCCGAGGTAGAGAACGAGCTCACCGATGGTGAGCTGCTGGCCTTTGCCCGCACCATCGAGCCGCCGAAGCGTGGCGACGTGGGCGTGCCCTTTGCTGCCGAGATCGACGCTGCAGCGCTGCGCGACGACGGAACGACGGCAGCGCTCGAATCCGTCCGCATCGAAGAGTTCGCCTCCTACCGCGTCCGCCCCATCCTTCCCTACGTCTTCTTCGGCAGCGGCCAATATGACATCCCCGTGCGCTATCCCAGTCTGGGCAGCGCCCAGGCCGAGAACTTCAGCATGGGCAACTTCTACAACCTGAATGCCATTCAGACCTACCTGCACGTGCTGAACATTGTTGGCAAGCGCCTGCAGGACGATCCCGCAGCAAGCATTACGCTGATGGGCTGTGCCGATCCGTCGGACGGAGCCAATGCCGAGGCCATTGCGCGGGCCCGTGCCACAACGGTACGCGACTACCTGGAGCAGACCTGGGGTATCAGCTCCGGCAGAATGCAGCTCGAATCACGGCTGCTCCCGGAACAGGCATCGAAGAGTGATGACGCCGACGGACGTGACGAGAACCGCCGCGTCGAGATCAGCTCGACGTCACCCGCCATCCTCGCACCCGTCACCTCGGCCGACACCATGCGCGTCTTCACGCCGTCCGGCATCCGCTTCAATCCGTCGATCGACCCCAATGTGCCCATTGCGTCGTGGACGATCTTCGTGACGCAGAATGACCGTATCATCAAGACGCTCAGCGGCAATGATCCCATCCCGGGAAATGCCGACTGGCGCATGGACGAGCAGGCGCGCTACATCCCGCGTGATGCCCGCTCGGTGGACTACCTGTTGGTAGTGCGCGACAGCATGGACCAGGTGATCCCCTCGGCAACCAAGCCGATCACCATCAGCCAGATCACGCTTGCCGACAAGGTCCGCAACGGCGGCACCGATAAGTCCATCGACCGCTACAGCATGATCCTGTTCGGCTTTGACCGTGCCGACCTGTCGCCGGCCAATCAGGAGCTGGTCAAGACCATCAAGGACCGCATCACATCGTCAAGCACCGCGCGCGTCATCGGCTATACCGACCGCTCCGGCGCCGAAGAGTACAACCAGCGTCTGAGCGAGCGTCGTTCCCAGGCCGTCTCCACCGCCCTTGGTCTGCCAGCCTCCTCGGCCAGCGGTCAGGGCGAGCAACTGCCCCTCTACGACAATGCCACGCCCGAAGGGCGCTTCTACTCTCGTACCGTCGAAGTCATCGTCGAGACGCCACGCCGCTAAGCCGATGCACATCCTGATACTCAATTGGCAGGACAGAACGCATCCGCAGGCCGGAGGTGCCGAAGTGCACCTGCACGAGATCTTCGGACGTATCGCCGCCATGGGACATCGGGTAACGCTGTTTTGCTGTCGGTACGACGGTGCTGCCGGACGTGAGACGATCGACGGGATCGACGTGATCCGTCAGGGTGCCCGGGCAACGTTCAACTACGTTGTCCCCCGCTGGTACAAGGCCAACGTTGACGTGCTGCAGCCGGACATTGTGATCGACGACGTGAACAAGATCCCGTTCTTCGCGCCGCGGTTCGTACATCGCCCCCTCCTTGCCATCATGCATCACTTCTTCGGGCCGACGATCTTCCAGGAGGCCGGTAGGTTGCAGGGTACGTACGTGAAGTACTTCGAGGATAAGATCGGCAAGGCCTATGCGCAGACGCCGATCTGTACCGTGAGCGAGAGTACCCGCAAGGAGTGTATCGAACGCGGTCTGGACCCGCGCCATATCCGCGTGATCCACAACGCCATCGACCAGCATGCCTTTCCGATGCGCGTGGGTACCAAGGATGCCGATCCGACGATCGCCTACTTTGGTCGACTCAAGAAATATAAAAGTGTTGACCATCTGATACGAGCCTTTGCCGTGCTGCGGTCGCGTCTTCCCAAGGCCCGCCTGCATGTTCTGGGTACCGGTGATCACCGGCCGGCGCTGGAGGACCTTGCCCGTGAACTGGGCGTGGCCGATGCCGTTACCTTTTTTGGCTACGTGAGCGATGCCGACAAAATCCGTCTGCTGAGCGCGGCCCACGTCGTCGTTAACACCTCCGTCAAAGAAGGCTGGGGCATCACCAACATCGAAGCCAATGCCTGCGGAACGCCCGTCATCAGCGCCGACGTCCCCGGCTTACGCGACAGTGTTCGTGCCGGCGAGTCCGGTCAGCTCTACCCCTATGGTAACGTTGACGCCCTTTCCGGAATCTTGACACGCATCCTCATCGACGACCAGGAGCGTCGCCGTCTCTCGGACGGAGCCGTGGCCTGGGCCTCGACCTTCACATGGGCCCGCAGTGCGCGGGAGATGCTGGATCTCTGCACCAACGTCATCAACACATGGCACGCCTGATACGCATCATCCTCGTTCTGCTGATCTGCACGCCCGTGTTAGCCCAGGACGTGCTGGACAGCAGGGGTACCGAGTTCTGGTTGGCCTTTATGCCCAATGATCACTCCGGACAGAATCGCGATCCGAGTCTGATCATCTACATCACAGCCGAAGAGCCTACATCGGGCACCGTCTTCGCTACGCGCCGTACCGGAGAGATCGATCCCTATCCCTTTACTATCAGCGTCGCCAACGAAGTCGTCCGCGTTAACCTCCCCTACGGCGCTTATGAGCTGTTGGGGGCGACGGCCAACTCGGCGAATACCGGCGACTGCGAACGCGTGATGCCCTGTGCCGTACGCGTCGTGGCCGACCTACCGGTCTCGGTCTATGCCGCTTCGCGCGAGGTAACGACGACGGACGCGTGGCTAACGTTGCCGACGGACGTGCTGGGCACGGAGTATCGGGTGATGTCCTATCCCAGCGACGCCGTGGTATCGAACAACACCGTAAACCGTGCCTATCCATCGCAGTTCGTTGTGATCGGTACCGAGGACTCCACGGACGTCATCATCGACCTGAGTGTGGACCGTACGCAGCTGGTGAACGGCTCGCAGCGCAGCGTCCGCCTGGATCGCGGCCAGGTCTATCTCGTCCAGTCCTACGTCACCTCTCAGCGTCGCAACGACGACCTTACGGGCTCGCGCATCCGCTCCACCCGTCCTGTTGCCGTCATCTCCGGTCATTACCGTGCTCAGGTACCCATCATTGCGTCCAGCGGTTCGCGCGACATGCTTGTAGAGCAGGTACCGCCCATCGACACCTGGGGCAAGAGCGTCATGGTGGTACCGCCGGTGCCGCCTGCCGGCGCTGTCTATGCCAATAACGAGGACCGGCCGCGTCTGCGCGTGCTTGCCACGCGCGACCAGACGGAGGTGATCCTGAATGGTGTGCCACGGACGACCCTGCAGGGCGGACAGGTCCTTGATCAGGCGCTCACGGAGCCGCTGCATGTGACGGCTTCGCAGCCGATCCTGGTTGCCATCATCGACCGTACGACGCAACGGAGCGGTGGCATCTCGCGCATCGGCGACCCGTCCATGCTGGTGGTGCCGCCAACGGAGCAGTTTCTGCCGGCCTATACGTGCATCTCCATCGAGCCGAAACCGGGTCAGGCCGCCACCTTCAACGAGCATCACCTGACGTTGATCGCGCCGATGGCCTCGGAGGCAACGCTCACGGTGGACGGTGCCCCTGCGGGCACCTTGCTGCCCATCCCTACTACGTCCTTTGGCTACGTCCACGTACGCGTGCAGGAAGGCACGCATCGTGCCGAATGCGAAAAGCCCTTCGGCATCATCGCCTACGGCTATGGTCCGGCCGAATCCTACGGCTACACCGGCGGCATGGCCTTCGAGCCGCTCAACCGGGCCAAGCCCGTGCTCTACGTCCACGATACGGCCGGCCGTGCCGGTGCGTCGTCGGGCATTCTGGTGACGTATGGCGGCGTGGCCGACTCGCTGCTGTTCTGGGCCTTTGAGCCGCTGGTGCTCAATATGACGCTGCAGTGGAATGCCACGATGTTTGTGGCCAACGATACAGGATCGCTCTTTATCGACACGATGCACTACACGGTGCAGTACCGCTTTGACACGCTCGAGCTGGGAGATACGTTGGCTCTGATCCCAGGCAGCATTGTGCTGGGCAACACGCCCATCGATAGTGTGAAGATCATCGACGTCTTCTGGCAGAATGTCGACGGCGACACCGTGCCCATCAGTGCCAGCACGCGCAATGGTACCATCACCGTGTTGGACCTGTGTGATGCCTCGGGCAGGCCGCGGTTGTTTGACCCGCTGGCGCAGCCATCGACCCTTGTGCAGATCTTTGATCTGCGAGGCAGGTTGGTAACCTCGTGCATGCCGGAGCGACTTGACGACGTGCTGACTACGCTCGACCGCGGCCTGTATCTGGTGATGCGCCATCGGGGGCGCCACGTCGTGGTTGACCGTCGCTACGTGGAATGATCATCCTGCTGCACAAACCGTACGGCGTCCTCTCGCAGTTCACGCCGGAGCCCGGCAGTGCGTTCACCACGCTTGCCGCACTCGGGCTACCGCCGAATGTCTACCCTGTAGGACGTCTGGATGCCGACAGCGAGGGCATGCTGCTGCTAAGCGATGAGCCGTCGCTTACCACGCGGCTTCACGACCCCGAGCTGGGCCACGAGCGCGTCTACCACGTCCAGGTCGAGGGTCTGCCAACGGCCGACGCCATGCGGCAGCTTGCCGACGGTGTCATCATCCAAGGACGACGTACGCTTCCCTGCTCTGCAAGCATCCTTGACCCGCAGCCAATCATAGCCGAGCGCGACCCACCGATCCGCCAGCGCAGGAACATCCCTACAACATGGATCGAACTCGCCCTCCGCGAGGGTCGTAACCGCCAGGTGCGCCGCATGACGGCCGCCGTGGGTCACCCCACGCTACGCCTGCTCCGCGTCTGCATCAGCGCCCTGCATCTCGACGCCAGTCTCGCCCCCGGCCACTGGCGCGTCCTCACGGACGCCGAGCGGCGGCGGCTGCGCGCTCCGCGAAGTACATAGTGCACAGCTCTTCATGAAGCTGCACGAGAAATTTCATGAAAAGCTGCGCGAAAAGCAGCGCGAACGTCCTCTCATGAAATTTCTCGCGTAGCTTTTCATGAAGTTTCCCGCGAAGCGCAAAGCTTTTCATGCAATTTCTCGTGTAGCGCCGAGCGCGTTCCGGCGTTTGCGCTGGGACATCAATGGGGTGCGGCAAAGCTGGATAAGGTCAACACGGCGTTCAAGATGAATGTCACCAGCCAGAACTGGGGATACCTGAACGCCTTTGCCCACGAGATGTACAAACTAGGTCGTGGTATCAACGATACAAACTACGTGGTATGGTCAAGCCCGCTATGGTATACGTCCGGACCCTACGGCGATATTCTTCGCAGGGAGTGGTATGGTCTGCGCTGGGAACCTGCCGAGCATGCCGGACATGATCGTACGTGGTCACCCAGGGACGAACTCATCATGGTCGTTCAGTTTTCAAGCAAGGCATCATGGCACGGTGCCAACATCGACGGCAGATGTCAACTATCGGCGCTTCGTGCTCGACACGGCAGACATGCCAGCAAATCCTGTCAAGGTTCTCGACTCGGTCGAGCTGGGCAATTACGCTCGCACACGGCGGTCGATCAATTGGAAGATGCCCTTTGCTGAGCGTTTCATTGCCAAGGTCGTAACCGGTGATACCATCTATCACGAGGACTCAACGGACGGACTGCGTCTGCGCTACCTGGCAGATGATGCAACGGTCTATCGCTCCGAAACAGAGATTGATGCCCAACCAGAGTCATTCGCCAGAAGCGCGGACCAGTATGTGCAGGTCGTCGATCTGGGAGCCATGCACGCACTACGTGCTTCTGTGAACGACGCACTGGTGTACCCCAATCCATCTTCAGGCGACATCCGTATCGTGCTCCCGGCAGGTCGCACGCAGGCATCCGTGGTGTCCATCTGCGACGCCATGGGTCGTATCGTCGAACGCATCGACGCATCACCAACACAGGTGACCGTTGACGTGCCCGCTCTGGAAAGCGGAACGTACACGGTGCGCATCGAAACCACTGCTCCAACGCATGCCATGCCGATTGTCCGAAGAGTGGCTGTGGTGCAGTAAGAACAGGCCAGAGCCAGGTAGTCTATAGAATTTCGTCGCTTGCAACGGCAGAAGCCTGCTTCCGCCTGCCGTAGCGCAGGATTGAGAAGACAAAGCCCATGACCATGGTGATGACGCCCGTCCACACGAGCGAGATGAGCGGCTTGACGGCGAACTCGACGGTGAAGATGTCGCGGGCGACCGGGGCGGGCTTCGACGTGTCGCGGAAGACCAGGTCGCCGGTGGACTTCGTGGGGTCAGCGTTGTTGCGGGCAATGTCTACCAGGCCGACCTCGATGGTCGTGCCCGGAATGCGCGTCCATTCCTGCTCGAAGGTCATGCCCGACGGACCCTGTGTAAGACGCGTGGGGACGCGTAGCAGAGAGTCTGCTGTGCTGCCGCTGTTGGTGACGCCCAGCAAGGCCGACATGCGCATGCGGCCGTCCGGTGCCGGCGTCTCCGTCGTGGGCATGGTAAAACCGTTGAAGGTCAGCGTGATGGTCTTCTGCAGCGGGACTGTATAGGTGGTGTCGCGACGGACCGTGGTACGGTACAGCACGTCCTCGGTGTCGTACGCCTTCGGGGCTACGTAGAGGTCGTTCATCAGACCCCATCGGATGCCGGGCTCGAGGAAGGCCGACTGCCGCTTGTTGAAGTCACTCCAGTACAGCACGGGCTTGACGGTCTTGTCCGTACCGTTCCCCTGGATGCGGATGGCATACTCAAACTTCTCGCGGTCCGTGAACTCCCGCTCTACCTGCTCCTTACCCTCGAAGGTAAGCGTGTAGTCGCCCACCTTTGCAGGGACGCCCTGCACGAGCTGGGCGTGATACGTCTCGGAGTAGTTGGCCGTGGTGATGATGCCAAAGACCAACAACGCAATACCGGCATGGGAGATGTAGGCACCAAGCATAGAGGGCGCCCGACGGTATAACGTTCCGGCGATCTGAACGTTGATGATCATCGAGAACCAGGCGCCGGCAGCAAGCAGGATAGACACGGCATCGTGCGCACCCAAGGCCACACTGATGGCCGTGGCCACGGCCGTAACGGCCGATGCACGGATGAGCTTGCGCTTGAAGTTCTGCACCGTTGTGGACCGCCATTGCACGAGCAATGCCAGACCGTTGACAAGCAGCATGGCCGGCAACAGGATGATGTGGACCTTGTTGTAGAAGTCGATGGCGACGGCAACCTTGGGACGTCCGATGACTTCCATGATGACAGGCCACGACGTGCCAATGGTTACCAGCACGGCGCTTGCCATGACGATCGACGCACCGATCGACAGCATGAATTCCCGCGTGCGAGGCGAGAACTCCTCGCGGTTGATGTTCATGTCTGCACGACGCGTCACTACCAGCACGATGCCCAGCACGGTGAACGTGGCCATGAAGAGCAACAGGATCCAAAAGGCGAACTTGCCGGGGTCAACAAAGGAGTGTACCGACGTGTCACCCAGGATGCCGCTCCGTGTCAGGAACGTCGAATACAGCACCATCACGAAGGCTGCCACGGCAAGGATGACGTTGGTCTTGACCAGTCCACGCGTGCGCTTCTGCACGAGCATGGTGTGCACCAGGGCAACACTTACCAGCCACGGGATCAACGACGAGTTTTCGACGGGGTCCCACCCCCAGAAGCCGCCCCAGCCCAGCGTCTCGTAAGCCCAGAAGCCGCCAAGCATGATGCCGAAGCCCAACACGGCCGTCGCAAACAGCGTCCACGGCAGCGCCACGTCGATCCACCGATGGTAGTCGCGCTTGAGCAGACCGGCCATGGCAAAGACGAAGGATACGCTCATGGCGGCGAAGCCAGAGAACAGGATGGGCGGATGGATGGTGATCCAGCCGTTATGCAGCAGCGGATTCAATCCCCGGCCGATCTGCGGTACAAAGCCCTCGGCGATACCGTCCCGCGCATACGTTTCCCACACGTACGCAAATGGGTTCTTCGCCACGAGCAGCAGCGTCAGGAAGCACAGGATCAGACCATAGAACGCCATGGCCTGCGATTCATAGCCGTGCCGTTTGGCATACGGCTGCAGTCCAACGCCGATCACGGCCACCAGCAGCGTCCACAGCAGGAAACTCCCCTCCTGCCCCGAATACATCGTGGCGATCAGCAGGTGCAGCGGTAGTTCCGTCGAGGAATAGCTCTGCACGTACGTGTAGTCAAACCGATGCTGCAGGATCAGAATGATCAGTCCCGTGGCGCAGCCAACAAGACCGATCGTGAGCAGACCGAACAGCACGCGGGCCACGCGGGCATAGGACTCTCCCGTCTTGATGCTCATGAAGTACAGCAGCGTCGTCATCAACGACATGCCGAAGAGCAGATGGATGGCGATCTGTCCGATCATTCGTACACCTGTGTTGCGTGGAATCGTGGTGGCGTGCCGCCGTGAACATGGCCAACAAACGAATACCGGTCACCTACGGCCATGGGTTGCTCCGGCGGTGTTCCCGTATAGTCGATCACAAACGTCGTTCCCTCACGGTCCGTCCCCCGCATCAACCCGTCAGGCTGATGCTGGGCCAGCGACGTGATGGTGGTAACAATCAGGACCTTCGGGGCCTGCTCGCCTTCGGAAGCCGTGGCTGCAACCTCCAGGGCCCGCGAAAAGGTCACATCCTGGAGCTGACCGTATTGACTGGCAACCCACAAGCCCAACGGGATGCCGATGATGGCGGCGATGATGACAATGCGACGCAGCATCAGGAGGCCTTCAGATCGTTGGCATTGCCTTCGTACTTCGACGGACATTTCGTGAGCACGTTCGACGCCTTCAGGGTCGATCCGTCGATCCGCCCCTTCACGACAATGCTCGTAGCGATCTCGAAGTTGTTGGGCTTTGCCCCCTCCAACTCGACCCTGATCCGCTTGCCCTTTTCATCGCGCATGTGGAACGTAAACAGGTTTGCTGTTGCGTCGTAGGTGGATCCGTCTTCCTTGACCCATGTGCCAACGACCTGGACCGTTTTGCCAAGACGCTCGGCACGGTCGAGGTCGGCGTATTCGATCGACGACTCATCAAGCATCATGAAGGACATGATGGCAATGGCAATGATCAGCACAAGTCCGATCAGATAGCGTGGTTTCATGGTTCCGTGATGGGTGGTGGTGGGGGCAATGACCGACGTGAACGGCCGACGTGCGTTCAACGCTTGATGCGCTGCTCGAGTTCGGCAAGACGTCGATCAACACGGCTGATGTACCATGCAATGCCGGCCCAGATCATCAGGGCCGTGACAAGCACGACGTAGAGCGGTTGCTGCGTGAGGAAGTCCATGGGTTGGCTTAGGAAGGTTGGTGATCGGCGTGACGTTGCAGGGCGAGCGTGCGGATGCGGAGGTTCACCAGCCAGCCATAGACCATGGTGAAGGCGAACAGACTCAGGGCAAACAGCACCTGCTTGGTGGGATTGATGGCGTCAGACTGCGGACTCAGCAGCGGTCCGATACCGCCGGCATCGCCCTTGCCGCCGGGATGCAGACTGGTGAGCATGCGCGGCAGGACGAACATCAGGAACGGAACCGACGCAAAGGCCACGATGGCATAGACGCTGCTAAGGCGCGCTCGGCGCTGTGGCTCATCGATGGCCGACCGGAGCAGAAAGAACGCAGCATAGATCAGCAGCAACAGCACGATGGACGTCTGCCGAGGGTCCCAGTTCCAGAACGACCCCCAGTTGAACTTGGCCCAGACGGAACCGGTGGTGGTGGCCAGAACGGCGAACAGGGTGCCGACGCTGGCCGTGGCCACGACGGCGTCGTCATGGGCCATGTCACGCGACCGCAGATAGCGGATGCCGAAGATCATGGACAGCAGATAGGCAATGGTGGCGATCCACGACATGGGAACGTGGAAGAAGATGATGCGGGCGCGCTCCTCGAGAGCGGTGATGTACGGAAGCGTGATCGGCGGGTCGATGGCCATCACCGCATCGGCCGTGAACTGCAGGTCGGACTCGGCGCGGCGCATCAGGATGATCATGGGCACGGCGCCGGCGTCGCGGATGGCGGCGGCTACAGGTGCATGCATGGTAAGCGTCACACGAAGCGCGGGCGTGCGGGCGTCGGCTGTCTGCATCACGGTGCGGCCATCATCGGTAGTGGTTGCCGATGCAACATCAGGCACGACGTAACAGGGCACCTGCTTGATGGGGTTGACGCGACCTTCGAAGACGACGTCGGCGATACTGCCGCCGATCGGCGGCCAAAGGGCAAGAACCGTCGTGGCAACGACAGCTGCAATGGCAAGCGTGCGCCACCACCATGGCTTACGAGCGGCAAGTGACGGCTTGAAGCAGAGGAGGAGTCCGAGTCCAAGGCCACCGAGCATCAGGATGTACTTCATGACAGGCAAAAATACAGCGGTTCTTGATGCTCCCATCATGTGCACATCACGGTGATGCGTATCTGGGGCAGGCCCTTCACGGTGATGCGTGGCGACGCTTGATAAGCGTCAGTCTGTTCTTCGGCTCCGTACCGCTGATCGGCGTGTAACGGATGTCATCCATCACGCGCGAAATGAGCGCTATCCCCCATCCGCCGCGGCGTTTATCGGCCACGTAGCGCCCGATGTCGGGCCGTGGCGCTACCGCAGGGTCGAACGACGTTGCCGAATCCAGAATGTCGATGCGGATGCCCGACGGTGAGACATCCAGCGTGATGTCGATAGCCTTGCTACGGTCATTGCCGTAGCCGTGCAGGATCAGATTGGCGCAGGCCTCATCAATGGCAAGCACAATGCCGTTGACCTCGTAGTCATTGAATCCGGAACCCGTGACGTGCGTTCGGATGAAGTCGCGCAGGGAGGCCAACTGTGACGTTTCCGCTGCGATCGATGTGGCAACGCGATGTGGTGCGGAGCCGCTCACGCCGCTACCTCCGGAAAGGCGAGAATGGCTTCGTCAACCATGGCATACATCTCGAACAGCACCTGGAAGCCTAGCAGTTCGAAGACCATGGCAACCTTCGGCTGCATCGCCGCCAGCTTGATGTCGCCACCATTTGACCGTACCTGCTCGATAAAGACCATGAAGACGCCAAGGCCTGCACTCGAGATGTAGTCGAGTCCGGCAAAGTCGATAACCAGTCTGTTCGAACCGCCCATGATCAGATCGTGCATGGACGTTTCGAGGTCTGACGCCGTATGCGCATCAAGCTGGCCGGCAACGGACACGACGACGGTGTGTCGTTCCGAAGAACGTGGTGTTACGCTGAAGGAAGCACTCATGACGTAATCGGTTGTGGTTGTGGTGGTGG
Source organism: Kapaibacterium sp. (SeqCode) (assembly GCA_032117915.1). Lineage (GTDB taxonomy): Bacteria > Bacteroidota > Ignavibacteria > Kapaibacteriales > Kapaibacteriaceae > ZLKRG46. The sequence goes on along the minus strand of JAULYI010000251.1, from coordinate 5,178 downwards.
TTCGGTGTTGGGTTGCTGCGGCATGACGATGGCCGCGATGGTGATGTCATCGTGAGCCTCGGCACCCTCGGCATGGTCATCCAACAGATGCAGCACGCTTCGCACGACGTCGGCCGCTGTTCGCGGCCTCAGCTCGCCGATGCATGCCGTGATGCGATCGATGCTGATCTCCGTGCGCGAGCCGTTACGACGTTCGGTGACGCCGTCAGTGGTGAGCAGGAAGATGTCGCCCGGGGCAACGGGAATCGCCTGTTCGACGATGATGCCGTCGAACCGGTCGGGTCCGACGATGCCGATGGCCATGCCCGGAGGACAGACCGTATGCACCTCTGCACCCGTCCGCACGATGGCCGGCGTGTGTCCGGCCCGAGCAAGCGTGAGCGTCTGCCCTGCCGTGTCGATCTCGACACAGGCGATGGTAATGTACGTGGATCGCTCCATGGAGCCGAAGAGCGTGGCATTGACGCGCTTCAGCAGGTCGGCCGGACCTAACGACGTGCGCGCTGCGGCAAGCACGACGCCCTTGAGTGTGGCCATGTAGAGCGCTGCGGGAACGCCCTTTCCGGCAACGTCGGCGATGATGACGCCACGGTTACCGTTGGCAAACGTGATATAGTCGAAGTAGTCGCCACCGACTTCCGTTGCCGGCATCATCACGGCATCGACGTCAACGTCGGCGGTTGTCGCCGCTGCTGCCGGAAGCAGCGAGGCCTGGATGCGCGTGGCCATCTCGAATTCGCGGTGCATGCGCTCCTGCTCCCTCGAGATGTCGGACAGGCGTGCCTGGTCGAGGGCCACTGAGACGGTATCGCCGAAGGCCGCCGCAAGGCGTACGTCGTCACGGTCAAACCCGTAGGGTACGGTCGTGAACAACACCAGCGAGCCCACTCGCTGGTGGTCGCGCACGAGCGGAACTACGATGATGGAACACATCACATGGGCGGCGACGATCGATGGCAGACGCTGTCGGAGATCGTCGATCCGCGTCGTGGACGTGCATTCCATGATGATGCGCTGCATCTGCCGATCGGCCAGCATCGACGTCACATACGACGGATGTACCAGATGCGTAGCCACGATGTGGGCACCGTCACGGTCATACGTTTCGCACCACGCGCCATGGGCGCGACATACGCCTTGCGACAGACGCGTGACCGACGACAGAAGCTCGTCCACCGTGGCAGACTCGGCGATCAGCCGCGTGAGGTATGACAGCGTCTCGACCTCGTTCGAGCGGCGATCAACGATTCGGCTATTCGGCAGCGCCACGATGGTGGCTCCGAGCAGGCGTACGATGAACATGAGGACGTACAGGTTCAGGGCGATCACGACTGGCCTGGCCCCGTTGATGAAGCTGCTCACGGACTGCGCGGCCACGGAGTCATCCGCGAAGCCGATCTGACTGAACGAGGCGATGACGGCAAAGCCGCCACACAAGGCCAGCCACAGAAGGCGTAGCTTCTTGTCCAGCGTGAGCGTCACAACCCACGTAAGACGTCGCACCACCATCAGGGACAACACGCTTCCGGCGATCAGCACCAGGGCGCTGACCATGTCGGCTGTGTCGTTTGAGAAGGCTGACGAGAGCCATGTGACCACCAGCAGGAATCCAAGCGTCACAAGGATACGTCGCGTTGAAGGATGCGGACGTGTGATCAAAACGCGTATCACGGCCGTGACCATGCCAATGGTCACGGCGATCACTCCTACGGCAATGATTGTGGCCGCGAGCGTTGAAAGCCACCCTCGAGGAGCTCCGTTCTCGAATCGCAGTGGCAGCAAGGCACTCACCAGCAGGATCGCCAACACCGTCAGTGCATAGACCGATAGCGCGCTTGCAACCGGCTCGAAGGTCACATCGGTCAACCGACGTCGCACGCTCAGCGCAATGAACAGGTAGATCATGCTCACGACAACCACGCTCGCCGCCATCCACACGGGAATCTCGAGCCAGGAATCACCCAGGTCCTGTCCACCGGACGTTGCCCAGATCCGCGTTAGCACATATACCAGCAGGCCGGCGATACCGGAGATTCCGGATAACACGGCCACCGTCGTGGCGACGTTCCGTTCTGACGTCGTTGCCGTTCCGTCGTCGATGTCCAGCCTGAACTTGATCATGGTGTAGGGTCGGTTTGCACGGTGCGGCCAGAGTACGCAGCTACACCGTCAAGGTTGCAGCGGTCACTCGACCGTACGCACACCGGTGACGACCATGCGTGCAACACGACGGCCGTCTTCGATCTCTTCCGTCACAACGCCCTCAGCAACGATCGTGCCCGTCATGTCCAGCGGCATAGCAAAGGCCTCGTCTTTGAAGGTCAACCGCAGCGTCGACGTTCCGTCGGTCACGTCCATCCAGCAGCCTTCGGTCTGACATACCTTGGCAACATCAGCGCGAACGACGATGGTGCGTCCCGCATTCGTTGGATCGACGGCCTGCGACACCGAAAGGGGCGTCCGCGAAGCGTCCGGCATCTGCCCCATATCCGGCTCCTTGGCACAGGATGGCAGAATGAGCACAGCGGCCAGAATCATGATAAAACGCAGCATTTCCAAACCTTGCATTGTGTAGCATTGCGTGGCGGTACGAAATTCGACAACGGATGACGAACAACACGAACGATTTATCACGACGGGAGCAACCATGTCACCTGCCCACATCCATCTGATCCTAAACCACGTACCACTCTTTGGGCTGTTAGGGGCCTTGCTCTTGCTGCTGGGCGGCCTTATCTGGAAATCGCGCGACGTGCTTCGAGCGGGTCTGATCGTAGCCGTTGCAACGTCACTGATCGGCATTCCTGCATATCTGACGGGCGAGGAAGCCGAGGAGAGTATCGAGCATGTGCAAGGGATCTCTCACGACGCTATCGAGGCACATGAAGATGCGGCCCTTGGCGTTCTGGTGGCAACGGAACTTGCCGGTGTTCTGGCACTCGTGGGACTGCTCATGGGCCGGACGAATGACGTGCACCTGCGCCGCGGCGCCCTGCTCACGGCCGTTGTTGCGGCTATCGGTTTTGGATGGGCCGGCTACGTGAACAACCTGGGCGGACAGATCCGTCATACCGAGATCTCGGGCGGCCAGCAGGCGGTGCAGCAGACTCCAGAGGCCGAAGACTAAACAACGACATTGGCGTACAACGCCATACGAACTGATGCGTTGCCTTTGCTCATCCTTGCATTTTGGTAGTCTGACTCCGAATCTGCAAGGATGCAGGCATCGTATCAACGTCTTCAAGCCATATCCCTCTGGCCGGCAACCCACAAAAACAAACAACGCCCTGCACACGATGTGTACAGGGCGCTGCTGGAGCCAACGACCGGACTTGAACCGGTGACCTGCTCATTACGAATGAGCTGCTCTACCAGCTGAGCTACGTTGGCGAGCTCCGAGAGGCACAAAAATACGACGTTCAGCGAATCCAGCAAACGACTCGGATGGATTTCTTTCTGACATCAGTTCCCTACCAGATCTCGAATGGCCGTGACGTACGACGTTACATAGTCATCGATGAACCTGCGGCGGTACTGCATGATATACCGAGGGTGCTCAAGATAGTGCACCTTCTGATACTGCAGCTCCGGCTGCACATATCGCTCCATGAACTGCTTGAGCTTGCCGGTACCAAGGACGACGCAGGCGTCGGTGCGCAGACCGTATGACGTCTGTGCCCGCATGCAGTCAATGACAAAAGGAACGATCTCGCGCATGAAGCCGGCATCGTCATAGAAGTTGATGTTGACACCGCCGCGCAGAAAGCCCAGCGGACTCAGGGCCGACATGTAGACGTCATGGTAGTACGATGCAGGTCCGCCGTAGGCGTCGATCATCGTATAGATGAACTCAGCCGAGGGTTCGCGGCGACCGACGATGGCTGACTCGATGCCAAGATCCTGGCGCAGCGCGTTGGGGTCGGTAAACGACAGTCCCGTAAGTCCAGCACCGAAGCGACCGGGATTGATGCCCCAGACCGGCAGACGCTGCCGGGAGCCACCGTAGTAGCGCTCGCAGAAGGTTGTTACAACGCGACGCACGTCGGCATGCTCATAGGGATTCATCACGGAGAATCCCTCGGGCATCGGCAGGTCGAAGCGCAGCGACGTTAGAAACCGCGCGACTCTTGAGCCGAACTCAGTAGCCGTAGACGCGCGCGGCCTTGGCACCGACGTAGGTAAGGAAGTCGGCAGCCGTCAGGTCGCGACCGCAGACGCGTTGCAGGATCTCGCGAGGCTGCTCGGTGCGGCCGTACCGGTGGATCTTCTCGCGCAGCCATGTGCGGATCTCGCCAAAATCGCCGCGGGCGATGCGATCGCTTGCGTCGGGCATCTCTACCTTCATCGTATTCCACTCCATGGCAGCATAGAGTTTTCCAAGCGTGTACGACGGGAAGTAGCCGATGCCACCGAAGGACCAGTGGACGTCCTGCAGACATCCTTCGGCATCGTTCGGAGGAACCACGCCAAGCGAGTCACGCATCTTCTGGTTCCACACCTCAGGAATGTCCCGAACCTCAAGGGTACCACCGATAAGGTCACGCTCGATCTCGAAGCGCAGAATGATGTGCAGGTTATACGTCAGCTCGTCACTCTCCACGCGGTTAAGCGACGGCTGCATGCGGTTGATGGCCTTGTAGAACGACTCCACGGTCTGGTCTGCCAGCTGGTCCGGGAAGGCGTCGCGCAGCTTCGGGAAGCACCACTGCCAGAACTCCTCGCTGCGGGCGATCACGTTCTCCCAGAACAGCGACTGCGACTCATGGATACCCATGCTTGCGCCTTGTCCGGCGAATGTGCGCCACAGACTCTCGCCGATCCCCTGCTCATACATGCCGTGGCCGGCCTCGTGGACCAGACCAAACAGGCACGAGCGCAGATCGTTCTCGCGGATGCGCGTGGTCAGGCGCACGTCCGTGGCACCGAAGTTCGTGCAGAACGGATGGGCAGACAGATCGACGCGGCCCGTTGCGAAGTCAAAGCCAAGTGTTTGGACGACCTGCTTGGCGAAGGCCAACTGCGAGGCCGAAGGATAGGAGCGGTGCAAAACGGCGTCAGACACCGAATCGGCATGGGGTCCGATCTTGGCCAGGATGTCCTTCGTACCGGCACGTAATTCGTCGAAGACGGGCGTCAGCAGCGCCACCGTCATGCCCGGCTCATACGTCTCGACAAGAT
>JAULYI010000250.1:0-9849 GCA_032117915.1 Kapaibacterium sp. (SeqCode) | reverse complement strand
AACGAATTCCAGGCTGCCCACAACTCGAAGTTCAAGAAGGATGCCGCCGCAGCACGCAAGGCCGCAGGCAACCTCAAGAAGCTGATTACGCCCTACAACCAGGCATCGATCGCCGAGGGCAAGCAGTAAGACACCAGCGTTTGATCGCTGCGCACATAAAGGCTCACGCTTTGCGTGGGCCTTTGTTGTTTGGTGCGGTGCGAATCGTGCTGCCTACTCCACGACCTGATACTGCAACACTGCTTGCGTGCGGCGACTGCCTTCGACGAGATCGCCGAATGGTGATTCGGCCGTTGAGATGCCGTAGGTAGGACGGTTCTGGATATCCAGTGTGACCCTGCTACGCAGTCCGTCCATCAGGAGCGAGCAGCCAAGATTGTCGACGTCGGTCGTATAGCCAGCCAGTCTGTCGATCTGAACTACGTCACATGCGCGCTATCCGCAGTATCGCGCCCGCGAGGGCAAAATGAGGACGTTGGCCGACCGCGTTAACAAGTGTGGCGAACGACCGCTGACCATCTGCATGAGCGGCCACGGCTGGATCTCACAAGCGAGTATCCGAAGCTGAACGAGAAGCCGGTGGATTATTACTTCCCGCCATTTGCGGACGTATTCCGGCAGGAGCAGCACAAGTACGGCCCGTTCAAGCCCATCATGGAATGGCTCAAGAAGAACGGACATCCCACCGGATACTAAGGTCGGTCAGCGTTGGATGACGGCTTGGTGTGCGTAGGTGCGGCCGAGGTAGTCCTGAACGAGGACGATGTACCTGCCAGCGGCAAGATGCTGCACATCGATGGTGTGACGGGTGCCGGTGCACGGTTCATCGATCACGAGCTCGCCACCTGCTGCAAACTGGCGTATAAATCGCAGCCCCGACCCAACGTTACTCGCGTGCAGGACGTCGGTGGCCGGTAGCGGTATCACGCTCACGGGTGACGGTGCAGAGGCTGAGGCAACCGATACGACAAACGTGACGATCTCGACGGCAGATGACGACGACGTCGCGAGGCAGGTATACTGCATCTCGCGGGGCGTGATGCGGATGCGATCGTCAGGTCCGACGGGAGTAGACACAGGCACCTTCCACAGAAAGCCCTAGGCGGCGGGGACGGAGTCCTTGATAGGTGCCACGACATTGCCATCGGCATCGAGCTCCTGGATGATGGCCTGCACAACGTTTGCTGCTGGATGTCCGCAGGGTACGACCTTGCTCATGTCAATCGTTACATCCTCGGGGCCAAGCACAAGACGGTGTCCGTTGGGAAGCATCTGAATATCGTGCTGCGTGGTAAGGTATTCATCACGCTGTTGCTTGATGGAATCCACTGTGTTGAACAGCGTGTCTACAACGTAGACGCCATCCGGCACCGATGCACCCGCAAACACCACCAGTTTGGAGTAGGCCAGGCGACCGTCGGGCAGCACGTTGAACTCGAAGGGATCATTCGTGGTCTTCCCCGTTTGCAGCACGTTCCCATTCACGCCATAAGCCCCCAAGTATGAGCCGAATGGACGAGGTGTGATACGACAGTTCTGAGCCAGCAGTAGATAGCCCGGTACGGGTGCAATATTCGTTGTTACATTCAAAGGGGCGAGGTCGGACTGTGCCAGAACGACGCTATGCATCGAAAGCGTCAGCACTACGATCAGGATTGTGCGGAGCATTGATCGGAAAATACTGAGCAATGGTGAAGGTGCGGCCGTTGTAACCCTGTTATCGACAACACTCCGGCACGATCCATGCCGGAGCACGCAGGTCGATGCGACGCACATGCACGTCGACTCGCCGGACGGCGTCGAGGGCATAGTAGTCGTCTTCGTCGCCAATGTAGCCTCGCGTAGAGGGGTTCACGGTCATGTCGACCTTACGTCCTTCGGCAAGCACAATCACGCGGGCCGAACGCAGACGTTCCTGATACTCAGCAGGAGTGGCAGCATCGGTAGGGAGTACAACAAGACCTTGCGAGCGAAGGCTTGCATAGAGCGAGTCGGTGCGCAGGATCTCGTGCACGGCTGTGTATCCAAAGTAGGCACGCAGTTTCGACAGCGTGTCGTTGTCGACACCCACAAGTGACGATCCCGGACGGATGAAGACATTGGTCGGAGTGCCGAATGATTCGCGGGTGCTATCATACGACGCTGCGATGTAGCGAATGCCCGTGTCCGAAATGAAGCGGCCAACCTTGATGGGCCGAAGGTCAGAGTAAGCCATCATCGAGACGATAAGTTTGGCATTGGTGTCTGCTCCATGCTCGCGCCAGAAGCGTTGCAGCATGTGCGACGTGCGTTGCACGAGCGTGGTGATGTTGCCGTCGATGATCTCAGCTTTGCGCCGGTACTCAAGGCGTCGCCGCTCAAGCCTGTCGGTTACTTCGCCGGCAGTGCGGCTTCCCCAGTATTGGTTGCGCCAGTTGAGCTCGATCCATCCCGCATCCTCGAGGTCGCCTTTACGCAGACGCTCGAGATGACGCTTGTAGCCGGTCGATGTGTTGACCTCCCAGAATCCCGTTTGGAAGTAGGGCACGTTTCGCACACTGTCTGACGTGGCAAAGACCTGCATGCATGGCGCTGCCGTCTCGTAGAGCGGATAGACGATAATCGTGTCGTTGATGACCGTGTCCTGCTGCGGCCAACGTACGGCGAGACCTGATGCCTGCGTCCTGACCGACGCTACGTCGAAGCTGCTTGCCGGCAGAAAGGTTGTGTCGTAGTGATAGGTAGTGTCGGTATAGAACTCAAGGCGCTTCTTTCGTACCGTCCGCACGGGAGGTAGCGAGTCGACAGTTAGAACGGTGTCTCGTCCGATGCGGAGTCTGCCATCAGCCGTTGCGTCCACGTACTCCTTTCGCTTCGTCGATGCCACATACTTCGCCCCTTTGCTGAGGGTTTCGAAGAGCTGTGCAGCTCGTTTGACGGGAATGGGAGGGTCTTGGATTGCCGTGTCGTACTGGACAACGCGTTGCAGTGTTTGAAGCTGTTGGATACGATCTGAAATCCTACGTCGCGCATACGACGTGATGATAGGCTCGCGCTCGGTGCATGGGCGCTTGCTGTAATCGGAACCGCCCGTTGCGACGACGCGAACGTTGCCGCCTGCAACGGCAGTATCATTGGCCATGAGATCGATGACGAGCTGTGCACTGTCGGTTTGCCTTGTGATAGTGCCGCTGCGTGTATCGACGGAGGCGGTAATGCGGCCCTGCCGAACGGTGGGAAGGCCTGTGCGACCATCGACCAAGGTTACGACGTACCGTAGGTTGCCTTTGGGAATGACCTTGGGTTTGGGTGTGGTGTCGGGAATATCGCACAACATCTGCGTGCGCATGCGGTAGAGATCGAGTCCACCGGCGCCTACCTCGGCGGCATCCAACGGGGAGCGCAATGCAAATCGATCGGATGAAAAGATTAGCTGCTGCTCGCTGGTAGCCCGATGCGGAAACGGAATAAACGGAAAGACCTCGCGTGCTTCGGTATTCACGGCATCGGTGCCGGACGGCAGTGCTTGCACAGACTGAATCGCCATCGTCTTGGTTGCAGCGTCGATCCGGAGCGAAGCGTCGTAGATGTCGTAGGTGCCCGACCGATTAGACGCAAACAGCAGGTGCGGTGTGCCATCCACACAGTAGATAAACGGCGAGTACTCGTTCGACGGTGTGTTCACCGAATCGGTCGTTTGCAGACTACGAAAGTTCCGCGGCGCCGACCATCGTTGTTCGCCAACGATGCGGAAGCTATACCACAGATCGGCATTGCCCCTTACTCGACTACCATCTGCACGGATGTGTTCAACGCCGTCATAGGGAGCCGAGAAACCATCGTTGCTCATGCGGTCCGAACTGAACACCAGGATCTCGACATTCTTCAACAGCGAGAGGGTAGGATGTGCATCCCACGCGGCGCTGTTCAACTCTTCGACATTGCGCGTTTCGGTAGCGGTTCGTTCAAAAATATCGCTACCTCCAAGCACGGCTCCGGACGTCTTCAGGATGCGTGCCAGTTCCTTTTGGACGGCGGCGGAAACGGCAAACACCGTTGTGTGACCATTCGAGGCAACAGTGCCGGTGTTGCGTGCAAGTGCGGACGACATTTCGTGTAATGGTGCCGAGATGCTGCGAACCGAATCGTCGGAGGCAACCTTTGGCAGCGGCACGCGATACACCGATTCGCGTCCGTTCACATTCGATGTGAACATCAGGAACGAGTCCTTTGAAGCGCTCTCGTAGCCGGCCGCAAACTCATCGCCGGCAGTGTTGACGGCCTTACCAAGCGACCCTGTCGGCCGATTGATTACGCGATTTTTCGCGGGCTGTTGTACGGACTCACATGCCACGGCCACCAGCAGTGAAGCCATTGCAAAAACAATCTTACTCTTGACAGTCTTCACACTGATAGCTTTCGGCAAATTTGATGGTGCAGCGTTGAATAAAGGGGGGCGTGGCACCGCGTTGAATATTCGTCACCACGACGAAGAACGACATGCCGTTGACGGCTTTATAAAAGAACCAATCGCCCGTACGCATGGCAAGCGTGTAGTATCCAAGGTCGCCGGTTAGTGGCTGTTTGATAGGGGGCAGTGGATTACCCTTGCTATCCACCGGCCAGTTGCCTGGATACGCGTACGACGTCGGCTGTCCGCCTTGCAGAACCGTGATGGCGTAGTCTGTTTGTGCGCTCATCGTGTCTGTGCCATACGGAACAGATCTATCGACGAGCGTCTGGCAGATCGTCTTTCCTGGGTCGGGCGATGCCGTCGCCACATACGACTGGATCTCCGTTGCAATCACGCGCGCATCGTCCGTTCGTACCAACGGATTTGGCGGCAGGCGAAACAGCTGTCCGCGAACGCGGATCATGGCAACGGTATCAAGAGGGCTGATCAGGATCGTGTCAACGATGAGGTCGCCGGCGATCAGACTATTCGACGGAGAGCGGAAGGTGTATTCCGTTGTAAGACCGCGCAGCGGATAGTCCGCTTGCGTGAACGCCCAGGCGCCGGACAAAAAGCGGTTGTCGTTGGGTAGATCGCCTGACGAAGCATCGGATGCCGGGAACTTGAACGTAGCGATGTTGAACTGCGGGGCGGGCGCGTTGCCGACAAACTGACTGTTAAACTCGGCGATGGTCGCTTCGCGCACGATCGGCGGCGTAGCCGGGTCGATTGGCAGTGGTTCGAAGCAGCAGCAGCCGGTAAGCAATACCGAAAGCGCAGCAACGAAGGTAAACGGATTAGAACGGCGCATCAGTACATGACTCCGATTCGTAGTTGAAAGGACTCGAGGCGTCGCACATCGGGAACATTCGTAAAGCCCAGCAGACGATATCCGTCGCCAACGGCAATGTTGCGATAGCCCAGATCGATCTCGAGATCCAGGAACGATGCAATTGGGATGTCGATGCCTACGCCAAGGCCGAAGCTGACAGGCATGGACCAATTCACGTTGAGTGAGCCATTGGCTTTAGCGTTTTGGAGTGACGATACACAGTCTGAACACTCTGGACCGCCGAGTGCCATCGACGCAGCACCCCTTGTAAGCGCGTCGAACGCCATGCCAAGCTCGCCATACACATACGGCTTGATGCAGCCGAAGACGTTCTTTACCCAGCGGTCCTGCTGGCGGATGGTACGCAGCTCCTTGCGATCGGGACACGTCGAACAATCGCCGCCACGTTCATCAATGTATTCGTACGTGGTATCCGTCTCGCGCAATGAGTTTCGCTTCGCAAGAGGTACGAAGTAGTAGCGTCCGGTAAGCAGTGCCAACGGTCGAAGCGTTTCCGAAAGGTCCTCTAGCGTTGTGGCTGTGACGGGTATGTCGCCGGCGTTCACGGTGGGCAGCCCCGACGATAGTGTGATCCCTGTCATCCAGCGCATGTCTTCTCCAAGGCGATACCCGGCAATCACATCGCCCCCATACGCAAGCTTACCTTGTTGCAGAACCGTGTTGCCGTCGACATAGCCGGCCACCCTGCCAAGGGCGGATGCTGTGAACCTTGAGTATGTGCGGTCGATGCACCGAAGTTTCAGGTTCAGAGCAAGACTGAGTGAAAACGGCTCGCAGTCGCAGGGCTTATCAAGAGCATTCGAGTAAAGGATTGGCAGCTGGCGAATGCTGGGGATGTTTTCGGTGACGTGATAGTTCTCGACAAGATTGATACCGCCATGGTCGCCGGCGGCAATGCCGGGAAAGATCGACGGCAGCAGTTCGATATCACGAAGAGGAATAGCAATTCGTTGGTCGGAGAGTGTCGAGTCATACTTGTCTCGATACGCCCATACCGTGTCGACGGGACGATTGGCCGAGTCGACCTTGATAAGAACGTGCGAGACGACGCCGCGCAGGGTACGGCCGTCGCGGTTGGCGGCTGTAGACGCAAGCTGCACATACTTGTGGGCCACCTCGGGTTTGATACGAACAGCGTCTTCGAATGCAGACGTCTCCGGCTTAACATCGACTGAGGTGCACCCTACTGCCAGCAAGAGCGTTGCGATGATAATGGCGTAGCATTTCATTTGGTACGACCTCCTCCGAGTGGGAATGCGATGCCGACATATCCTCCAAGACCACTCAGGTGAGGTCGGTCGAGATCGCGCAGCATGTTGTACGCTGTATATCGTGCCGAGAGCGTGATAAACCAATCGCAGCAAGGATTCTTGTAGAACAGCAGGTAGCCCACTTCGACGGAGCCGGGCATGCCGATGACGGACTCGTCATCTTCGCCGGTAATGACCGACAGTCCTGTACCGAGTGCTGCGTAGAGGGGAAGGGACTGCGAACCCCATGGGAACCAGCGCATGGACGCCTGTAGCGACACCGCATTGGGATGCGATGGCGTAAGGGCAGACAGCGTGTCCTTGGGCTGATACCGCCCATAGTTCAGACTAAGCACCGGCCAGAAATCGCAGAAGCGGTGGATGCCGTACTGCACGTCACCGTGGATACCAAGCTCCGACTGATCGGCGTATTGCGTAGTAGGCATTGCTGCTCCGCCGGATACACCGATGAAGGTCTGCCCGTTGGCCTGCATCGCCCAACAGAGATGGAAAACTGCAATGGCAGCGCACCATTGCGCGAGCGAGAAACGCATGAAAGTCTTTCGGTTAAACAGTGTAGTCGACACATAGTCTCATGCAGCCATCACACGTCGTCGTTACGACCAACAGTGACCATGCATGGTGTAAACTAGGGGGTGACGTGGAAACGCGCATGATCAGCAATGATGTGGCAATGATGTGGCTATGGGTTGAGAACGGTTCGTTCGTGTCGCTATCGCGTCACTGATTGCTATGGCGTCGATAAATCTCCTCGGCCTCGAACCGAGTGTGAATGTTGAGCTTCGAATAGATGCCGCGTACATGAGAGCGCACTGTTTCCAGCCCCATGAACAAGTCTTCGGCGATTTCCTTGTATTGCTTGCGTTCTGCCAGAAGGGCAAGTACATCGCGTTCGCGGTCGGTAAGCGCGGCAAGTGCCGACGGCTTGGGTAACTCGGCGATGTAGTCGAGGATGAGCCGAGCAACAGAGGCATTCATGGGAGCGCCACCGATATGGATCTCTTCGAGAGCATCAAGAAGACGCGGCGCAGGCGTTGTTTTTAACAGATAACCCCGTGCACCGGCAAGTATCGCCGTACGGACGTGCTCGTCGTCGTCAAAATTGGTGAGCATGAGTACCTGTCCGGGCACGTTCATACGACGTAGCTTGTCGATCACGGCAATTCCCGACATTCCAGGCAGCTTAATGTCGATCAGGAATACGTCGATTACATGCAAATCCGTGCACAACAGCAGATCCTCGGCGGAAGCATAGACATCTTGACATGTAAATCGTGCATCCGATGTGATGCGCTCTACAATGCCTTGGCGTAGGATCGCTTCGTCCTCGATTACGGCAACGCGAATTGGTGTGGTAGGTAGAAATACGGACATCCCGAAATATGGGCGATGACGGGTGTACAATCCCAGCACCAAATGATGTGAGGTTTATGCGATGGATATCATGAACGTAAGTCGTGTGCCGGTAGCCGAATCCGAGGTCATTTTGAGCGTGCCACCTACTTCCTGCATACGCTCCGCAAGATTCGACAAGCCAGATCCGTTGCCTTGCATTGTTGTATCGAATCCAACGCCGTCGTCGCTTATCTCGATCGTAACCGAGTGAGGCGTTGTTACAACCTTCATGCGTACGCTTGTAGCTTTACTATGACGAATGATGTTGGCTGCCGCCTCCTTCATTGAAAGTACCATGTTGCGCATTTGCGCTACATTCAGAGTGTGGTCGTGTTCAACATTGATATCTGCCAGCAGCGTGATGCTGTGATCGGCAAGTGCATCGGCGATGCCATCGCAGGCGTATCCAATGGTGTGCGAAAGCTGCGTCCTGCTGGCCTTCATCACCCAAACGATGGAGCGGACGCGTTCAACGACGTCTCTGGCTGTGTCTGCAATGACCATGCGTGATACTGGTGACCGAAGCAGGTTCTCTGATTCGGCCAGCATCACGATTTTCGCCAATCCTGTGCCAACGTCGTCATGCAGGTCGCGCGCGATACGTAGTCGTTCCGCCTGAAGCAGGCGTTCGGCTTCATAGCGCTGGGCGGCCCTGCGTCGACTCACGGCAGCGGCGGCAGCCCAGACAAAGGCACTGCCCCCTACGGCCACTGTAGTCAAAAACCACCACGACATCCAGAATGGGGGACGGATGGTGATAGTGGTAAGCAGGGGTTGCGAAAACGAGCCGCCGCGGTATTGAGCTTGAATTCGGAGAGCATGTGTGCCGACGGGTAATGACGTAAGCAACAGCTCGGGCCCGGATGCGAAACTCCATGCAGTGTCACGTCCATCGACCATGTACCGAAACTGCACGGAGTCTGTGTTCGACAGTGCGATTGCGCCTACCCGTACCGAAATCGCACCCTGAGCGGACGTATCACAGGCAAGGTGCAAACGTGGTGGTGGTGGGCATAGCAGCTGTGGGTACCGAAGGAGATTGACGCCGTTTACGCCACCGAGATACAGCGTCCCGTTGTCGTGAAGAAGGTGCGACCAACTATTGAACTCATAGCTCTGAGCGCCGTGATGCGGCGTAAGCTGACGCATCATGGTGTTGTTGCGCCTGTTCAAAAGCCCGATGCCGGCGTTGCTGGAGAACGCTATAATATCCTTGGCAATAGGGTAGGCCGCGTAGATGGTCTGATTGGGAAGGCCGTGGCGTGTATCGACAACGCGCTCCGAAAACGAATCCAGATTGATGAACCGGATGCCGCCGCCCCACGTGGCAACGATAGCCGTGCGATCATCGACTACGATGCTACGTACGATATCGATGTTGGGCCTGATTGCATTGCTGTCATGATTTGCGACCAGCGTATAGGGGCCGCCGAGGGGTCCTTTGAACAAACCAAACTCCGTTCCTACAAGAACCATCGTGGACGAGATCGGAGTGATTGCGCTCACTGAAATGCGATCGTACGGAAGCCCTTGTGTGCGAGGCACGTCATGCCACGCTGGCATCTTGCTGGCAATGTTTGCGATGGCTATGCCTCCATCGGCGCCTATAACGACTGTGGAGCTATCCAGACCTCCGATGAACGACACGGTATTCGTATTTGGTCTGGACGTCCACGCACGTCCACGCAACCACGTAACACGTGACGAGCCGGGTGCTATGAACCCAACGCCATTGCGTTCCGTGCCGACCCAGACCGTACCCGTTCGATCGGCAAACAACGCCCGAGCGGCACCGACACGTGTGTAGTCATGGTGCCATGAAACAAGAACGCGGGAGCTATGCAGATTCGTATCGCATATGAGAACCCCGGTGCGCGTACCCACAAGAATCTGCCCGT
>JAULYI010000249.1:0-4528 GCA_032117915.1 Kapaibacterium sp. (SeqCode) | reverse complement strand
AGCGTTGTGCCAGCCAGCACGGCCAGCGTAACGCCCAACGGGTACATCACCTCGGGGTCGCGCAGGCCAATGGCCAACGTGGTGAACAACACCAGCTCGAACAGTGTTACGGCGACCATGATCCACGTAACGATGCGAATAGCTTGTCGGGATAGATGTTGTGTCTCGGTGAACGTCATCGCGCTAATTTGCATCAACTTTTTGCGGCATCCATGATCCATCCTTCGTCTGAACCGCTTCGTACCGCTGACGTCATCAAGTTCTGGATACCGCTGAGCGCCACATGGCTCATGATGGCCATCGAGGGCCCCATCGTCACGTCACTGATAGCCCGACTTCCGGATCCGACCTATAACCTTGCGGCCTACGGCGTGGCCGTGGCGCTTGCCATGCTCATCGAGTCGCCCATCATCATGCTGCTTAGCATGAGTGTGGCGTTGGCGAAGGACCGCAACGCCGTTGATCGTCTGGCGTCCTTCATGTGGCGTGTGAACGCCCTGGTCACTATCGGTATGCTTGTTGTGAGCATTCCGGTGGTGTACGATGTGGTAGCCTACGGCCTTCTGAACCTACCCGAGGCCGTAGCCGGACGCATGTACTGGGCGTTGGTCTGTCTGATCCCGTGGCCTGCAGCCATCGGCTATCGCCGATTCTATCAGGGACTGTTGATCCGGGCTGGTCAAACAGGTCGTGTGGCCTACGGCACTGTTTTGCGGATCGTCACGATGGCCGGCTCAGCGTTGGCACTTGCAGCATCTGGTCTTCCGGGGACCATTGTTGGATCCATCAGTTTATCGGTTGGCGTGACCTTCGAGGCCGTGGCGACCCGCGTGATGGCCAATGGCGTTATGCAGCAGTATCGCCAGCAGGATAGGGCGCAGTGTGCGGCCCCACCGTCGTATTCCGAAGTGATGCGTTTCTATGTGCCGCTGGCGATGACCAGCGTCATCGGTTTCGTGGTGACGCCAATGCTGGCCTTCTTCATGGGTCGATCCCCGATGAGCATTGAGTCGCTTGCTGTGCTACCCGTGGTTGACTCCTTCGTCTTTCTGTTTCGCAGCTTTGGCTTCTCGTATCAGGAAGTTGGCATCGCACTCCTGGGCGAACACCGCCAGCACCTTCGACCGCTGCGCCGGGTGGGTGTGGGTATCGCCGTGGTTACAACGGGTGTTCTGGTCCTGGTGACGGCAACGCCTGCCGTTACGTGGCTGTATCAAGGAATGTACGGCCTGCGGCCGGAGCTGGCCGCCTTTGCCGTCATTCCTACGATGATCCTTGTGCCGCTGCCTGCGTTAGCTGTGGCCTACTCGCTCCAGCGAGCCATCCTTATCTCCGCACGGCGCAGTGTTGCCGTCACATGGAGCACCATTGTCGAGGTCGGACTGATCGCCGTTGTCATGGCCATCCTTGTTTCGACGGTGAATCCTGTAGGTGTGATTGCCGCCGCCACGGCCATGATCGTTGGTCGACTCGTGGCCAACGTTTACCTGGTTCGCGAGACCCGAAGAGTATTGCGGTAGCCTCCGGCATTGCCTCGGAATCAGCGCTAGCCATACGCACCGTTTCGCATGGTCGCAACCCAGTCGAGCCACAGAAAAGTTCTGCGGAAGCGGTAGTGCGTACGCATTGTTACCTATATTTGCCGCCGACGTGACATCCTTCGATCGCTGCCGGCCTAGCCGGAGAACAGCGGTTGATGGACCCAAAAACCCCTCAAGAACGGGTGTAGTGACCAGGGGAGCGCCCGTTCTTATTTTGACCGCAAGCTGGGAAACCAGATAGCCTATCATCCGTCGACAACGACGGCAACCGCCGATGCGACTTCAGACCCACGACGTGGCTGATCTCGGATCGGCGGTTTTTTATTGAGTTGCATTGCGCGTCGCGCCGCTTCCCATCGTTCGCAAAGCCCTGCACACGCGTGGCAACGTCAGCCGAAAGCGGTAACTTAGCCCCCTATTGTCCGCATCCAGAGTCGCACCAGGGCTTGTTATGGAAACCTTGCTCGAAGTCACAAACCTCGTAACCGAATTTCGGACCGAGCAGACCGTGGTCAAGGCCGTGAACGACGTGTCGTTCTCGGTCAAGAAGGGCCGCACCCTCGGTATCGTAGGAGAATCGGGATCGGGGAAGTCCGTGACGTCGCTGTCTGTTATGCGCTTGATTCCCGATCCTCCGGGACGCATCACCGGAGGCAAGGTGCTGTTCCATGATCAGGGGGCGGTGACGGACCTGCTGACGTTGCCTGAAGACAGCATGCGGACGTATCGAGGAAATAAGATCGCGATGATCTTTCAGGAGCCGATGACGTCGCTCAACCCGGTGTTCACCTGTGGCGACCAGATCATCGAGGCAATTCGGCTGCACCAACAGGTGTCCACGGCCGAGGCAACGGAGCGCACGCTTGCGCTGCTGAAAGAGGTTCAACTGCCCCGTCCCGAACACATGATGCGCTCCTATCCGCATCAATTGTCAGGCGGCCAGAAGCAGCGCGTGATGATCGCCATGGCCATGTCATGCAATCCCGCTCTGCTGATCGCCGATGAGCCGACGACGGCGCTGGACGTGACGGTGCAGGCAACCATTCTTGACCTGATGCGTGACCTGCAGCGTAAGCATGCGATGAGCATGATGTTCATCACGCACGACCTTGGCGTGATCGCCGAGATCGCCGATGATGTGATCGTGATGTATAAGGGCAAGATCGTGGAGACCGGTACGGTGCAGCAGATCTTCGAAGACCCGCAGCATCCCTACACAAAGGGCCTACTGGCCTGTCGTCCGCGCCTTGACAAGAAATTGCGGATCCTGCCCACCGTGCGCGACTTCATGGACGAGCGCGAAGACGGCACGATCGTTGAACGCATGGACGCATCGGTCGAAGCTGCGGTGGATGGACTGGAGATCACGCAGGCCGAGATCGATGATCGCAACACACGCCTTGCCATGGAGCAGCCGCTGCTGGACGTGCGTAACCTAGAAGTGCACTTTCCGATCAAGTCCGGTCTGTTCGGTCGTACCTCCGGATTTGTAAAGGCTGTCGATGACATCACGTTCGACGTGAAACCCGGCGAGACGCTGGGTCTGGTGGGCGAGTCTGGCTGTGGCAAGACCACAACGGGTCGTGCCATCCTGCGCCTTGTCGAGCCCACGGGTGGTTCCGTGATGTTCAACGGTCATGACATACGCAAGCTGAACGATGGCGAGCTGATGCGCATGCGTCGCGATTTCCAGATCATCTTTCAAGATCCATACTCCTCGCTCAATCCACGGTTGAGCGTCGGCAGTGCCGTCATGGAAGTGATGCGCGTGCACAACATCGGAGAGAACGAGGCGGACCGGAAGGATCGCGTGCTGTATCTGCTGGACAAAGTGAATCTGCTGCCGCGCCACTTCTCGAACTATCCCCACGAGTTTTCCGGCGGACAACGCCAGCGTATTTGCATTGCGCGCGCACTGGCGTTACAACCCAAGCTGCTCATCTGCGACGAGTCGGTGTCGGCCCTTGACGTATCCGTCCAAGCACAGGTTCTTAACCTGCTTGTGCAGCTCCGCGACGAGTTCAAGCTGACGTACATCTTCATCTCGCACGACCTGAGCGTCGTAAAGTTCATCTCCGATCGTATCGCCGTGATGAATGCCGGCAAGATCGTCGAGATGGGCCCGTCGAACAGCATTTACGCACATCCGCAACAGGATTACACCAGAAACCTGATTGAGGCCATTCCTATTGGCTCCATCGAGGAGATCCGTAACCGTGTAGCGGGACGGGACGCCGCATAACGTATGATCACGATCAAGGGGCTTACGAAATCCTTCGGCTCGAAGACAGTCCTCCGAGGCATGGACCTTACCATTCCCAATGGTAAAACGACGTGCATCATCGGAAAGTCCGGCTGCGGAAAGAGCGTCCTGCTGAAACACATCGTGGGACTGCTTGCAGCCGATACAGGGACGATCTGCATCGACGAAAAGAACATTGCTACACTGTCGAACGACGAGCTGTTCACGCTACGCCGTTCGATCGGCTACGTCTTCCAGGGCGCAGCCCTGTTCGACTCGCTCACGGTGTACGAGAATGTCGTGATCTCGCTTGTCGAACACGGTGTCACCGATATATCGGTGCTCGATGCCGAGGCTCGGCGCGTTCTCTCGGCCGTTGGCCTGCTGCCTGATATCTCGAAGTCCGGAACCGCCGACTACGAACGTGAGTACAAGGTCCTGTCTCCGAAAAAGCCCAGCGATCTCTCCGGCGGCATGCGTAAGCGTGTAGGCGTGGCACGAGCTCTCGTGGGCGAGCCGGCCTACATTTTCTACGATGAGCCTACGACAGGCCTGGACCCCATCACGTCGCAGCAGATCGATGATCTGGTGGGCGACCTTGCAACGAAGCTTCACGTCACGTCCGTGGTGATCACCCACGACATGTTCTCGGTGTTCAACATTGCGGACCACGTCGTAATGATCGACGGTGGGAAGGTGCTGTTCGAAGGAACGGTAGCCGAACTCCATGATGCACGGGAACCTG
>JAULYI010000248.1:0-5560 GCA_032117915.1 Kapaibacterium sp. (SeqCode) | reverse complement strand
TTCCCGCCCGCGGTGGAACTCTGGCCGTGTCTATGGAGCGTTTTCGCGTGAGCACGACGTACAAGGACGGCAGTGCGCGACGTGCCCTGCTGGTAGAGGGCGGAGCCATCTACATCGACAACCTGACGACAGGCATACTGCGCTCCGACGCTATCTATGACTTCGTGATCGTGCGCGGTCGCGGCACGGAACGAACAGACTCACTGGTTGCACGCATACGCCCACAAGTAGAGGCAGGGCAGCGCATCCGGATCGCCATTGTGCCTCCCGGATGGAGCGGCCTGATCATCCAAAAGGCACCGCTGACCGGGCCCACCGTCATTGTTGATTCCGGTCAGGTCGTCGATCATCTCACGACCATCCACACGGTGTCTCACCCCAAACGATATCGCTCTGCCTTCGAGCTTGCTGATCGCGGAGACGGACGCACCTATAGCGTAACATCGTCGATCCTCGGCGCTGTCAATGATGACGTTGATCTTTCCTCGACGGTCACAACAAATGCGCTGCAACCGTCGCGCATCACCGTCCAGGGAAGCATGCGCGACGACAGACAATCCGGCGGTGCTGTAATTGCAACCTTCACCGATCGCGCTACAACCGCACGGACCAACGTGAATATCGTGCTGCTGCAACCGCTATCGGCTGACAGTCTGACACCACTCAAGCGCACCCTGGCATGGCACGATGTTGCTATCGGCTCGGGCACCCATACCATCGGTACACTCAATCGCTCCTTCATTCGATTGGACCCAACGGCCAGCATAGCGCCGCATCCGGAGGGGATGCAGATCAACGGCTCCGTCATTACATCGCCGACCCTTGTGACGCAACCAACAACGTGGGGTTCGATCGATGTCGGCACCCTGCAGATCGGTGGTCTTCTCGTAACAGGATTTACGAAACCGACCATCACGCATCGTGATCTCACCGTCAGGACCATGCGCTTTGGCGATGCAGCGCTCACCCTTAAGCCGCTACCCGGCAAGCACGATGTGCGCTTCGTTGGTCTGTACGGCAGTCGTGGCGATGCGCTCACCGTCGATTGTTCGGGTGACGTTAAGACAGTTACGATCACCGGCCTTGACATCGTAAAGCCCGACAACTTCGATGTCCGCGTTACAGGCGGAGGCACCATGCACTGCGTAGACTGCGGCATCAGTCTGCAGAATTCCATCGCCTCGGGTGGCTCATCAATCCAGCTTCGCCAGACCGTATCGGCCATCGTACTGGATGCCGTAGGCAATCCCAAAAAGGGGTCAGTGATTGACGTTGTTAGCCGTACAGGCACGGTTCTCGCCTCGGGCGTGACCGACGACGAGGGCTACATCGTCATTGACACCGTTCTTATTGGCACCACCACGACCAAGGTCGTCGATCATCGCCCCATATCGATCCGGCTTACGAATGGTGACGGAACGATGCAGTCTGCAGAGATTTCGGCGTCGTACTGGACGCAGGTGACATTCCGGGATTCCTCAACGGTCCGTGTTTACGAACAGGGCCGTCAACCAACCTCAGTGATGCCCATGCCGGTCTCTGCAACGTCGGCTGCCGTCGTCGTCGATGACCGTGGCATCCTTGGTGTTGAACTACTTAGCCTGGCCGGCGAGCGCCTGTTGGTCCAACCCGGAACGGGGCTTGCACGTCTGCCGCTGGGCCTGCAGGGCATGGCCACGGGCATGTATGTCCTGGTAGTAACGACTCCCGGTGGTCGCTCCACCATACCGCTGATAATTCAGTAGGAACGTTGGGAACCAATGGCCCAACGGCGGGGTTATCGAGTGCACCTGGAAGTCGGGTCCTCCCGCCAGCACAGGAATTGAAGGCCTCGGACGGGTGCAGACGTCCGGGGCCTCTGTTTTTTTGGACCAGGAACGGCTTGGGACCTCGATCGGGATCGAGGTGTCAGGTATGCGGTACTACGAACCGGATTTCTCGCGGATGATCCGCTGCAGGGCATCGACCTTCTCGTGCAGCAGGCGGATCTCCACCTCGGCCTTCAAATTGATGCGGTAGTCCGCACGCGCGCGCTGACGATCCTTCTCTTCCTGCCTGTTCTGGCTCATCATGATGATGGGTGCCTGCACTGCCGCAAGGCAGCTGAGGATCAGGTTCAGCAGGATGAACGGAAACGGGTCAAAGGCATCTGAGGTAAGGAATACGACGTTGACAACGATCCACAGCAGGATAAAGCTGAAGAATGCCGTGATGAACATCCACGAGCCGCCGAAGGATGCAACGCGGTCTGCCATGCGCTGGGCCAGCGTCGTTGGTTCATCCTCGAAATCGTCAGGCACATCCGTGATCAGCTCGTTTCGCAGGATGTGCTCGAGCACATCGCGCTCATCGGCACCGAGGGGGCGACCCTCGGTCACGCTCTGCAAGAGTCGCTCGAGTTGCTCTCTGTGCGTCTCACCGTGCGTCTCACCGTGCGTCTCTCTGTGCGACGCGCCTTCCATTAGATATCGAGGTTCCGCACGTACTGTGCATTACGTTCGATGAACTCGCGGCGCGGCTCGACGGCTTCACCCATGAGCGTTTCGAAGATGCGCATCGCTTCGGCTGCGTTCTCGATCGACACGCGCAGCAGCGTTCGCGTCTCCGGATTCATCGTCGTTGCCCAGAGCTGCTCGGGATTCATTTCGCCCAAGCCCTTGAAGCGGCTGATCACGATACCGTCTGCCGTTGCGCCTTCTTCGATCACTTCCGGCTCCTCGACGGGCTCACCCTTCTCGGCCTGCTTGGCGGCCTTACGTTCGGCCTTTTCCTTGCGTATGCGGGCGATGATCTCGTCGCGTTCAGCCTCGTTATAGGCGTAGTTCTCCTGCTTACCCTTCTTGATCTTGTACAGAGGCGGCTGAGCGATGTACAGCTTTCCATCGTTGATCAGATCGGGCATGTGCTTCCAGAACAGCGTCAGCAGCAGCGTGCGGATGTGCGATCCGTCAACGTCGGCATCGGCCATCAGGATGATCTTCCCGTAGCGCGCCTTTGCTGAGTCAAAGTCATCGCCGAAGCCGGCACCGATCGCCGTCAGGATCGTGCGCACTTCCTCGTTTTCGAGCACCTTGGTCAGGCGGGCCTTGTGCACATTCAGGATCTTACCCTTCAGGGGCAGGATGGCCTGGAAGCGACGGTCACGGCCCTGCTTGGCCGATCCACCGGCGGAGTCACCCTCGACAAGAAATATCTCGGTGTCTTCCGGCGAGCGAAGCGAGCAGTCTGCCAGTTTACCGGGCAGCGAGCCGCTTTCGAGAGCGCCCTTGCGGCGGATCAGGTCCTTGGCCTTCCGTGCTGCGGCACGTGCTTCGGCGGCCTGCGATGCCTTTTCGATGATGTGCTTCGCTGCACTCGGCGTCGCGTCGAGGTACTTCGAGAGTTCTTCGTTGATGACCGAGCGGACGATGCCTTCGGTCTCGCCGTTGCCCAGCTTGGTCTTGGTCTGACCTTCGAACTGCGGCTCGGCGACCTTCACGCTGATAACGGCCGTAAGGCCCTCGCGGAAGTCTTCGCCTGTGAGGTTGATGTCCTTCTTCGTGAGGTTGTTCGCTGCAGCGTAGGCATTCAGCGTGCGCGTGAGCGCACTTCTAAAGCCGCTGACGTGCGTACCGCCCTCGACGGTGTTGATGTTATTGACGTAGGACAACAGGTTCTCGCTGTAGCCCGAGTTGTACTCGAAGCAGACGTCAACGACCGTCTCGACACCCGACTCATTGCGTGCGACCCCCGACATCAGGATGGGCTTTGTGATCGCCGTGTTGTTCGTGTCCAGATGGCGAACGAAGTCAACCAGGCCGCCACGATATGCAAAGACGTCTTTCTGTCCATCCCGTTCGTCCTGCAACGTGATCGTCACGTCAGGATTCAGGAAGGCAAGCTCGCGGAGGCGTTCACTGACTTTCTCGTAGCGGAATTCAACGGTCTTGAAGATCGTCGCATCGGGCCAGAACCGAACCTGTGTACCTGTTGCTGAAGACTTGCCGATCTCGGCAACCTGCCCCTGGGGGGCTCCGATCTTGTACTTCTGCTCGTACTTCTTACCCTCGCGTTCGACCGTCACGGTCAGGTCTGTCGAAAGTGCATTCACGCAGCTCACGCCCACACCGTGCAGACCGCCGGAGACCTTGTACGTGTTCTTGTCGAACTTACCGCCGGCATGCAGGGTGCACATGACGACTTCGAGGGTCGAGATCTTCTTCACCGGGTGCGGACCCACCGGAATACCGCGACCGTCATCCTGTACCGAGCATGATCCGTCGGAATGCAGGGTGATCGTGATGTTGCGGCAATAGCCGGCCAGCGCCTCGTCGATCGAGTTATCGACAACTTCCTGGATAAGGTGGTGCAGACCACGTTCACCCACGTCGCCGATATACATGGCCGGACGCTTCCGGACGGCCTCGAGACCTTCGAGGACCTTGATGGAATCTTCGCTATAGCTTTGCGCGTTGCTGAGTTCCTCAGCCATGTCAGCTCCTGATGTGCCCGTTAACGGATGATGATCTCTGTGATCATCTCGCCGCCGGCGAGCGAGTTGAGTTTACGTCGTACTTCTTCGCGTCGAAGCGTCAGCTCCGACCTCCATGCGGCCTCGCGGACGTGAACGCGCAGCACGCCACCCTCGAAGGAGCGGATCTCGGAAATCGCCGCCAGGCGATCTCCGACGCACTGGCGCCAGTATTCCGGCAGACGCGCCCTATGCAAGGCCGGCTCCAGCCGATACTTGCGAAGAACGTCACCCAGAATGTCTTTAAGGTCTTGTGTCATGGAAGTCAATGCGTATCAACGATCTGACCGCGTGCGAGCGTCACAGTTCGGATATCGGTGCCGGCCGGCACCATCGATCCGATACTGTCACCCTCGGTCGTGGTCACAAAACACTGCATGCCCATCGCCAGCACACCATGCATCACGCGTTCGACGCGACGCTGATCGAGCTCACTGAACACGTCGTCCAGCAGCACGACCGGACGTTCGTTGCGCGTGCGCATCAGGACGTCGCATTCGGCAAGCTTGAGTGACACCAGCAGCGACTTATGCTGTCCCTGCGATGCCGTCTCCCGCACAAGGCCGCCATTGATGAGCAGCTCCACGTCGTCCTTCTGCGGTCCGAACATCGTCGTACCTCGTCGAAGCTCCGCAGGTCGCAATCGGGCAGCAGCCTCGGCCAGCTGGCGTTCGACCGTATCCGTATCCGTCAAGTCTGTGACGGTGTCCGGCCGATACTGCACGTCGATGGCCTCTTCGTTGTCGGACACCAGGCGATACGCTTCACGTATGCGCGGTGCAAGCTCGACCACAAAGGCATGACGCCGCACGATGATCTCGGCGCTGCAAGCGACGAAGGCGTCGGTCCACGTTGTCAAAGTGCCATCATCGGCCTGCATGGCAAGCACGGCATTGCGTTGTTTCAGCAAGCGCCGCAGCTCATACAGCAGGTCACGGTACCGGGAAAAGGCCTGTGCCATAACGGCATCGACGAATGCCCTGCGGTCTCCGGGAGCACCGAAGGTGATAGCCTTATGGTCGGGCGTCAGCGCAACCATCGGCAACTCAC
>JAULYI010000247.1:0-10100 GCA_032117915.1 Kapaibacterium sp. (SeqCode) | reverse complement strand
TCGTGGGTGACGGCCGAGATCAACCGTGCTTTGTGCTTCTTGACGAAGGCGCTCTTCTCGAGCTTCTTGCGTTCGTCCGGCATAAGTGTGTCGCAGCGGGTGACGACAACAAGCCACTCTTTCTTGAGCATGGACTTGTCGTACGAGCCGAGCTCGTTTCGAAGCACCTTAAGATCGCGCGTCGGATTGTCGCTCTGCGCGTCGATCATGAACAGCAGCACGCTGGTACGCTCGACGTGTCGCAGGAACTGATGTCCCAAGCCCTTGCCCTTGTGCGCACCCTCGATCAGCCCGGGAATATCAGCGACTGTAAAGGAGCGGTACTCTCCTACGCGCACCAGGCCAAGATTCGGCACAAGTGTCGTGAAATGATAATCGGCGATCTTGGGTCGGGCCGCCGAGATCGTGGCGATGAGCGTGCTCTTGCCAACGTTCGGGAAGCCGACCAGACCAACATCAGCAAGGAGCTTGAGTTCAAGTTCGAGCTCGCGTTCCTCTCCGGGCGTGCCCGGCTCTGCGTTGCGCGGCGCCTGATTCACGGCTGTGGTGAATTCCGAATTGCCGCGACCGCCGCGACCACCCTTTGCTACCACGACCGTTGCGCCGTTTACGTCAAGATCGGCGATCTGCTCACCGGTCTCGCGATCGCGGATCACCGTACCAAGCGGCACCTTGATCACAACATCTTCGGCACTCCTACCCGTGCAGTTCGATCGCGACCCCGGCTCACCGGGCTTGGCCTTGTAGATGCGCTTGTACTTGAAGTCGAGCAGTGTGCCCAGCTGCTGGTCGGCACGGACAACGATGTCGCCACCGTTCCCTCCGTTACCACCGTCGGGGCCGCCCATTGGGACGAATTTTTCTCGTCGGAAACTGACGTGACCTCTGCCACCATCACCGGCAACCACATGAATGGTTGCGGTATCAATGAAATTCATGGATGCATGCCTGTAAAAGAACGATAGACCGCCTGCGAAAATTCGATCGCAGCGGCACTGTTTGGTTCGATACCATGCTGGGCATAGTACCGGTCGAGCGCACCCGCGGCTGCCTTCCACGTGTCGCAGTCAAGCACGAGCGCGATAGCTTCGTCATATCGCTCCGGGCTGCGATCAAACACACGCTTGACCACTCGGTCGCGAAGCTTTTCATCAATGAGGGTATGAAGACGTTCATGACGCTCCTGCCTACGATGCAGTAGTACGTCATCGGCACCAGGATTGGTACCTTCGTCAGTGCCGGGATCCGCACCTTCGTCAGTGCCGGGATCCGCACCTTCGCCGGTGACGTGATCCGCTGCTTTGACAATGACAGTGTGCGCCGCCTCGACGATGATCGTATCTACTGCTTCGATGATGACGGTGTCCGCCGCTTCAACGTTGAGCATTTGCTCAGCATCGGGATCGGAATCGTCACGATCAGCAACGTCAGGCTCTGGCACATGCGGCTCAGCGACATGGCTAATCGGCTCCGTCGCAGGACCCACATCAACGACGTCTTGCTGGATCACTACCGGTTCATCGTTGCTCAGCGTCAACTCCTGAGCGGGTTCCGTGACGGACTCTACGATCAACGGTGCAACGGATTGATCGGATCGACCAATTCCGTTGTCGACGGGAATCGGTTGTTCAGCACTGAGGGGCGTTGACTCCGGAGATACCAATGCGTGCTGCTCATCGACATCCAGCGTAGCAAGTACGCCGTCAATAACCTCGATGAGTTTCGTTCGCGTCAGCGTACGCATCTCCTCGCGGTACAGCATCCGCTCCAACGCCTGCGAGATCGGCACCGCCCCCTTGTCGTCCAGGAAGATGATGACGGCCTCGGTCGGTATGGATTCCGGCGGCAGGTCGAGATCATAGGCGGCAAAAAACGCGAAGAGGGGGTCCAGCAGCGCAACAAACTGTGATTGCGACATGTCGAGAATGGCATCGTTGTCGATCTTCTCGATGATGCGTTCGAACTCGATCACACTCAAGATCTCGAAGCCAGAGGCCTCCGACGTTCTCGTCGCAGCCCACTGTCGGAATCCATCAAGCAGGTATCCGTACTCCGTCAGATACTGCAGTCGCAACAGGATCTCGTGAAGGGGCTTTGTTGGCTCGCCGCGAAACACGAACCAGCGCAACGTGACGCGCGGACGGCACAGGTAGTTGAGCCATGTTTTGGCAGCGGCATCGATCGTCGTTGTCAGCTCTTCATGGTCGAACCGGGCATGCTGAACGTACAATGCATCCAGCCGACGAAAGACGTCGGCAAATGCAGGATCCGCCGTTGCAAACCTGGGATTGGACGTACGAAGCGCGCGCTCCTCATGCACCCACCAATCGACCTCCGCACGGAAGAATGCGGAAACGGCCGGGTGTACCTGCGCATTGGAGAGCAGTTCGACGATGGATACGTAGGGTTGCGCTGATGCTATCTGCTGCTTAAGCTGCTTGCGCACCCGCTCAAGTTCTGCCTCGAACATGTGTCAAGTTACGAAACCACGAGGCCTTCGGTCTAGCCAAAGTGGCGGGACAGGATGGACGTGAGTCTGTCGGCAGGCACAAGCATGCCTCCGGAAGGAGCCTGCACGGCCTCTGCGGCCGCGGCCGGGAGCACAACCTCACGTAGGCCCAGGCGGATCGCTTCGGATACGCGCTGCTCCGCATAGGAGACGTGGCGTATCTCGCCCGTAAGACCGACCTCGCCGATAAATGCCACCCCTTGCGGAAGGGGTTGATCATAGTACGAGCTCGCAAGCGCCATGGCAACACCCAGGTCAACAGCTGGATCCTGGATGGCGATACCGCCGGCGATGTTGACGAATACATCGCTTTGCCTGACGTTTAGACCACCACGCTTATCAAGAATGGCCAGCATCATCTGCAGTCGCTTAGCGTCATAGCCGGTGCTTACCCGTTGCGGAACACCATAGCCGCTTGGCGAAACCAACGCCTGGACTTCGACGAGTAGCGGACGAGTTCCTTCGATAACGGCGACGATGGCCGTACCCGGCTCCCCTGCCCGCCTGTCACTCAGCAACACCTCTGAAGGGTTGGGCACATCGCGCAACCCCTGCGCCGACATGTCGAAGACGCCCAACTCATTGGTCGAACCATAGCGGTTCTTGAGAGCCCTGAGCATCCGATACGAGTACATGCCATCACCTTCAAACTGCAGAACCGTGTCGACCATATGTTCCAAGACCTTTGGCCCTGCGATCATACCATCCTTCGTGACATGGCCCACGACGATGACGGGCACGCCGATCCTCTTTGCAACCTTGGTCAGCAGTGCCGTACACTCACGCACCTGGGCGACACTGCCGGCAGACGATTCGAGTAGGCCGGTGACCATGGTCTGTACGGAGTCGACGACAGCAACCGATGGCCGTACGGCTTCGATCATTGCCACGATGGTCTCGATGGAAGTCTCTGCCGCAACACGAACGCGCTCAACATCGAGCGACAGCCTGTCGGCTCGCATCTTGATCTGCTGCAGCGACTCTTCGCCGGTAACGTACAGTGCAGACGGTAGCGCAGCACAGGCCTGCAGCATCAACGTACTCTTGCCCATCCCCGGGTCGCCGCCAACAAGAATGACGCTTCCCGGCATCAGCCCACCGCCCAGCACTCGGTCAAGCTCGGGCATCCCCACGCGAACACGGCTGGCCTCCGTGATATCAACGGCAGCCAGCGCAATGGCCTGAGCACTATCGGTAACCACCGTACCCTTGCGCGCTGTCACGCGCTGCTCGATCTCTTCGACCAGCGTATTCCATGCGCCGCACCCCTGGCACTTCCCGGCCCATCGGGGCGTCGCATTGCCGCACGCCGTGCAACGATAAATATTTCGTGATTTCATGAGGGTCAGGCCGTTGAAGGCGACGAATCTATCTATTTTTCCATCCTTCACACCATGACTGACATCTCATCTGCATATCAGTATTGTCGCGAACTCACGCGTCGGCACGCCCGCACGTTCTACTTCGCTTCGCACGTTCTTCCTGAGCGGAAGCGTGACGCATGTTATGCCGTCTATGCCTTCTGTCGATATGTCGACGACCTTGTCGATGTTGCCGTTGAGCGCGACCATGTGACACCGCAGGACGCGCGACTGCTGGTTGAACGCTGGCGCAACGCCCTGCAAGCGGTCTACGATGGAACGACCGTAGCAACCGGCGACGCCTCGCTCGACGCTCATCCTATCCTGATCGCCTGGGGTGATACGCTTACGCGGTACCGCATTCCGCGCCACCTTCCGGACGAACTTGTCGAGGGCGTACTCATGGATACGCTGGTAGATCGCTTTGCCACGCTCGATGATCTGCGCGTGTACTGCTACAAGGTGGCATCGGTTGTTGGACTGATGACGTCCGAGATCTTCGGCTACGATGACCCTTCCTGCCTTGACGATGCGGTACACCTGGGCATTGCGATGCAGCTGACGAACATTATCAGAGATGTGAAAGAGGACGCCGACCGTGGACGCATTTATCTGCCGCAAGACATGATGCAGCGCTACGGAGTGCGCGAAGAGGACATCCTTGCTCACAGGTTCACACCGGAACTTACAGCACTGCTGCGCGAGCTTGTTGCGATTGCCGATGAGGCCTACGATCGTGCCGACAGGGGCATCCTGCACCTTGAGCAGGATAGCAGACTCACCGTGCAACTGATGAGCACGAACTACCGACGTATTCTGCGCGCTGTAGAAGGGCTCGGCATGAACGTATTCACCGACAGGGCGCGAACGACGACAACGGAAAAGATCTTGGGTATCGCCCGCTCATGGTGGACGCTTCGCCGTAATCTTAGTCGTACACGTAGGACACAGCATCAAGCGTGAACTTGCCGTACGTGAAGTCGCCACCCGGCATGTTCCATACAAAGTTGACGCGCATGGGGATCATCACTCCCTCGACAGATTCGTAGCCTGAGCACTCCATCGTAAACGCAATCTGTTCGAATCCGCTCTTCAGATCGCGGTATTTGCTCTTCGTGGTGATCCGATCAACTTGGCCTGCTTCGTTCACGTGGAAGTCTGCCGTCACCGTCGTCGTTCCGTCAGTGATCACAGCCTGGGCCGTATTCGCATCGATGGGATTCCAACGTAGCGTCTTCGTTGGCAACAGCCCCGTCGGAACCCAGACAAGCTCGGATAGGAATCGGAAGAGCATGGAGACATCCGTCTCGGGGCCCTCAACCTCTTGCAGCGTCACAGCACCGTAAAGCTTGATATGGCCGCTGCCCTGTCCGGCGACGTATGAGAGCTTGGCCGTGCGCCACCAAGCCTTGTTGTGCCGTAGGACGGCGTCCCACACAAAGGCCGGCTCCATGCCGGAGATCACTTCCGTTGCCTTTACCGAAAACCACGGCCGCTCGGGACCGTGTCGAAACTCTGCATGCTGACGCAACACGCCATAGCGGATGTTGGGTTGTCCCTGTCGAAGCGCATACGCCAGATAGCGCTGCACCGGTTCCGGAAGTCCGTTCGTACGTTCGTTACTGAAATTCGGCAGACGCTCTCTTCCGACAGATGCGATCAGCTTGCGTATGCTTCGGGCTACGAAGAGTCTGGACAGTATGGCACTGGCCAAGAGCAGCACGACGAAGGTTGCTACGGCAGTGCCTACAAAGAGCAAAGCGTTTGGCATCACGGTCATCCTTTCTTCTGTACGGTCACACCACTGCTGCGCGCAAGCTCCCAGCGCTGAAGGGCAGATCCCATAACCGCAACGATGGGAGACCGGGCGATGAAAAGATACATCAACGGGATGAGCTTAAACACTCCCCTTCGGATGGTCTGTCCGACGATGGCCGACGCAAACAGCGTTCCAACGATCTCGAGTACCAGGAAGACAACCACGATCCACAGGAGCGTCCAGCGGTCGCCTAGGGACCTCGTTCGGAGGACTGATGCGACACCAACGATGAGCAGCAGAGGCATCGTCCACCCCCACAGACCCATGTCGGCAAGGACGTCCGTAACCGTGGCACCAAGTACGTCAACAAACCGTGTAACCGAAAAGGCCATGAGCTCTGACCCGCTATCGGGTCGTACCGGGAAGATGCCATAGAAGTATACTACATGCCACAGCGCAAAGGCGGCGGCCGAAGCCGTCATCACCGTTGCGGTCACCATCAACGCCCCCTTCATGCCAACAGAACGCCGGATGAAGACGAACGATGCCAACATTCCCAGGCCGATGATGATAATGGTCTCCGTTCGGGACCAGCACCCGGCAGCAAGAAACAACGCAGCCAGGATGGTATTCTCCGTCGTGTTACGCTCAACATCCAGCCCAAGGATGATGATGCCGATGGCTACGTACACGGCATTGAGAAAATCCGTCTGCAGCAGATAGGTATAGCCATTTACCTCCGGCACCATGATGAGCAGGAGTGCCAAAATGTTGGCGATAAACGGATGCGTTGATCGACGGAACAGTGCCCACATCGTCCAGAAGAAGGCAAAGGACGTAACGGCCAACCACACCTGTCCGAAGGGCCACCCCATCAGCCGGTAGATGACCTGCTGCAGCATGGCGAAGGGGGCATAGAACGGCTGATTGCTCAACCGTCCCGCGAGGGCCGGATCGGTGAGAACGCTATTGTTCAAGGTGCCTTCGAGTACGCTCTGCCGTGCCATCAGATCGATCCCTGCCATGGCATCAAATGGCGTGACAGGCCAGTAGTATGCGGCCCACATGCCGGCAAAGACCAGATACGCTCCGATGGTATATGCCGCAACGTCATACATCCGCACGCGCATCGTCGGAGCTGCCAGAAATGCTCCATACCAGGAGCGTACGACATTCCACCGCAGATGCGCGGCAAGAGCGACGCCCGACGTTGCCAAGGTGACCGATGTAAATGTGAGCGGTACACCGGCAAGGTCAAGCGCAATGACGGCTAGCGTTTCGACAAACGCACCGAGCAACAACGCAACGGGCAGAACGACAGACCTTGGCAGCGTGCTTCGCAGCGATGCCATCAGGCCTAGACCTGTGACCCACTGCAGAACCAGCGTCAGGATGAACGGGACTACAGACGTCATTGCCTACCCCCGCCGGATCGTGCCATGGCCTGCGCATAGGCAGCAAGCACGGAGTCGTATCGATCCGGTCCCGCTGCACGCCGTACGAGTTCAAACGTGTTGAGTTCGAGTAGTATCGCCGTATTCGCCATGGCCCTGCGTGCCGTGTCGTCCCACGCAACCATTGGCGTGCGTCCGACCATATAGGTAAAGATCCGGGGGTCGGTCCAGACGACCTTGTTGCCACGCGTGAATTGCTCGGCATAGGCTGCCGGAGGAAGCAGCAGGACGTCCTGCGGTGTTAAACGCTCCGACACCAGCAGAGGCACGGTGTAGTCGTACGAATGCCTCAGGGTCATGCGTTGAGACAGCGACGTGATACGCGAGAACGTATCCATCTTGTCGTAGTAAAACGAGATGCGATTCTCATGGAACGGCTCGTACGGATTCACCCGTTCGATCCGCGTCGAGATCAGCAGCCAGTATCCAACCAGGAGTGCCACCGTGAGCGCAAGGGCACGTACGCCGAAGAACGGCGGCGTTGCGTCGGACGGAGCCTTCGATGTGGTTGGTGACGTCGCCATGGGCGGACGTGAGAATTGGATCAGTTCGACGAGAGCGCCTCGGCGCCGCCGACGATCTCGAGCATCTCCTTCGTGATCGCCGCCTGGCGCTCACGGTTGTACAGAAGCTGCAGCGAGTTGATAAGATCACGAGCGTTATTCGTAGCGTTTTCCATTGCCATCATGCGAGCAGCCTGCTCCGCCGCATTCGAGTCAAGCAATGCGCGCCATACCTGCGTGTTCAGATAGATCGGCAACAGCGTATCAAGGATCTCTGCACGCGTCGGCTCAAAGATGTAGTCAACGGGGTGCGAGAGTTTCGGCGCAGCGCCTGTCTGGACGATGGGCAGCAACTGCATGGTGCGGACTTCCTGACGGATCACGCTGACAAACTCATTGTACACGAGCTCGACTCGGTCGAAGCGACCATTCAGGAAGCCCTCCGAGGTCAGATCCGCGACATCGACAGCCGTTGCATAGTCAAGCTTCAAGAACACTTCGGGATACTCACGCTCGATCTGCTCGGCGCGCTTCTTAAAGAAGCCCACAGAACGACGTCCAACGGGGATGACCGTGATGCCGACACCCGGAAATTCCTTCGACAGTTGTTCGATGCGTGCAGTGGCACCACGAAGCAAGTTCGTGTTGAACGCACCGCACAGTCCGCGGTCCGACGATACGATCACCAGGGCGATCGAGCCCTGGACCGAACGCGACTCGAAAAACGGATGAACGAACTCGGACTCGGCGGCCGAAAGGTTGCCAAGGATCTCCTGCAGCTTCTGCGCGAACGGGCGCGCCGCCGTTGCCGCCTCTTGGGCGCGGCGAAGCTTGGCAGCGGCCACCATGCGCATGGCCTGCGTGATCTTCGACGTGTTGCGGACCGCGGTGATCCGGCTGCGAGTTTCTCGAAGGGTTGCCATCGTTGTCTTTCAGTGCTCTCGTGTTCGCCAAAAACTCAGTACGTGGACCAGCTCTCCGAAAGGTGCATTGTGACGTAATCCGTCACGGCATCCTCAAGCGAGCGGAATGCCACACCGGGAAGCGCTTCTCGAAACCGCGACATGTCGGCCTGCGTGAAGTTCTGATACTGATGCTTCACATCGTCCGGCATATCAACGTATGCGATCTTCGGTCGCTTCTTCATCGCCTTGGCAACAGCCTTTACAAGGTCATTCCATGTACGGGCCGTGCCTGTTCCCAAATTGTAGATGCCATTGACGTCGCGGTGCTCAAGCAAGGCAAGGGTCACGGCAGCAACGTCTTTGACATAGATAAAATCGCGCATCTGTCCGCCGTCGGGATACGTGGCATCATTCGAGGCAAACAAGCTCACCGATCCGCTATCACGGATCTGGTCGTAAGCCTTTGCCACCATGCTGCGCATGCTGCCCTTGTGGGCTTCGTTCGGACCGAAGACGTTAAAGAGCTTCAGGCCGACGCATGCATCAAGCATGTCATGATCACGAATCCAACAATCGAACAGGTGTTTCGAGTAGCCATACATGTTCAGGGGGCGAAGATCCACCGACGTATCATCGTATCCGCGAGAACCATCGCCATACGTGGCTGCAGAACTCGCATAGATGAACCGAGCGCCGCGCCCGATGGCAAACTCTGCCAGATCGACGCTGTACAGATAGTTGTTATCGTACAGGTAGTCCGCATCTGTTTCCGTTGTCGACGAGCATGCTCCAAGATGGACCACGGCATCAATGTCGACGTCCAGTGCCTCGCTGCCAATGGCCGCCCGAAACTGTTCTTTGCTGAGAATGTCAACGAACTTCTTTCCAACCAGGTTTTTCCATTTCGTACCGCTGCGAAGCGAGTCCACGATCAGCACGTCATGGCGTCCGGCGTCGTTGAGTGCACGCAACACGCAACTTCCGATGAATCCGGCACCACCTGTTAGAACGATCATAAGGAGTGTGTCCTATCAGGAAAGTGTGGCTTTGAAGCGCTCGGTCACGGTGTCGAGCACTTCCTTCAACTTCGCCTTCACGTCATCCGACAGGTCCTTCTTCGTCGCGATCAGCTCAAGCAGGTCCGGATATGCATTCCGTACCGTCTCGACCAGCACCGTTTCGTAGGCCTTGACCGATTCGACGGGAAGCTCATCCATATAGCCCAATGTTGCAGCCGAGATCACGACGATCTGCTCTTCTACCGGAACCGGCGAGAATTGCTGCTGCTTCATGACTTCCATGAGACGTGCACCGCGACGAAGCTGCTGCTGCGTCGTCTTATCAAGGTCGGAACCGAACTTGGCAAAGGCCTCGAGAGCACGGTACTGGGCAAGGTCAAGCTTGAGCGGACCGGCAACCTTCTTCATGGCCTTGATCTGGGCGTTACCACCCACACGAGACACGGAGATACCGACGTTCAATGCGGGACGAACACCGGCGTTGAAGAGGTTGGGCTCGAGGTAGATCTGACCGTCCGTGATCGAGATCACGTTTGTCGGAATGTAGGCAGACACGTCACCGGCCTGCGTTTCGATCACCGGCAAGGCCG
>JAULYI010000246.1:0-13654 GCA_032117915.1 Kapaibacterium sp. (SeqCode) | reverse complement strand
CGAGCAGCGACCTTCGGAACGAGTTCAAGCAGCAGCTTGCCATTCGCTCGGCTGTTGAGCGCGACCGCATGGCCCTCCTTCCACCGGCCGCCCTTACAAGCGCCGTCTTCACCGGTCTGGGCTTCGCCGCACCGATTGCCGGTGCGGCTGCCGGCGCCGTCGGAGGAAGTGCCGTGGTCTCTTGGATAACGAAACTTGGCCTGCCAATGCTCACGGCTGCGGCGGCAGCCGGTATGACGTGGATCGCAACACAGCAGACCGAGGATGCACGTCTTCCGGCTCGCGATCAGGCAGGTGTTTCGGCGTACGCAGAGCCGACGACCGAACCGCGACCCGCGACGAAGGCATCCACGCCGGCGAGCAGCAATGCAGCCCTATCCGAAGCGCAGCAACGTGCCTCGGCAGCACAGCGAGCCCTAGCTTTGGAGCAACGCGAGAACGACCGTCTGCGCACTGCACTGGCCATGGCCGAAGAGCGCATTCCGGCACAGAACATCGAGATACCGGCTGTTGTCACGCCAGCGCCTGCTGACGAATTCATGCCCTTGGCCTCAAGCTTCAACGTGACGAGCGATATCCGACTGGCACGAACCGAAAGCCATCGCCCCGTCAACACCGCAACATTCACGGAATCCGCCATGCTCTGGCAGCGCTATCCGTCGTTTCTTGTGCAGGTACGTGGCTTACAGTCCACACCGCTGACGCCGGTGTCCGTGCCGGCACAGTCGGGATGGCTGGACAATGCCGGACTATCCCTTCAGTATCAGCTCAGTGACCATCATGGCATCGGGCTTGAGTTCGGTAGCGAGTCATTTGCGCAGGTCTTTGAAGGTCAGCGTAACGGGCAGCTCATCCGCTATGAGCAGCAACCGTCCTCGTCATGGGCGGGCATCTTCTATCGTTACCAGCATACACCCATTGCCCAGGGATTCCTGCCGTTTGCCCAACTATTGGTCGGCGGCAGCCGATTCGGTCCGATAGGACGCGCCACCGTCGGTATGGCCTACGCCCCCGCAGGTCCCCTTACCTTCCTTGTTGGAGTGGAGGGGGCAACGATGGCTTACGAGTTCCAGAATACCTGGTTTACTTCTACTAATCTCGGCTTCACCTATGGTGTTGCCGTCCGATTCTGACCGCTGACCATGAAACCAATCATGATGATACTAC
The DNA here is from genome assembly GCA_032117915.1 of Kapaibacterium sp. (SeqCode). GTDB lineage: Bacteria > Bacteroidota > Ignavibacteria > Kapaibacteriales > Kapaibacteriaceae > ZLKRG46. The sequence goes on along the minus strand of JAULYI010000246.1, from coordinate 12,487 downwards.
GAACGCTGCTGCTTACGACGCTTGTTGCCGTCTCCTTGACGTCATGCATCAGTCCGCTGGACGCCGACAGTCCACGTACCGAAACGCCGCTCACGCCGGCCGTAAAAGTCACTCCTACCTCGTACACGGCTGAGTTCACATCAGAAGCCGGCCCCTTTGTCATCAAGGGCCTACCCGTGCTGAAGATCGACACCTCTGTCACGCCGGCAACTGTCTGGCTGGACGTGCAGATGGAACGTCAGGTTGCCGCAGATACGGACCCCATCCTACGGTCATTCCGACTGCGGGTAGACTCCGTCCCGGGCAATGCCTACGAGGTGAAGCTCAACGGTGCCGGTTCGATGGAAATGGCGCTGAAGCGTCCCAACGACACGCTCTTTGTTGGTGCTGACCCCTTGGATAACACCGCATCGATCGTCGTGGCCGAGCAGCCACGCGTCGCCGGCGAACGTCGAATGATCCTGGTGATGGTGTATCTTCGGGTAAACAACCGGGGTACCGATGCCAGCATCGGACGCGAGTACGTGTACGGACGACTGACACTGGAGATATAACGGATGTTCATGATCGACACCATGAACGTACCGTGTAACGAATTGCTCGGTCACGGTTTTTGCTCGAACTACAGAACCTAAAATCCCTTACACTGCACACTTTTTGGAGGTTTCATGAAGTCATTGCAACACCTGGCGACGGGTTTCGCTGCGATCCTCATGCTCGTGCTCGCAACGACGCTGCGCGCTGCGGCTCCGCTGGCACCCGTCGAATTCAACGCCAAGGTGACCTATGCCGTTGGCAAGCCCATCGTTACGCTGATGTGGTACGAATCCCGTGAAGGCGACAAGGCGACGGAGTTCCAGATCTTCCGTGCAGAGGGGGAGACGGAGGATATGGCCAAGTTCACGAAGATCGCGACCGTTCCGGCACGCGACGGTGAACGCGGAAAGTACCTGTGGGACACGCGCGACATTGCTACGGGTACGTACACGTTCTTCGTGCGCGCCGTCAATGCCGACGGTGAATCCAACCGTACGGCCATCAAGGTCGTGACCGTCAAGACGCAGGAGAATCGCATCGTCATCGTATCACGCCCCGGCAACGTTGGCTGGGTGAATGCCAAGTACGAGTATCAGGTCAAGGCGGAAGCGAATGTCGATGGCAAGATCCTGTACGCTCTGGTAACCGGACCGGAAGGCATGACATGCTCGGAAGAGGGCAAGGTGACGTGGACGCCAACGCGTCCCGGACGCTATGAGATCAAGGTCAAGGCATGGGTCAAGGGTACAGATCTCGTGACCTATCAGACGTGGGTTATTGAGGTGACGGAAAAAGACAACGGTGGCGAGAAGGGTGACTTCTGTGCATGGATCGCCGGCCGTGTGAAGTTCGACGACGGCACGCCCGTGACCAACGGCTGGGTAATGGCATGGCGTGTTGATCGCGTGGCCGACGACAAGGGTAACCCCACTGAGAAGTGGAGCCCCGTTCACAAGGTGAAGATCGTTGATGGTGCCTACAAGCTTAACGTGGCCGCCGGTACGTACAAGATCCGTATCGAAGGCGAAGGCTACTATGCCGAGTGGTACAAGGACGTCGAGACCGCCGATGCTGCGGAAGTAATGACCGTCGAATGCGACAAGACCTACGAAGCCCCGATCGTCGTGACGCCCATGGCCAAGCCGGTGATGCACGTCGTCCGCGGGCGCGTCACGGATACCGTAACCGGCGAAGGTCTGAAGGCCGTTGTGACCTTCGAGCGCACCGACCGCGATGCCTCGAAAGAGTCGAAGTACCGCGTACTGCGTGCCGAAACGAATGCTGATGGCTACTACGAAATCGAACTCCCCGAGGGTCAGTCCTACATTGCCGTTGCCAGTGTCATCGGCCGCGACGGTGTGAAGTCGATGTATCTGAGCGAATTCTGGGAGGAAACCTCCGACGCAACGAAGGCAACGAAGATCACGCTGACAGAGAACAAGGACGGCGTGAACTTCACGCTCACTAAGCGCGAGGCCCGCAACAACGGCTTTGGCGGCACGATGAAGAGCAACGACGATCCGACGATCGGCGTGCCCGGCAAGGTCACGGCCTACCTTATCATCGAGCGTACCAAGGACGGTAAGGAAGTGGAAGCCGGCAAGGAAAAGGCCCATACGGTCGAGACCGACGCAAACGGCAACTACATGTTCTCTGATCTCGAACCTGGCAAGTACATCGTCTTCGGCATCCCGTCAACACGTCCCTACGCTCCCGGCTTCTACGTCCAAGGTGCAGTCGCTGCCTCCGAATGGAAGAACGCTACGCGTATCGAGGTTGGCGACATGATGGTGGCGCTACAGCACGACATTCTTGTGAAGAAGGCAACCGAGAAGCGCGGTATGGCCCGCGTCCGCGGTTGGATCTACCGCAAGGCCGGTTCAGTGGTGCGCGGCGAAGAGCCTCAGGTCACCATCGGTGGCGCCTATGTCGTTGTCACGGATCGTAACGGCGAACTGGTCGACTTTGCTCTTGCTGACAATGCCGGCACGTATGAGTTCATGGATCTTGGTGTTGGCACGCAGACGATCATCGCCGATCGTATCGGCTACGTCGCCGCCACGCGCACGGTCACCGTGGACGCCGCCGCAAACGCCGAGCAGGAAGTCTCGATGGAACTGGCACCTTCGGTCGTCTCGACCGTGGAGATCCCCGCCGACCTGTCGAACACGTCGTTCAACCTGTTCCCGAATCCGGCCAACGCTTCGGTCACGCTACAGTTCCCCTCTACCGTTGGTGCTGCCAAGCTTACCATCATGACTGCCGCCGGTGAAGTCGTTGGTACGCAACAGATCGATGCGACATCTGGTCTGTCACGTACCAGCATGAACACGGCACAACTCACACCGGGTATGTACCTGGTTCGCGTTGTCAATGGTACGGCAACGTTCGCGCTGCCGATGACGATCGTCCGCTAACCAGGCAGCCAAGACGCGCTTCGCGTCACTCCAGCAGATAACGACGCTTCGCGTCACTCCAGCAGATACTGCACGTTGCAAGCGCCCACCGGTCCCACCCCGGTGGGCGCTTTTCGTTTCACTGCGTAACTTCCACCATGGTATCAACCCTCGTACTGGCAGCGATGATCGGCTCTGTGCCGCATCCGCTGAAGCCACTTGATACGTCGATCGACGTACAGTCGTATGACGCAACAATGATGATCCGTGAGCCGCTATCGCGTCGCATTGATGCAGCGTCGAACACGATCATTCTCAAGCGCAGCAGCGCAGCCGACAGCGTGTTTGCCTTCCACCTGCGAGACCTGACGATCGACTCCGTGACCGTCAATGGTCAGATGTCGGACGTGGCCGCTTACGGCACCCCTGCAGACACGACGTATTGTCACCTTGTCAAGCTGCCGCCCCGTACCATGCCCTCGACCGATACCGTGCACGTGTACTATCATGGCACAATGACGAATGAGGGCGGCTCGTTTCCGTGGGGTGGTGTGCACGCCGAGGACAGCACCCTGTATGCCCTGGGTGTAGGGTTCAATAACGCCTATGTCTCCGCAACACAGCACTGGCTGCCCGTCCTTGATCATCCGGGTGACAAAGCATCCTATCGCCTCGCCTGTACCGTACCCGACGGATACCGTATTGCCTCGAACGGCACCCTGCAAGGTCAACCAACGTCGGCCGACGGAATGTCGACCTTCACATGGTCCATGCCCGAGCAATGCGCTACCTACCTGCTGACGATTGCGGTGGGACGCTTTGCCGAGCTTGACATCAGCGGTGCGGACACGCTTTCCCACGTTGCATACGTCCTGCCACGCGATAGCGTAGCAGCCCGCACATCATTGCGTCTTGTCCCCCGCATGCGTCGCGTATTCGAGCGCTGGTTCGGCACCTATCCGTTCGGCAAGGTAGGGTATGTGGCCACACAGAAAGGGGCCATGGAGCACCAGACGATGATATCGCTGAACACCTCGCTGGTACAGCGCAGAGACACCGTGAACATGGTCGCCGCTCACGAACTGGCGCACCAGTGGTGGGGCGACATGGTAACACCGGTCGATTACAGCCATGTGTGGCTTACGGAGAGTTTTGCAACGTATTGCGAAAGCCTCTGGACGGAGGACCTGCAGGGATTTTCGGCCTACTTGACGTCGCTCGATCAACGTCGTTCCCGATATCGCAGTCAGATCGCCAACAACGAAGGTGCGCTGCCGCTCATGGCCTTTCCCAGAGCCTCGCCATCGTCGAACTATCCGGAGACGATCTACCAGAAGGGTGCCATCATTCTGGGAATGGTCAGGGCGTGGCTGGGAGACAGCGTCTTTGCGACCGGCCTGCGTGGTTACCTAGAGGCGCATCGACACGGGAACGCCTCGACGGATGACCTTCGGAAGGCACTGGAAGCGGCCAGTGGCAAAGACCTTGCGACGTTCTTCGATCAATGGATCAAGCAGCCCGGCTGGCCTCGGCTGGCCGTGACCATGCGGCGCTCCGCGAACGGCTGGACGGCCACGTTCACGCAGGTGCAACAACAACAGCAGCCTGCATGGCCCCGGTACGAGACCATCCCCGTGGCCATGACCTATCGCGAGGTGGGCACCAACCGTGCCGTTGATACGGTGGTTGTGATGGGAGCCGAGCCCTTCGTGCTCGAGACTGCCGACGCCGGCTCTGTTCGCGTGAATGCGGGTCTGAAGGGCCGGAGTCTGGTCGAGGTAACCACCATTACCTCTGTGGCCGATCAGCCAACAGCGTCCATCACCCTAGCTCCGAACCCGGCAACGTCCCAAGTGCGGTTGATGACCTTCAAGGATCATGATGCCATGGATGTAACCGTGATCGATATGAAGGGTGGGGTCGTGATCCGTGAACCATGGCCGGCAGGACAATCGGCACTGACCCTCTCGGTTGTTGACCTGCCCATTGGTATATATGTCATCCGAGCGGCCGACGTCGCCCTCCCTCTCGTTGTCGAGTAGCATTTGTGGTAATTTCGACCTTCCCTCTTCAAACGACTCCACACCATGATCGCTCCCCTCATTGCAGCTGCACTCGCGCTAACGCTTCTTGTCTCGGAGTTTACTGAACCCGAAACACTGTCCTATCCGCACGTCGATTACCTGCAGAAGGGAGACTCCCTGTTCGGCTATGACTTTAACCAGACCGTGACCGATGTGGTGCTGCATCGTGGGAAGCTCTGGATGGGATACGGTGATGCCACCAAGAACATGGGCTCCATCATCCCGATCGAGTTCCGATACTACAGCGTGCAAGGAACAGATACCGTCATGACCAGTGCAGAGGTCATTGCAGCGGGGCAAGGCGCAACACAACGATCGCCATTTGACTCCGGCGAGGAACAGATCGATGGGTTCCGCGAGATCAACGGCACATTGTGGGTTGCCGGCATTGATTCCCACAACCCCGATGAAGAGTGGACGCAGGCAAAGCAGTCCAATCCCAAGCTCATCGAAGGCAATGTCTTCCGTCTGGAAGACGACGGTCGTTGGCGTAAGTTCCGCTCCATTCCCGGAGGTGAGCATGTGCATGACATCGCCGGTTTCGATGGCGACATTTATGCTGTCGGTTCGGGTGCGAACGATCGCAAGGAATGGGAAAGCGGCCAGATCTTCCGCTACCTGTGGCGGAGTACGGACAATGGCAAGACGTTCAAGACGGTACACCGCGCGATGACACCCGATACGGGGAAGAGCGACACCCGCTATCGGCGTCTGCTTGCCGTGGGCAATACGCTGTATGCCTTTGGATACATCAATCCGTTCACAACGAAGGGACCGATGCGCGCAAGCCACGTGGCATGGCATGATGACGAGGCCAAGGACGTGACAAAGGACATGCTCGGAGATCTCGCATCGCTGATCGTCACGCGTACCTGGAACCTCGACAAGGATCGAGGCATTGTTGTGGCTCGCGACAGCAATACCACTGCCCCCACACGGACCTTCCTGGTAACCGAGAAGGGTACTACCGAACTCAAGGGGTGGGCCAAGCTTCGCGTTGTCGATATGGCCCCGGGCAAGGCTTCGGGCGAGTATTACGTGCTTGCCGGCGAAGGCGGAGACAATGAGCGATTTGCCGTCTATCGCGTCAACACGGCATCACTCGACGCACCAAAGGACGTGCTTGATTGCCGAACTATCCCCATGGCCTCCGTCGCCTGCTGGAACGGCGACCTCTACCTGGGGACCGTTGATGGTCAGCTCCTGCGCTCGTTCAAGCAGTAAATCGCGCTGGCATCACACCGCTACATGCGGATCCACTTTGCGACTTCCTTGAATGACGGTTTTCGGCCGTATGACAGGATGCCGATGCGATAGATGCGCGCGGCAAGCCAGACTGCTCCAAGGAAGGCGCCTACGGAAAAGACGATGCTGGCAATGATCTGCCATGCAGGGACTTCCGTGGCAGCTACGCGCACCGTCATCAGGATGGGCGTGAACAGCGGTATCAACGACATCACAACGGCAAACGTGCTGTTCGGACTGGCAATGACATTGCCAATGAACATCATCGTAAGCACCACCGGCAGCGTGACCGGGAGCGTCAGTTGATTCGCATCCGACTCCTGATCTACGGCAGACCCCACGGCGGCAAACAGTGTGGCATACAGAAAGTAGCCCGACAGAAAGTAGAACAGGAACAGCAGCACCGATAGGACCGAGATCGATGGCAGCGCTACATCTCCGATCATCATCGGTGACGCCGACTGACCGGGCATGGACTGCATGGTCGAGGCCGCCTGCTGCGGGTCGACACTGCCCGACAGCGCCTGGCCGAGCACGAAGACCACGCCTGCTCCCAGGATCAGCCATGCCAGCATCTGCGTCAGACCGACGAGGCCGATCCCGACGACCTTGCCCATCATGATGTCGTACGGTTTTACCGACGAGGCCAACACTTCGACAATACGGTTGGCTTTTTCTTCGACCACGCCACGCATCACCATCGAGCCGTACAGAAAGATCAGCATATAGATGACGAAGCCGGCGAAGTAGCCGATAGCTGCCGAGGCCTCGGTGGCGTCCTGCTCGATACCCTGTTCTGTGAGCTTCAGGGACGAGATCGACACGCCCTGTTCAACCAGTGCCACGACCGACGTATCCGTCCCGGCACGCTGCAGGCGGGCCTGCGTCACGATCGGCTCGAGGTCGCCTTCGATACCCGCCTCGAAGGCCAATCCGGACCCACCACGAGATACCAGCGTTGGCTTGCCGCTATCGACCACATCGGCGGGGACCTTCAGGTAGGCCTGCAGTTGTTCGTCACGTACGGCCGCAGCAAGTGCCTCCTCGGATCGATCGCCGGCAGCCTCGTACAGCGACGTGTCCGCCGCGATAAGTCGCGCTCCCAGGCCATTGGCCTGGTCGATCACGGCAACCTTCCCGGTCGTTCCGTCATCGGCCAACATCGTCGCCAACACTGGAATGGCGATCAGCAGGGCCATCACAAGCGGACCCAGCAGCGTGATGACAATGAACCACTTGTTGCGAATCCTGGTAAGGTATTCGTGGGCAATGATGACGCGGATCTTATTCATGGCATCCAAAATACTGCATCTGGCTTCGCGAACATTCGCCGTACAACACGAAGCCTTAACGAACGCTGTGTCGTTCGCCCTTCGTAGTTTTGCGCACGTTTACAAGTCCACCTACACACGTACGCCGGAGACCACACCATGAGCATCCTGCATGAAACACTGATCAACCAAGCAGAAGCGCTTCGCGCGAAGCGTACCGCGCTCCTGAAAGAGCACGGCGACACCGTGCTTGGCAGCGTCACGATCGAGCAGGTCCTTGGTGGTATGCGCGGTGTGCCAGCCCTTGTCTGCGACACGTCAAGCGTGTCGGCCGACGAAGGTCTTCGCATCCGCGACATTCCAATCCTTGAGCTTACGAACATCACGCCGGAAGAGACCTTCTGGATGCTGGTGACCGGTACGCGTGCAACGCCCGAGCAACTCAGCGAGCTGCGCGCTTCGTTCGCAAAGCACTACCAGATTCCCCAATACGTGGTCGACACGCTGAAGGCCATGCCCAAGGATTCCCATCCGATGGCCATGCTGAGCGTTGGTCTGCTGGCCATGGAGCGTGAGTCGGAGTTCCGCGCTGCGTACGACAAGGGAGCCGGCAAGGACGCTCTGTGGCAATCGCTGCTCAACGATTCGGTCCGCCTGATCGCCTCGATGCCCGGCATCGCTGCAGCCATTTATCGCATCCGCTTCAACAAGGGCGACGTCATCGCCCCCTTGGCAGACGACAACGACCTGTCGAACAACTTCGCCCACATGCTGGGTGTGAGCGACGATCCGGCATGGAAGGAACTTGTCCGCCTGTACCTCGTCCTCCACTCCGACCACGAAGGGGGCAATGTGAGCGCCATGACGTCCTACGTCGTGAGCTCCGCCCTGAGCGATCCGTATTACTCGGTCTCGGCAGCCATGTCGGGTCTGGCCGGACCGCTTCACGGTCTTGCCAATCAAGAGTGTCTGCGCTTTATCATGGACGTGCGCGAGCAGTTCAACGGCGTACCCACCGACGAGCAGCTCACGGAATACACCTGGAACCGCCTCAACAATGGCCAGGTCGTCCCAGGGTACGGACATGCCGTTCTTCGCGTCACCGACCCCCGCTTCACGGCCTTCTACGACTTTGGCGTGAAGTACGGCCTGCAGGACGATAACGTCCAGATCGTGCACAAGCTCTTCAAGCTCGTCCCCGAAATCCTCAAGGAGCATGGCAAGGCAAAGAACCCTTGGCCGAACGTCGATGCCGGCTCGGGCGCTCTGCTGTACAACTACGGCATGACGGAATTCGACTTCTACACGGTCATGTTCGGCGTTTCGCGCGCTATCGGCCTCTGCTCGCAGATGGTCGTAAACCGCATGATGGCCTCCCCCATCGTCCGTCCCAAGTCGATGACGCTTGCAGAACTCTCTGCCAAGGCGTAACGCGCTTCGCGACAGGCCACGTAAGACCATCGTCATAAAAAAAGCCCACGCCGTGCGTGGGCTTTCTTCGTTGTATGGCTTCCCTCGCTTAGAACGGATGAGGGGTGAGGCGTCCGTGGCTATTCCAGGTTCTTCACCTCTTGCACCAGCGCGCTGAGCGACTTCTTGGCATCGCCGAAGAGCATGCTCGTCTTGGGTCTGTAGAAGAGCTCGTTCTCGATACCGGCGTAGCCGCTCTTCATGGAGCGCTTCAGAACGATGACGTTCTGTGACAGCTCGACGTCAAGGATGGGCATACCGTAGATCGGACTTTGTGGGTCGGTCTTCGCGGCGGGGTTTACCACATCATTCGCGCCGATCACGAGCACGACGTCCGTCGTTGCGAAATCGGCATTGGCATCGTCCATTTCTTTGAGTTTGTCGTAGTCCACGCTTGACTCAGCAAGCAGGACGTTCATGTGTCCGGGCATACGTCCGGCCACGGGATGGATCGCATAGGAGACGTGGACACCGAGTTTTTCCAGGACTTGCTCGAGTTCGTGCACGACGTGTTGTGCCTGGGCGACGGCAAGGCCGTAGCCGGGCACGATGCTCACCTTGCCGGCATAGCGTAGCAGGATGGCAACGTCGCTGGCCTTGACCTCGCGGACCGTGCCTTGCACACTGCTGCCACCACCGCCCCCTGCATCACCCCCAAAGCCGCCGATGATCACGTTCCAGAGGGAGCGATTCATGGCATTGCACATCACCACGGTAAGGATGGTCCCGGCCGATCCGACCAGCACACCGCCCATAAGCATCACATTGTTGTTGTACAGGAAGCCACCGAACGCTGCCGCCATACCCGTAAACGAGTTGAGCAGTGAGATCACTACCGGCATGTCTGCACCACCGATCGGCAGCACGAACAGCAGACCGTACAACGCGGCGAGCGTAGCGATCAGATAGAGGTTGGCCGATGTCATCCACGAGCCCGAAGTGAACATCCATCCCAGGACGACGATGCAGGCAAGCATGGCCAGATTGATGATCGTGCGCGCCGGCAGTACCAGGTCCTTGATACGTTCTTCGAGCTTCAGGTAGGCGATGACCGAGCCGGTGAACGAGATCGTACCGATGACCAGACCGGCAATGATCACCAGCAGCATGCCGATGCTTGGCTCATAGACTGCCGTGGGATCGGCCTGCTTTGCAAGGATATGCTGGAACTCCACGACGGAGATCAACCCGGCGCAGGCGCCGCCCATACCGTTGAAGAACGATACCATCTGCGGCATCTGCGTCATCTGCACGCGCTTTGCCATCAGCCAGCCGCCGACGGTACCAAGGGCGATAGCACCGAACATCAGCGGCAGATTGCCGAGCGATGCGCCACTCTCGTCGGTAAACAGAAAAATCGTCGCGAAGATGGCCAGCGTCATTCCCACGGCGGCCGTAATGTTCCCGCGCCGCGCCGAAGCGGGGGCACCCATCATTTTTAGGCCGACGATAAACGTTACCGCCGCTATGAGGTACGAAACCTCGAGCAGAGAATGGATCATGGTCGTTTCCTAAACATTTCCAACATCCGGTCGGTAACCACAAAGCCCCCAACCACATTCAGGGTCCCGAAGAGCACGGCTACAAAGCCCAGGATCAGTGACAGCGGGTCGTGAGCCTGTCCCATGACAATGATGGCCCCGATGATCACAACGCCGTGGATGGCATTGGCACCAGACATCAGCGGCGTATGCAGCACGGATGGCACGTGCGAGATCAGCTCGATCCCAACGAACACCATCAGTACCAGCAAGTAGATGATATTCAAGTTGTCGGTAATGAACGTCAAGACAGATTCCATGTCGTCCCCTTCAAGATCTCGTCAGACAAATCAAGGTTTAGGTTGCCACCCGGAGCGGCAAGCGCAAGCAGGTTCTGGATATTCTTTGCGTACAGCTCGCTGGCATTCTGCGGCAACAAACTTGGCAGGTTTGTTTGTCCGATAATCGTCACGCCGTGTACCGTCACCGTCTCGTTCACCTTGCTTAGAGCACAGTTGCCGCCTTGTTCAACGGCCATGTCAACGATCACGGCTCCGGGCTTCATCATCTTCACCTGCTCTTCGGTGATGAGGATGGGTGCATTGCGTCCCATCACGAGTGCCGTTGTGATCACCAGGTCGGCCTGAGCAAGCGATTTGTCGATGAGTGCCTTCTGCTTTGCCAGATAGTCGGCGCTGACCTCCTTGGCATAGCCGCCTTCGATCACCACCTGCTCTGCGCCTTCGACGGCCAGGTACTTCCCACCCAGCGATTCCACCTCTTCTCGGGTGGCCGGACGTGGGTCTGTCGCCTCGACCACAGCGCCAAGGCGTTTCGCCGTGGCGATGGCCTGCAAACCGGCAACGCCAACGCCGAAGATCAGCACGCGTGACGGTGCGATCGTCCCGGCAGACGTCATCAGCAGCGGAAAGATGCGCGGCATCGCATTCGCGCCAAGGATCACGGCCTTGTAGCCAGCAAGGTTGTTCTGCGAGCTCAGCGCGTCCATGCTCTGCGCGCGTGAGATCCGCGGCAGAAGGTCCATCGCCAGCACAACGACCTTTCGTTGCTGTAGGATGGCAGCAACATCGGTATTGATCGTTGGGTAGAGGAAGGAAACGAGCATTGTTCCTTCGCGCATCGCAGAGGCTTCCTCGACAGACGGTGGTTGCACCTTGGCAACAATATCCGAGTCTCGCAGCAGCGTCTCGCGGTCGACCACCGTAGCGCCCGCCGTGCGGTACGCTTCATCGCTGAACCAGGCCCCTTCGCCGGCGCCTTGCTGGACCAGGCATGCAAATCCAGCACTGGTCAGTGCTTTGATGATGGTGGGTGTACAGGCGGCTCGGCATTCACCGGGTCGCGTCTCCTTCATCACTCCAAGCTTCATATGTGTCCCAGGTTTATGATGACCCGGGTGTCAACATACGAAAACGCCCCAGACGATGTCCGAGGCGTTCAAAAGATTGTGGACCCTACTGGATTCGAACCAGTGACCTTTACGATGTCAACGTAACGCTCTAACCAACTGAGCTAAGAGTCCGTAAGGGGCCACAAATCTAGCGCATTGATCGCATACCTGCAAGGCATCGTGTGAATCTTGGGATGAGACCTACGTACGTGTATCTTTGCGGCTTGATTTAGGGACTTCCCGCTCGTCGGAATGACGTGGCCGACGATGTGACACCACAAGCTGAAAGGTCGTATGATCATCATGTCCATTTTGGGCCTTGGCGTGCTATCGCTCGTCGTGGCCTTTGTATTCCGCAGCCGCGTTGTAGCGGTACGCATTGAGGATGGCGCTGCATCGCCTGAAGAGGTCTCACGGCTTACGGAGATCTCGACGGCCATTGCCGAAGGAGCCATGGCATTCTTAAAGCGCGAGTATCGCGTGCTTGCGATCTTTATGGCCTTGTTCGCCGTGCTGATCGCCGCAACGGTGAGTCACGGCTGGCAGACAGCCCTGGCCTTCATTGTTGGCGCTGCAACGTCGGTGGCTGCCG
>JAULYI010000245.1:0-6046 GCA_032117915.1 Kapaibacterium sp. (SeqCode) | reverse complement strand
AGCATACCGTCCAGCGTCCACAGCAATGTTCATGCTTGCTTCGGTCGCACTGCCTCTGGCAGACACTGCAACAGCGATTCGCGGTAGCGCTCGGAAACCACCACAACGTCGTTGTTCGACATATGGAGCAACGGCAGCTTTCCGCGGATCAATCGTTTGATGTGTCTAATGTTCACGACGTTCGACCGGTGCACACGGACGAAGTAACGCTGCGGAAAAATCCGCTCACAGTCAGCCATCGTTTTAGCCAGGATGATGTCAGATCGATTGGAGAAGACTACTCTGACGTAGCTTCCCTCACCCTTGATCCGAATCACATTGGCGGCGGGATGCAGGTGCACTCCATCGGTCATAGCCAAGGCTACCACATCATGCTCGCCTACTCCAAGGTGCGTCTTGGGAGTATAGCGTATCGGTGGTTCATGCACTGCCTGTGCGGCACCTGGCACGGTGATGATTAGTTCTGGGAGCATCGCGCCGACGACTGACGCGACTTCGGCAGGCTTGACCCATGCTAGGACATCGCACTGCGGTAGATGCTCCACAAGAGAGCGCAGCTGCTGATGTGTTGCCTCATCGGCAACACAGACGGTTCTGATAGACATGATCACCCCAAAAACAATAGATGTATGACTTGACGCAGTAAATTCACGCACTCTGCGGTAACCGTAGCATTACAATCCCGCTCAAAAATTACAAACGCGAAACGGCACCCTACATGGCTCAGACGTTTCTGACGCTTTTCCTGCTTATCCTGTCGGGTGTACTGTACCGCTACGTTCCGGGGAGTCCTGATCCGTCCGTACTCCGCCAGCGAATCGGATCGCTGGTATTCAACATTCTACTGCCGGCACTCGCCTTTTCGGTGATGGCAACGGCACCGTTCGGGAGCGACCTTATCACGGTGCCGCTAACATCGGTGATCACCGTGGTCGTATCGTATGCATGTGCGTGGCTCGTCTATGGTATGGCGATGTCGGCGAAGATCCCAAAGCCAACAGCCGGAGCACTCATCCTGGCAGCCGTTTGGTGCAACTGCACATACCTTGGCCTACCGATCGTGACCGGGGTCATCGGGGATCACATGAGCCGGGTGCCGATTGTCTTTGATCTTCTGGGAATGTCGCCGTTGCTCATCACGCTTGGTGCAACGATGAGCATGCGCTTCGGCCGAACCGAAGAGCAGCAACGCATCATGCAGAGCCTTCGCCACATTCTGACGCGTCCACCGTTCCTGGCTACCATCGTGGGTTTGCTTGCCAATGGTGCGCACATTGGCATCCACCCAACGATCTTGGACGTACTGTCGTACGCAGGAAGCGCTGTGCCGCCACTCATGATGGTGAGTATAGGACTCGGTCTGCGCATGCCCCGACGTACTTCGGCGGCATTGCTGGCACCTGCGATCGTTATCAAACTCGTCCTAGCCCCGCTCGTTGCCTACGTTGTTGCACGGCCCCTTATCGCAGACCCCGATGTGTTTTTAGCGACGATGCTTGAGGCTGGCATGCCGACGATGATGTTGACAATGGTGTTTGCCGACAGATATGGTCTGGACACAGACACCCTGGCCCAGGCCATCGTCGTGAGCACCATAGTATCGATGATTACCCTGCCGTTGCTTGTTAGCCTATTCCAATAGCATCAGTGCATTACGAGCCACCGCTGCATTGACGTACCGGTGACCGACCTCATGCTGACGATGTACTGTCCACTTGCAACGATCGCTGTGGGAAGGTCAATCTCGCGGGCCGTTGTAGATGTTGTCCACACGACTCTGCCGCGAATGTCTATGATATCCACCACACAAGGATCGGCATCATCACGAAGCAAACGACCTTCAACGATGACGAAGGGGGCGATGGGCGACCGTGTATCGGGCTGACGGTCTATGACACTCACTGGAGAATCTTCCGGACAAGCATTGATCTCCCATCGAACGATCTCGTGTTGTTCCATGCTTCGACCGGTGGCAGATGTGATCCCGACCCAGGCACGGCCGTTAGAGTCAAGACCGATCAGTGAGTCGATATCGATATCGCGCACGATGATCGGCGACCTGAAGCTAGGGCGATCATTGAGATAGACCTTCAGCTGCTTGTTGACGTACTCCAGATACGCGAAATACGTTGTACCGTCGGCCTTCATGGGCAGCACGTTCGAGCTGAACGCAAGGTTGGCCGGCGGCGCATGCTTGGAAACATTAGCGACCCTACCCATGGATTGCACGCCCACATGGTTGCCATTGGGGTCGTTCACCGGTGTGTTGTGATAGGTGTCGAATTCAACGGCAAGACTGCGTTTGATGCCATCATAGCCGATTCCGCGTCCGTACTGCCCAACAGCACTGGGCCCTTCGTTCTGGATCACCAAGGCGATACCGTCGGCGCCGGGGTCAGACGGCAGTTCCTCGAGGTCGCCGTTGTCGTCGCCGTCCGTCATGCGGAACCCAACGAGCATGGTGAACGGCGTTGTGAGATCAACCTTCTCCTTGGCCCAAACGGCTCCGCGTGCGAATTGCTCTGAGGGTGTCAGGCGGATACCTGAGGGCGTCGTCGTGACACTGTCGACCACATAGTGGAGTTCGGCAGGCATCACGGACTGTCCGCGCGGATCACACCCAACGGTAAGGATCTCGACAACATCCGAGATCGCCCCTTGGTCATCAATACCTCCAACGGATACGACGGTCGTCAGCCCCGATACACCTGCAGATTCCATGCGTATGCTCGTGGTCTCTCCGCGTCCTACCTGCAATGACGGACCCTGACTGACCTGAGAATTGTCGGCACTGATCCATTCGCACGAACGCGTTGACAGTGCGCTACCCAACCATCCGCCTACGACAAGCTTTCTGCCGTCTGCGATACGTACGATAGCCTGAGGGATCTTCGCTTCGGACAAACGGTCATTAAGAACCGTCGTTTGACGGTTAGTGACGACGGAGACCCGGTCGGTCGATTCGAACGTCCCACCACCGATCTCGCGAATCGACCCCCCGGCAAGGATGATCGAACCGTCGCGATCGACTGCAGCCGCGGGATAGAACGTTGGTTCGATCATCCGGGCATACTCGTCCCACCGGTCGTTCGTTACGTTGTACGCATAGATAACATCACTTCTGTAGCTGCCGGGCCCACCGGATCGACCACCAAGGATAACGACGCGACCATCTTTCAGTGTGAGCGCTTGGTGCTGCGTGGTTGCATAAGGAAAGTCTGCCGCCGGAACACTTGTGCCGGTGCGCGTGTCAAAAATCTCGCAGCTGCTAAGTCCCTGAGCTCTTCCATTTCGTCCACCAACAACAAGGATTCGATATTCATCAAGCATCGTTGCTGTATGCTGAAACCGTTGAATGTTGAGACTGCCAACGACCCCCCAACGCTGAAGGACTGGATCAAACTGCTCAACACTTGCCTGCAGGTCATAAGCACCACCGCTCCAACCCCCAAGGGCCAGTATCTTTCCCAAAGGTGTCTTAACCAGTGCGAAGTTAGCCCGTGCGTACTGCATTGGTGCTGTCTGACTGATGATACGCGTTTTTGTGTTTATGATCTCGCAGTTGGGTGTCGGGCCGGTACCACCGGCAACAAGTATCTCATCATCTTTCAGTTGAACAATCTGTGGCAGCCGCCTGGGCGTCTTCATCTTGCCAAGGATCTCCCACTGTTGCGTCCAAACGGTACCGGCTGACGCCAGAATGGCGAACAGCATAACCACGAAACGTTCTGAAAGGATCATGAATCTGACTCTCATTGTCATTGTACATCGTGAATCGGCCACAGCAGTTATCTGACAATCATCAATGTCAGGGCTTGAACACGGCCGGAGGAGCTTGCATGAATGAGATAGAATCCGTTGCTCAGTCCTAGGGTTCCAAGATCAACTTCTGGTTCATTGGTTACATCAACATGAAGAAGTCGTCCCTGACAATCAAACAGCGCTATCGTTGCCTGCCCTTCATGGAGTCGTTCGAGGCGGGTGCCACGAATCCTAAACAGGTTGTCAGAAAGTCTCTCTGTCAACGGCTCCTCAGGCACACTGACGAGCAAATCACGGTCGCAGCCATTGATTTCCCAGCGAACAACCTCATGCTGCTCGACGCTTTGACCTGTGGCCGATGTAATGCCAACCCATGCACGACCTTGATCGTCGAGTTCAATCAGCGAGTCGATGTCAATATCCCGAACGAGCACTGGCCTCTGGAAACTTGGCTTGTCGTTAAAGTAAACGCGCAACTGGTTTGAAGCATACTCGACGAAGGCATAGTAGGTCGTACCGTCTGCCTTCATCGCCGGAATGTCGGATGTGAACGCAAGGTTTGCCGGTGGTGCATGCCGAGATGTATTCTCGAGACGCCCCATGGACTGCACGCCTATGTGATTACCATTGGGATCATTGACCGGCAGGTTGTGATATGTGTCGAACTCCACGGCAATGCTGCGCTTGATGCCGTCATAGCCGATACCTCGTCCATACTGTCCCAGAGCCTCGGGACCCTCGTTCTGTATCACAACGGCAAATCCGTCTGCCCCGGGATCAGATGGGATATCCTCCTCCTCACCCTTGTTATCGCCCTTCAACATTCGAAAACCCACGAGCATCGAGAAACGCGTTCGAAAATCCTGCTTCTCTTTGGCCCAGACGGCACCTCGACTGAACGGGGTGGCCGAGGTTAGCTCCATTGCCGAATCTCGTGGCAATGCCGAGCCGGCTGTCACGTAGTTACTGCTCACGAGCGGGACCGTGCCCTGCGTGCAGCGCTCTTCCAAGATTTCAACAAGTGGGGTGCCTGAAGTGAGGGAATTCAACCCGGAGATGACAAGCATGAATTCCGAATCCTGATCACGGAACACGACGAGCTCGGTGTATCCATGTGGGAAGTTCATGTCTGGGCCGGGTCGAACCTCTCCACGCAAGGGATCGACCCATTCCGTCGAACTCGTAGCAATGGCGCCATCCGTGAATCCACCGGCGCACAGGACCATGCCGTCGGACCACTGCGCCATTCCGTGCCATTGTCGACCTTGCGCAAGCCGACCGATACGGGCAACGTCGTAGAGTTGCTTCACTACGTCAATCCCACTTCGTGTTACGAACGGCTTTTCTGTGGTAGTCCCTCCGGTGAGCAGTGCGTGGCCGTCCTGCAGGTGTAGACTCGTAGGCCTGACTGTTCGCTCTTCGAACTCGCAGACGCTCTGCCATTTATTCCTGAGGGGATCATACGACATTGCAGAGGATGTATTCGACGTGTTTGGTCCTGCAGTTCGCCCCCCGATGAATGCCGGTCTTTGCCCCGTCACGATGATTGGCACGAGAGAATTGGCGACCCATGGGAAATCAGCTACCATTCGAGACCGGCCAGTAGCGACATCAAAGATCTCGCACGCGTTCTCCTGCCAACCGGCAACAACAAGTATCTCAGTCTCCGAAATGAAGGCCGAAGCGTGCTGCCATCTTGGTCTTGCTAAGCGACCAACGATTTCCCAGGCGTTGGCCTCTGCATCATAGCGTTCAACAAGATCAGTCGGCCCATTGTCTGTATCACCCCCTAACACGTACAACGTACCATCACGGGCAGTAACGACGTTCACGACGCCGCGTTCGGCAGCCAGTGGTGCGGCGCTACGAATCCTGCCATTTCGTACATCGATGATCTCGCAGGAAGCTGTTCGAACTCCGGAGATAACGCCAGTCGACGCTGTATATCCTCCGACGACCAACACTCTGCCTTCGCCAATGTAGTGTGCCTTATGATGATGTCGATCGACACGCAGTTCACCGAAGGATTTCCATGCAAGTGAATCAGGCGTGGCGATAGCGACGGTCGTACAAAGACTCAGGCCGAACAGAACGTAAGCAGCGCCACGACGGAAGCACCGATTCATAACTACACCGATAGTTTGTTGTTCAGGCGCGATGTCAGTTCAGGAGATACTACAACGTGTCGAGCAAATGTAGCTCCGTGAATCCGACCTTCAACGTGGTTGTTGCGTACAACGCTTGCAAACGTCAAGGTTGTCTGGCTAAAACGACAAAGCCATAT
>JAULYI010000244.1:0-13222 GCA_032117915.1 Kapaibacterium sp. (SeqCode) | reverse complement strand
CTTGAAGACAAGGCCAGCAAGTAAGACGCACAGAAGGCCTCGTCAGCGCAGATAGCGCGTCGGGTCGACGCGTTCGCGACCCCTCCACAGCTCGAAATGCACGAGTTCTCCGTCGACGTTCTCGCCACTTGTGCCAACGGTCGAACCGGCTCGCAGGGCCGAGCCTTGGCGGACGCTCACCGTGGCCAGATTGGCGTAGACGCTGCGGAAGCCGTTCTGATGGTCGACGATGACCAGTGAGCCAAAGCCCGGCAGCCAGTTTACGCTTGAGACGGTGCCGGATGCTACGCAAGCGATGGCCGTGCCGCGAGGGACCTTGATGTCGATCCCGGGATTGTCGAACACCGTTCCCGTCTGCTTGTTCGTGTAGGTGCCATAACCGTGCAGGATCGATCGTGATGGTGTGGGCCAGGGCAGAGATCGGGCACCATATCCCGGCCCCGTCGTAACGTCCGGTTCCGGCACTTCTGCCGGTGGCGGCGTGCCTCGGCGTGCAGCATCGGCGGCACGGCGGCGGCGTTCGGCATCGGCGCGCTGCCTGCGCTCGCGCTCCGCGCGGGCGATCTGCTCGCGGATGATCGACTGCAGCCGCGACACGCTGGCCTGCTTCTGCTTGAGTTCCCGCAGGAGCGCTGTTTTGTTCGTGCGTAACTGCTGGAGCTGCCGCTGCGAAGCCGTGATGCTCGTAGCAAGACGCTGCTGTTCGCGCTGCGTGGTGGACTTGACCGACGCCTGCGTTGACGCGTAGGCAGAAAGTAATGACTCCTGTTGCTGGAGCGAGTCCTGAAGGCTCCGCATCTGACGTCGGAAGGCAGTTACGGAATTCGTGAGTGCCCGGAACAGTTCCGAGGGGGCACCTGATTGCTGTTGGGATCCTCGCTGTTGCGAGCGCATGCTCATCATACGCACGGTGGCGTCGTTATAGGCCTGTTGTACGCGCTGCAGATTCGACTGTGTGGCCTGCCGCTGGCTAGAGATCGCAGCGGCAGAGTCCTGCAATGCACGAAGTTCGGATTCCAGGGATGCGATGAAGCCGGCAAGCCGGTGCTGCTGACGCTGAGCCGACGTCAGAGACTTCATGGCTGATGATTCGCGGCGATTCAGCGCGTCGATACGGCGTCGCGTCTGTTCGATCGACGAGCGCAGCCTGTCAAGGTCCTTCCGCCGTTCATCAATGGAAGACTGCGCGGCCAGGGCTACGGCAGCCGTGCAAAGCACAAGGCAGAACAGCACCCGCCGAAGCATCAGAACTCCTCGGTGTGTTCCCGACGAATACGGGCGCCAACGGCATTCAACTTATGTTCGATCGCCTCGTATCCACGATCGATGTGGTACACGCGAAGGATCTCGCTTGAACCCTCGGCGATCATGGCGGCCATCACAAGGCTGGCGCTGGCTCGCAGGTCGCTGGACATGACCGTTGCGCCGGTGAGTCGTTGACCTCCCTTGACCACGCAATAGCCTTCTCCGGTCTCGATATCGGCGCCTAGGCGCTGCAGTTCCGGCACATAGCCGAAGCGTGTCGGATAGATCGTGTCACGTACCCGCGCAGCCCCCTTCGCCTGCAGCATGAAGGCTGCCCACTGTGCCTGGGTGTCCGTTGGAAAACCGGGATAGGGAGTGGTTGTGATGTCAACAGGTTCGGGGTCGTCCGTCATACGCACACGGATCGTGTTGCTGCCAGCTTCAACCGTGCACCCGGCATCTGTCAGGGCTTGTAGCTCGGCCGACAAATGCAGTGGGTCCACGTTGTCGAGCGTGAGGTCGCCCTTCGTCATAGCGCCCGCGATCAGGAATGTGCCGGCTTCGATACGGTCTGGAATGGTCGTCGTCTCTACGCCCAGCAGCTCGTCGACGCCCTGAATCCGCAGGGTGGTCGTACCAATGCCGTCGATGATCGCTCCCATGCTAACGAGCATCATAGCCAAGGAGGCTACCTCGGGTTCAGTTGCTGCATTTGTCAGTAAGGTCTCGCCCTTGGCGAGCGTCGCAGCCATCATCACGTTAACTGTGGCTCCGACCGATGAGATGTCGAAATGGAAATGGGCTCCCTGCAGACGTGCTGTCTTGGCGTTGATATATCCGCCTTCGATCGTGATCTCTGCACCAAGTCGCTCGAGTCCTTTGAGGTGGAGGTCAACGGGCCGGGGACCAAAATTGCAGCCGCCCGGAAGCGACACACGGGCATTGCCATACCGCGCTACCAACGGCCCCAATACATAGATCGACGCACGCATCTTCTTTACGTGCTCGTATGGAGCTTCCTGGCTTGATAGATGTGTCGAATCCAGCACCAGATCATGGCCCTGCATTGACGATTGCACGCCCAGCGATTCCAACAGGCGTCGGAATGTCACCACGTCACGGTTGTCCGGCGTGTTGTGCAGCACGAACGTGGATTGGGCGAGTAAGCATGTCGGCATCAATGCCAACGATGCATTCTTCGCTCCCGAAACCCTGATGCGTCCTTCCAGACGCGTTCCACCATCAACGATAAACTTGTCCATACGGCAATTTACGACCGCCATGGTTGCGAACGAGGCATCCGTTGCTCCTTCGCAACAGTCTCCCGTAACTCGTATATTCGTACCGTTCCGTTAGAGGTGCCGCACGGCGGCTGAGATCACACTCTTCGAACCTGATCCGGGTCATACCGGCGTAGGGAAACGGCGATCAACAGATCAGCTCCTCCGACGGACGTGTACGATGTTTCACAACAGTCCTACCGTCCATGTCCCTCACACTCCTCGCGATGCTTGGCATCGCTACAGCACAGCCGGCGGATACCACCGCGCTGTCTGCCCGCCAAAAGGCCGATTCCGTACGAACGTACACGGCGCCCTCCATTTCGGTTACGAGCCTGCGCGCCGTTGAACGACAAACGCCCGTCGTGTTCAACGAGTTGACTAAGGTCGAGCTTCGCGAACGTCATACCGTCCGCGACATTCCCGATCTTCTGTCAACACTGCCGTCCGTGATGTTCTACTCCGAAAACGGCAACAGCATCGGCTACACGAATCTCACGATGCGTGGATTCGATCAGCGCCGCATTGCCGTCTATATCAATGGCGTACCGCAGAACGATCCCGAAGATCACAATGTGTACTGGGTCAATTTCCCGGATCTGACATCCTCACTGCACTCCATCCAAGTGCAACGAGGTGCAGGGATGGTCAATTATGGGGCAGCGGCCATCGGTGGAAGCGTCAACATGACGACGTCCGCCTTTGCTGACCAGAGGTTTGTGCGTATGAGTTTCGGTCTGGGAGTCCAGCAGGATGCTCAGCAGAGTCTTCGTGACTGGTCCGGCCTGTCCGAGAGTATCCAGCCGAACATGGCAAAATCTTCGATCGAGGTGTCCTCCGGCCTTATCGATAATCGGTATGCGCTATACGCGCGGTATAGCACCATCGATGCTGCGGGGTTCCGTGACCAGTCATGGGCAAACCTTCGTTCGTACTACGTCAGCGCGGTTCGGTTCGACAGCGTGCTGCGCACGCAGGTGAACGTCTTTGGTGGTCCGATCGCCGACGGTCTGGCCTACACCGGCCTTCCCAAAGAGTGGGCACTTGACAGAGCACGACGTCGCACAAACCTGAGCTACTGGGAATACGATAGCACGGGTACCGTCCAATTCGCCAGTACGCGTCGCTCGAACGAGATCGAGAATTTCGAGCAGCCTCACGTCGAACTCCTGAATGACTGGAATCTCAGCGACAACGTCGAGCTGAAGTCCGTCCTCTTCAGTTACGCAGGCGAGGGATTCTTCGACTATGACGCTTCATGGGCAACGTCTGACATGTTCGGCCTTGATCCCTCGGTTGCACTGTCAGATGGACTCGTCCGTGCTAACGTCGACAACAACCAGCTTGGCTGGATCCCGCGTCTCGTGTGGTCGAATGCCTATGGTCAGTTCACCGGAGGACTTGAATGGCGGAGTCACCGATCGGAACATTGGGGCAAACTTCGTTTTGCCAATGGTCTGCCCGCGGGCTACGACCCCGAGACGAAGTTTTACTCGTACCGTGGTACTCGGTCGATCATGAGTGCCTTTGCTCGTCAGCTGTGGACCCTGAGCGATGATCTGACACTGAACACCGAGCTGCAAGTGGTGCGCCATACATATGGCGTCGAAGATGAGCGGCGCAACGGTGTGTTCACGTCCTACCTGACGACATCCGGTGCTACCATAGGCAATGGCGCAGCCTTGTTTGACGTCCAATACGTATTTGCTAATCCAAGGCTGGGCCTGAACTGGAATATCGACGATGTGCAGTCAGCGTTTATCGCCCTTGCATATACCTCACGTGAACCCCGCCGGAACAACCTCTACGCTGCCAGTGAAGCCTGGTACGGTGTAACGCCCCGGTTTGCCGTTGATACCACGGGCGGACAGGTTCGCTATGACTTCTCACAGCCCCTTGTACGACCTGAACGCATGCTTGATATCGAGGCCCAGTATGCATACTCGACGAAAACACTTCAGGCATCGATCACGGGATATTGGATGGAGTTCACGGACGAATTGGTCAAGAACGGACAGCGGGACATCTTCGGCTTACCGATCGAGGGTAATGCTCCTAGAACGCGTCACCTTGGTGTCGAGCTACAGGCCGCTGCTGAGCTTTGGAGATCTGGCATGCTGGCATTGAGCGCATGGGGTAACGCGACCATCAGCCGCAATCGTATCGTGGAGTATGCCTTTGTGACGGATGATGGCACCATCGACCTTACGGGCAACCCCGTGTCTGGCTTCCCGGACATGCTCGCAAATGTGGGTCTTCGCTTCGCCTATGACTTCGGCATGATCGAGGCATGGGTCCGTCATATCGGTGCGTTCAGAACGGACAACTTCGGCGACAATGCTGGATATGATAACACGGTCGATGCTGCGACCATCGTGAATCTGAATGCGTGGTTCCGCGACACGGACAGCAATACTCGATATCGGTTGCAGGTGCAGAACCTGTTCGACACGGTCTACCTTGGTGGCGGCAATGGTGCTGAGTTCTTTCCCGGAGCTTCAAGGATGATCTATGTAGGCTTCGAATACGAGCTGTGATCGCGCTCGTATCTTTGCTCCATGAAATCGCACTCCATACGAGTCACATCGCAATGCGCCTATCATGGTGAAAAGGGGCAGTGCAAGAGGATGACGACGATCACCCATCCGTACTGTGCCCAGCACACGCGCGAGGTCTTGGGTCTGCAGGTGGCAAAGAGTCGTATTCCGCGTGCAGGTCTTGGATTGTATGCTGTCCGTCCGTTCAAGAAAGGACAGCATATCGTCGAGTACCGTGGCGAGAAGATGAGCACGAAGCAATACGATGCCAAGTATGAGAGCCAGGGCCTTGGCGCATACGGCATCGAGCTCGATGCTCGATATGTGCTCGATGCATCCAAGACGTCGAGCGGAATTGCGCGGTATGCATGCGACTACCACGGCTCTGGCAAACATGGTCCGAACGCACGGTATGAGAGCGATGGGAAGCGCATATGGATCGTGGCGTTGCGCGATATCAAGCCGGGTGAGGAGGTCTACACCGACTATGGTCACGAGATGCATCAGGCAATAGGCCTGGTCTAAGGTTACCAGTAGCGTACCGTGAACCTACATTGCGTGCGACGACCCCGATCATCGACGCACTCCAGTATATGTCTGCCTGATGCCGGTGTGATGAACGTTGCATGGCCGGCGGGCGTCGATGTGACGAAGACATCGTCGAGGAACCAGTACACGGTAGATACATCAGACTCGGCGTTGGCCGTGCATCGCAGTTTGGTCTCGACACCTCGTTCCAGGACGTACTCCTTTCCATCGGACGGAGCCGTGATACGCAGGCTGCCCTCGAACACGCGCGTACATTGCGGGTCATGCGGCGGTGGCATGCGCAGGGCCACGCCGTTATCCCGCATGTATGCCAGTACCGGTGCCGGCATATCGAGTTCCATGCGGCGTATCCAGCCGGTCTGTGGGAGGCATGACGTGCAAAACGAACGGCGACCCGAGTTGTCGACGTACATTTCGCGCTGATGCCGGCAGCGTTCTGCAATCGACACGCCGGGAATGAATGCATCGAGCATCTGATTCGTGCAGGAGTCGGCCGGCGGTAGGCCGGACATTGCGCAGACAAAGCGCATGTCCATTACTGCGGGACGTTCCAGCCAACGGTCATCCATGGAATGGTCGATACTTCTGAACACGTCGAACAGCAGCGGTGTCGCACATTGCGATCCCGTCAGCATTTCGTTGCCGCTACCGTTGAAGTTGCCAACCCAAACGCCAATGGTGTAGCGACGGTTGTATCCAATGCTCCACGCATCGCGGCGGCCGTAGGATGTGCCTGTCTTCCACGCAATGCGAGGAAGGTCGGCGCTGACGTCAACACCATTGGGAAGGTCAGGGCGGGAGGCCGTCGTCAGTACCTCAGAGATCATGTAGGCAGCCGGCCGACTCATCAGACGTATGGTGTCATCATGCTGCTGTGCATTGGCAGTCCACGCAAGGGGACTCCATAAGCCGCCATTGGCAAGTGCTGCATATAGTCCAACGAGCTCGTCCAGCTGCATCCCGCAGCCACCAAGGGCAATACTCAGTCCCGTTCGCTGCCGTGCCACGGATCGCACATCGGCACGCTGCAGCATGTCAAGCAGCGACGCAATGCCGATGCGCTCAAGGGTCGCCACGGCCGGGATATTCCTTGACGTGGCAAGAGCCCGTTCCATGGTCATGGCACCCATGTACGTTCGGTCAAAGTTCTCTGGAGCGTATCCGTCGAAGCTTACCGGTACATCCTCAAGCATCGTCCTGGGAGTCATCAGGCCACGGTCGACGGCCAACGCATAGATGAACGGCTTGAGCGTGCTACCGGGCGAGCGTATTGCGCGAATGCCGTCAACCTGTCCCAAGCTCTGCACGTCCGAGGGATCGGCACTGCCAACGTAGCTCACAACGCGGCGCGTAGCGTTATCGACGACGATCACGCTGGCATTTGTGATACCCATCAAGCGCAATCGCTCCACATGCCGGTGCGTAAGTGCTTCCACGGCATGCTGCATCGTTCCGTCGATCGATGAGCGGACGACGCCATCCATTGCCGAGGCCGATGCCAGACGGACGCTAAGGTGCCAGGCGCGTCGCGGTGTTGGTGCACGGCGCAGCACCACCGGTTCGGACAGGGCTGCTGCGGCTGCATCGTCACCGAGCATGCCCTCGGTACGTAGACGCTCGATCCACGTGTTCCTCGCCGAGCGGAGCGAGGCGCCGTCGCCTCCGAGCCGAAGTGACGTTGGCCTGTTCGGAACAACGAGCAGTGCCGCGGCCTCGGCAGCGGAGAGTCGGTCCGGAGTCGTGCCAAGGTAGAACATCGTCGCAGCGTGAATACCCTCGACGTTGCCGCCGTACGGTATCAGCCACAGGTACATCTCCAGGATCTCGTCCTTCGAGTAGTGCATCTCAAGTTGCACGGCATGGAAGGCCTCAATAAGCTTCGACCACAGGGTGCGTGGTCTGGGCTCGAGCAGTCGCGCCACCTGCATCGTGATCGTCGATGCGCCGGACGTTCTTCGGCCTTGGAGAAGGTTCGCCATCGAAGCACGTGCGATCGCTATCGGGTCGATGCCGAAATGCCATCGGAAGCGCTTATCCTCTTTCAAGATCACGGCTTTGACGAAGATGGGCGAGACCTCGGCCAGGCGAACGGGGAACCGCCACTTGTCGTCTGGACTCAAGAAGGCCGTCAACGCCTTGCCGGTTCTGTCGGTAACGACTGTCCCGGATCGGATCTGCGGATGAAAGGGGAATGCGACGTCAAGACCAACCACAACAAAACATATAACAGCGCTGATTATCAGGATGTTACGTGAAAAAGACTGAAATATGCGCATCGGCTCGTTCGTCATCGCGGGCGTAGATTTGCTCGACATTAACAGGAGGAGTGGCTATGGGCGCAAATGTGGTGTCCAACAGCAATGAGACCGTTCGACTGTTCGAGAATCCCGTCCTGGAGTACTTCTCGCACATTCATCCGGCGACACCTGTCGTTGTCTATCTCCCTATTGTGGGATACAACGTATGGCTTGCTGTCGAGAACACCAACAGTGTCGTGACGGTCCTGTGTGCGTTTGCAGGTGCGCTTCTCTGGACGTTGTTTGAATACGCCATGCATCGGTGGGCATTCCACTATCACCCGCGGACCAGCATAGGAAAGCGCATTCATTTTCTTGTTCACGGTGTGCATCATGACTATCCAAGGGATGCCACCAGATTAGTGATGCCATTATTGATCAGTGTTCCCTTAGCTTTGCTGATCTTTGCAGCGTATGCATCGGTGTTCGCACCGTACCATCACGGCGTTTTTGCCGGATTCATCCTCGGGTACGTGGCGTATGACTCGATTCATTACGCGACCCATCATCTGCATCTTCGGGGCAGGATCGGTCGATTTTTGAAACAGCATCACATGAACCATCATTATGTTGACGGTGATTCCGCATACGGTGTGAGCAATCCGCTGTGGGACGTGATCTTTAGCACGCTTCCATCATCGGCACGCCGGCATGAATCGGAATCGTCAACAACCTCTCGTTGAAAGGTTTCGTAATGGCTCTCTCGACCCAGACCATTCTTGACGTGGCACACAACGTTACCGCCGACGTCACGGTCATTGAACATCATGGCGACCTGACGCTCAAGGTTCCCGCTGCCAATCTTATCGATGTGCTCAGGGAACTCAAAGAGCACGCCGATACGGCTTTCGATCAGCTGATCGATGTTACGGTCATCGATTGGGCCAAGCCGGGTGAACGGTTTGAGGTGGTCTACATCCTGTACTCGCTCAACAACAAGAGCCATGTACGTGTCAAGGTCGGTGTACGCGAGGACAACCCCCATGTGCCAACGGCCGTGGACGTATGGGAAGGTGCCAACTGGTACGAGCGTGAAGCATACGACATGTACGGCATCATCTTCGACGGTCATCCCGACCTTCGTCGATTCTATATGCCCGAAGACTTCATGGACGCCAATGGTGAGCCGCTCTACCCGCTACGCAAAGACTTCCCGTTGATGGGTATCCCGGGATCACTCCCGCTGCCCCCTAAGGGCGATATGCAGCAGTGACGCTTACTCTGACTGAAGCCACGCCACCGCGTCGGCCACCGTCGGATGAAACTCGAACAGGTACTCGATCTGCGAAATCGCGAACAAGTTGCGTACCTGTGTTTGTACTCCAACCAGAATAACGAAGCCCTCGTTCTCGCTCATCTGGCGATGGGCCAGCAGCAGTGAGCTCAGGCCCTGAGAGTCGCAGAACAGGACTGCCGTCAGGTCGATGATAAGCGCTTTTACGTTTGGCTGACAGAGGATGAGCAGTTCGCTCTTAACCTCCGGCGCATTGGTCGAATCAAGGACGGGTTCCTTGATCGTAAAGGTGACGAGTTCGTCGTCTTGTTCTACGCTGAATCGCATGGCGTTGTCTGTGATGTGATGGAGCGCAAATATCCCAATTTTTCGCACGCATGCAGTCCATCCTGATCATTCGACTTTCATCCATGGGCGACATTGTACTGTCGACTCCACTGGTCAGACAGTTGCGCCGAACGTATCCGACCGCAACGATCGATGTGATGGTGTACAGGCGATTCGCCGAGGTCTGGACGGATAATCCGCATGTTGATCATGTGTGGTCCGTCGATTCTCGAGATCACGAGTCCAATGCTACGACAAGGCGCATGCTGAGGGAATCCGTACAGGACGGTAGATACGATCTGGTCGTCGACCTTCAACACAACCATCGATCGCGTCGGCTTCGAAGGGGGCTCGGCCGTTCTGTTGTGTGCGCCCCGAAGCATCGGCTAGAGAAACTTGCCTTGGTCTGGCTTAAGCGCTACCCGACAGTAATATCGTCCGTCGTTTCCCGGTACCGATCCACCGTGGAGCATCTTCCGCTGGTGTTTGATGTGGACGGTCCTGAGGTGTGGCTGCCGGAAGAACGGATTGCGGGTACCTATGGCACTACCGATGGTCGACGCACGGGGCGAATCGCCCTTGCTCCCGGGGCACATCACGCGACCAAGCAGTGGCCGGCAGAGCGATTCGCCGAACTCTGCACGCTCTTGTGGTCCCGCTTCGGTCTTACACCGGTTCTCCTTGGGTCAGCGGCCGATGCCGCCGTTTGTGCGGCCATTGCCAATGCTACACAAGCGCCGGTGATTCGTGCGGACGGAGCCACGACGATCGAGCAGACAGTGCGGATGATCGACACCTGCGAAGCTGTCGTAACCAACGACTCCGGCGTGATGCATCTTTCGGCGGCTCGCAGGAAACCCGTTGTAGCGCTCTACGGGTCGACCGTGCCAGCGTTCGGCTTCGCCCCTTACGGGACCCCGCATGTTATTGTGGAGCATGACGTAGCCTGCAGGCCATGTACGCACATCGGAAGAGCTTCATGTCCGAAGCAGCATTTTGCATGTATGCGTAGCATCGAGGTCGAGGCGGTCATCCGTGGCCTTGATTCACTCGGTATCTTTGCACGTTGACTTGTATCGCACCCAACGCTCCTAGCCATGGCAACTATTGGTATCGCCCTCGTCGGCGCCGGAAACATTGCACAAAATCTGCACCTTCCCATTCTCTCGAAGATGGCGGGCGTCAAGATCGTCTCGATCTGTGACAAGTCAGTCTCCAAGGCCCGGATCCTTGCAGAGCGATATCATGTCGATCATGTTGGCCGCAGCGTTGATGACGCGCTGAAGCGTGACGATGTCCATGCGGTGTTCATCACGACAAGCACGGATGCACACGCTGAGATCGCTCGTAAGGCGATCGCTGCCGGGCGCCACGTGTTTGTTGAACGTCCGATCGCCCGTACACTTGCAGAGACGACCGAAATCAAGAGTGCTTCACAGGAAGCCGGTGTGCATGTGATGGTCGGAATGAATCATCGATTCCGTCCCGACCTTGTGCACATGAAGAATGCCGTTGAACGTGGAGATCTAGGCAGTGTGTCCTATGTGAAGGCCGGCTGGGTAAAGCAGCGGAGCACGGACGCCCGCTGGTTGGCCCAAGCCGACAAGTCCGGCGGTGGTGTGCTTGTCGATCTGGGTGTTGTCGTCATCGATATGATCCTGCACGTCTTCAACTTCGGACGTGTTCGCAGCGTGACAGCTTCAACGTATCACCATGACACCAAGAGTGTCGAGGATGTGGCCGTAGCCATGCTGCAGTTTGACAATGGCGCTGTGGCGACCATCGAGGCCAGCTGGTCGCTAGTACGTTCGGAGGACGTCTTTTACTGCAACGTGTTTGGCACCAAAGGCAGTGCCTTTATCAACCCGTTCAAGCTCGTGACGCGAACGGGTAGCAAGACGCACACCACGACGATTCCACAGCAGCGATCACAGATCGAACTATACAAGCGCTCATACGAATCGGAGTTCAAGCACTTCGTCAATGCCGTCCGTGGCATCGTTCCCATGGTCTCAACGGTCGATGAGGCAGTGGAGCGTATGAAGGTGATCGAGGCGCTCTATGCCAGTGCAGAACTCAAGCGAGAGATCGTCATCCCGTAACGCGTCGCTCCGGGTGGACTTCCGGCATTGTGGATAACCATTGGGATAACCGGTGGCTAATCGTGACCTGCCACAGGCCCAGCGTTTTGTTATCCTTGCAGGATGGCACAGAATACCGATCGACGAAAGAAGCAGCAACCATCGCAAGTCCTGTCGCTAACGGAACTTGAGGGTAACGTACCGCCACATTCTACAGAGGCCGAGGTCGCAGTACTCGGTGCGGTGATGGTCGACCGGGACGCCGCGTCGAAGGCGATGGAGATTCTCGACTCCGAGTGCTTCTACCATGAGAAGCATCAGATCATCTTCAAAGCGATGATCGAGATGTTCAACAGGTCGATCTCTATCGATCTTATCACGTTGAACAACGAACTCAGCCGGACCGGCGAATTGGAGCGCATCGGAGGTATGTATACGCTGACCGATCTCAGTGTTCGGTCTGTCACATCGGCCAATGTCGAGCATCATGCCCGCATCGTCTTGGAGCGCTACCTGAAGCGCCAGCTGATCGGTGTAGCACGCGAGATCATCAGCGACTGCTATGACGAAACGACGGATGCACTCGACGAGGTCGACCGTGCGGAGCAGCGAATCTTTGATGTCGCCGAAAAGCGGTTAAAGCGCTCCTACATGGGTATGAAGAAGCTCACGCGGGATGCAATTGACAAGATCTTTCAGCTGGCTCAGGGTGACAGCGATGGGATCACGGGCGTGCCCACGGGGTTCAACTCCCTGGATTCCATGCTCAGTGGTCTGCAACCGTCTGACCTGATCATTCTTGCAGCACGTCCCTCCATGGGTAAGACGGCATTCGCGCTCTCGATCGCACGTGAGGCAGCGCGCCGCGGCAAATCCGTGGGCATCTTCTCGCTCGAAATGTCTGCCCACCAGCTTGTGCTGCGCCTGATCTCCGCCGATGCCGAGGTCAATCTGCAGGCGCTTCGGTCCGGCCGCCTAACGCAACGAGAGATGAACGACATCGTGGCAAAGATCGACAAGCTTATGAATGCCCAGATCTACATAGATGATTCGGCTGCGTTGTCGCCCGTGGAGTTCCGAGCAAAGTGTCGGCGCATGAAGATCGAGCACAAGATCGATGTTGTCATCGTGGACTACCTCCAGCTCATGCATGCACCCAAGGCAGAGAGTCGCGAGCGAGAGATCTCAACGATCTCGCACACTCTGAAGCAGGTGGCCAAGGAGCTGAGTATTCCCGTGGTGGCGCTGTCGCAGCTTAACCGTGGACTGGAAGCACGGGCAGACAAGCGCCCAATGCTGTCTGACCTTCGTGAGTCCGGATCGATCGAGCAGGATGCCGACGTCGTCATGTTTGTCCATCGCCCAGAGTACTACAAGATCGAGAAGTTTGAGGACGGTACATCGACGGAGAATATCGCCGAGATCATCGTTGGTAAGCAGCGTAACGGTCCTGTCGGCGATCTGCGACTGTTCTACAACAAGGACTTGGCCCGATTCGCAAACCTCACATATGTCCACTCGCAGTTCGATGGGCCGGATGCGCCTGGCATGTTGGATCAGGGACCCGATGTCCCGTTCTAACAAACACGTATATTCTACGCCGGTTGATTGTCTATCGGTATCGTGACACACAGGAGCATCACCATGGAGATCGTTTTGCGACGACTTCTTT
>JAULYI010000243.1:0-2527 GCA_032117915.1 Kapaibacterium sp. (SeqCode) | reverse complement strand
CCGCTGGTAAAGGCACCGATTGACCCCGGCGTCGTTGATACCTGGGCCGAGACACACGTCGCCCAGGCGACGATCAGGATGAGGTAATGCATCAAGGTTCGTCGACAGTGAAGAGTGATGTGGATGCGATAACACCCACCATCGACCATTGCCGGTCGTTGGCAGCGTTAGACTTCGTGCGTCTGCTGGTTAGCCGGTCAGCTAGGTAGCTGCTATGTTACTTGGGCAGAGCGAAGAGACTGTCTTCCAGCGTAACGTTCGGCTCGATCTTGTCGATGGTCATCGTCATGATCACCTGACCACCGGAGCGCGTTTCGATCTGGTGCGGCATTTGAATGCCGGCGACTTCCTGGAAGTTTGACATGACCGTTTCCATATCGACGGCCTGTCCCATCTGCTCTGACTTGCTATCGACCTTCAGCTCCAGGAACGTGATAGCGTCCAGGAAGTACATCCGGACGTCACCCTTCTTTGTGGTGAGCTTGACCTTATAGGCCGTGCTACCATCGACGTCGGCCGTACCAATATATTCGACAGCGTGACCTTTGTCCTTCCAGTCCACCAACTCGCCGTCAAGATCAGCCTGCATGGCATACTCGGCCGATTGATCGGCGTCCATGACCTGCGGTTCCGTGCCCATCATTGGGTTGACCATCCATGCCTTCTCTCCGTCGAATCCGATCACGATGTTCATGCCCTGCACCTCGGTCTCGGCGCGCATGCGATTACCCCGCCTGATCGACTGCTTGATCTTCATCTCGATGCCGCCCATCATGGACATCGACATCGTGCCGGTGGAACGCATCGACGTCAACGCCTTCATGGTCTTGAGACCACCCTTAGCTTCATAATATTTGGTGAGAATCTCTTCGAGCGTGATGGCCTGTGCCGAGATGATCGAAACGGCCATCATAAGGATGACGAGCAGGGTGCGTTGCATGGTGGTCCCAAAGAAGAAAGTGATCGGAAACGTTTCGCGGGCTTGTTGCGGGCTTGCCGTTCGGCGCCCACGTACGCAAAAATGCATGAAGAGTTTCACTTGTGTACCGAAGAATTCGGGCACGGTCCCGGGATGTAGCTGCGATCCAAGAACGACGAGATCAGCTATGCCCTGGCCGCTGTCCAGATGCAGGGGCCCATTCATACCGTGTGGGCTTGTTCCTCGTAATCACTATCATTGCGACCCGTTACCCGTTGCCATCCATGCTCGGTCCATTTGACGTCACTGACCGTCTATGCCTACACCAATTCGCACAAGCATTCTCGCCCTGCTGATCACATTGGCTGCATTGCCCCTTACCGCCCAAGAGGGTGGGTTTGGCCTTCCGGCATATGATACGACCTGGACCGGACGATGGTCTGGTACCCTGCTGCATGATGGTGTGCGTTGGACCCGTATTTCGCTTGACATCACCGCAATCGTGCATGGTCCGACGGAGGTTGTGTACAGCTTACCGGACCGGCTTCTGTACAATCGACCGTTCGATGCTGTCCACCGGTCCGGTGACACGATCATGTGTACGGCCGAAGAAGATCGCATCACGCTCCGTGCCGTCCGCGATACCCGAACGTCACAGATGGAAGGAGTATGGACCGATGCCTCCAGCACACGGACCCTACGAGTTGGGCTCTATGACTCCGATGACCGTCCGCAGCTACGCTCCGTGGCTTCGGCCCCGATCGAGCGGATCGAGAAGACGATCGCCTATCCGAAGGAACACGTCGTGCTCGGTGCGGAACTGGTCGTGCCACGATCAACCACACCTGCAACGCGCAGGTATCCACTCGTAGTTTTTGTCTCCGATGCCGGCGAACACGATCGCAATGCCTCACACCATGGCCATCTGCCCAATCTGATCATCGCCGAGCGGCTGGCACGCGCCGGCTGGGCAAGCATCCGATGGGATGATCGCGGTGTGGGAAGCTCAACAGGAACCCTCCTCGTTGCCGGCATTCCCGAACTAGCCTTGGAGGTCGATCATGTCATCAAAACGCTCGGAAGTGATCCTCGGATCGATACATCCCGCATCATCCTGCTTGCCTCGGGTGAAGGGGGCCTTGTTGCCGCTGCCGTCGCCGAGCGCCGGCCGGTGGACCATATCATTCTGCTGGGCACGCCCGTGGTTGACGGACTGAGCATCCTGCGTGACGCATTTGATGCCGACGAGGCGGAATCCGGCACGCCGGACCACGTTCGTGCGGTGTATCGGGATATGCTTACGAAGTGGATGACGGCGATACGGTTGCGTACCGACCCCGTAGGAGCTACCACGGCCATTGCGAGGATCGCCGACTCCATCTATGTGGCAACCGGACGTGACCTTGATTCTTACCCAGTACTTCGCCGTCTGGTTGACAGTACCCGCAGGTCATACATCGTTGGTGCCATCCTGCCATGGTTGCAGCGCTATGCGGCACTGAATCCTGCGGCAGTGCTGCGCCCGCATGCCACAAACCTCACGTTGCTCCTGGCGGAAGATGACCCGGTGGTGCCCTCTCGATCCAATGCCGAGGCTTATGAGGCGAT
>JAULYI010000242.1:0-18158 GCA_032117915.1 Kapaibacterium sp. (SeqCode) | reverse complement strand
GAACGTATGCACGAGACTCAACGAGTGATCCGGAACGCTGTGTAGCGCTGCTTAACGACGTGCTGGCTGCATCTGCCAGGGTTATGCTCGCAGTTCCGTTTGGTATTCCGGACGAGGCGGTAACGACGCGACTACGGACACTCGGTGGTGGATGGTCGGGGATATCGACCTTACCCGGAATTATCACCTGGGGTGATCAGCTCGGCAGTCAAGGATATGACCAGGATGGAGATGGTTATTATACGTTTCGTAGTATACGGCCTACGGTCAGCAAGCTCGATGTACGCTATAGACATCTCATTGTGCTTCCGTCAGACACAGCTGATGTTGAGCTCGTAGTATCGGACATGGCCGCACTTGAGCGTCCACGCATTGAGCGTCCTGATCTGCGATACTACGCCTCGCAGGTCGTTCCACAGACGGACATTATCTATGTCACGCATAGGGAACATACAGACCAGACAGATCGTCTCGCCGAGCACCGACGTAATTGGAACTCCCTCAGCACAGGGATCTACGATGTTGATGCAATCATCGACGAATACGGTGCCGGAACGCACTCACCCTATTCAGTAAAGGCCTTTCTCCGTGATCTCTACGAGCGCGCCCCCGAGCCCAAGCCTCGGTACCTCGTGCTTGTCGGTAATGCATCGTGGGACGTCCGTCTGGCTATCAAAGGGGGCAATGTTGGCGCGCGGCGTTCCGACCAGATACCAACCTATGGGCGTCCCTCATCGGACTATTGGTATGGTCTGATCGATG
Organism: Kapaibacterium sp. (SeqCode); assembly: GCA_032117915.1. Taxonomy (GTDB): domain Bacteria; phylum Bacteroidota; class Ignavibacteria; order Kapaibacteriales; family Kapaibacteriaceae; genus ZLKRG46. The sequence goes on along the minus strand of JAULYI010000242.1, from coordinate 17,396 downwards.
ACGAAGCCGATATCCGATATCCCGAAATGGTTGTTGGAAGAATCCCGGCTATCACCCCCGAGGAGTCGCGGAATCACGTCGATAAGATCATCCACCATGATACAGTGCCATTCGAGCCGTGGATGCGAACGTTCTTTTTTATCGGTGGTGGAACGGAGCCAGAAGGACTGTGTCAGATCTACGAATCCATGCTTCGTGACCCCTTCGGCACAGGATACAACTTGCATGATCAGCCGTTCTGCATAGACACGGTTACGTTGTGCGCCTATCCGCCAAGACCGAATCTTGGATACGCCATCCGGCAACGCATGAACCAGGGTGTGGAGTGGATGAACTTTATCGGTCATGGTGCAACAGACCGGTTTGACATTCAAGGATGGGATCCGAACGAACTAGATAACGTCGGTCGAGGTGGCTTTATGGCCACATATGCGTGCCAGACAGGCGCATTCTCAAACCCAAGCACGCCTTGCAAAAACGCCACGTACCTGACGGAACCTCGTAATGGTTTGGTAGGGGCAGTGGGTGGTACCGGCTGGGCCTGGAAGTATACGATCGATGCTCTGCACTACCGGTTGCATGACGCGATGCGAACACACGGACTACGGGCCGTCGGAGACATCCTGTATTACGGGAAAACCTTGCTTGCCGTTGGTGGCAGTCAGGACGGAGTCAATACCGCAATGCAACAAACGCTACTGGGCGACCCTCTTAGCCGTGTGCGTATCGATACAACGGCAGATCTCTACGTACGACGGCAGGATGTCACTGCCACGGACGTTACTGGCTCCACGCAGCTTACAGAGGATGATTCGCTTGTAGTTCTTCGGACAACGATCCGCAACGCCGGTGTGGGTGTTTCGACTCCTGTCAGCGTTCGGATTCGGCGAACGTTTAATGATACACAGGACACCATCGTTTCCGTCATCGAAACAGGCGTCTGTGCACAGGCCGTTGTTGTTTGTTCGCTCGACGTAAAAAACATGGTAGGCGAGCATCGTATCGCGATCGAGATCGACCCTTCGGGCGTTATCCAGAACGAACCTCGGCAAAACAATACGCAGATGTTCACGCTCGACATCTATGCCAACAGTCTGCTGGCCGTAGAACCGCAGTCGAACTGGGTTGTATCGGCAACTCGACCTGTGGTTCGCATGATCGATCCTAACCAGGCTGATACCGATGCCAGATATGACTTCATAGTTGCACTGGAGCCAGACACCCTAGCGATCAACACGGTCATTCGGTCAACCAACGACGAGCTTACGATTCGTGGTTCGATCATCGACTGGCAGGTTCCTGTGACGTTGCCAGTTGATCGCCCTCTTTGGCTGGGCCATCGCCGCTGGATCAACGATTCGGAAAGGCGAACAGGGTTCACGTGGATGCCGATCGTAGCTGCTGCAACGGTGCCCCAACACGCATCCGTTGCAATCCCCTCGGTGCGACGCTCGCACGAAAATGCTTCTGTTGTGTACGATTCATCAATGGCAGGGCTCAGGTTGCTGCGGCAGGACATTCCCATCTTCTTGCGATCCAGTGGTGTACCTACCGCAAATGTCCTCGTCGATCCGGTGCTAGAGATCGTCATCGGCGACATCCCATACGTCGATAATCCATACTACCGAGGCATGAACGTCGTTGTTCTTGGCGCGAACGATACTATCCCCAAGGCAATACGGCGGTATGATACGTGGCAGGATCCACTTTCGATGGAAGAGGCCGGACATAACGGCTTCACTCGAGAGTTCCTGCGCTTTATGCGTGATTCCATTGAGGACGACGATCGGGTGTTCGTTGCTATATGCAATGAAGCGATGACAGGTTTCATCAAAGACACGCTGATCGACAGCCTGCGCTCCGTCATGCGATACTTCGGCTCGGCTGCCATCGATTCACTCAAGCCTCGAGCTTCGTGGGTCTTTTACGGTCGACGCGGCCTTGCTCCCGGTAGCGCACGTGAAGTGTATGAGAATTTCCCCGATTCAATGGTGACGATGCAGCTCACTATTCCGTATGCTGCTCCGAGCGGCTCTGTCCGGTTCGCTCGTATCGGACCTGCTAAGCGATGGAGTTCCCTGCGCGTACGTACATCAGGGGATCGTGAGCAGGTACGATCCATGGTGGTCGGTACGAACGACGACGGAAGCGAAGTCGTGCTCGACACGCTCGCAGCAGAGGATTCGTTATGGCTTCCGAATGACGGTGCCCCGTCGATCGCATACGTCCACGTCATCACAGAATTCAACGATGACGATCCCAACGATAATCTAACCCCGTTGATCTATGGATTGGACTGTCTGTATGATCCTGCTGATGAACTGCTTGTCGAGTCCCGTAGCGTCGTCATAACCCCAGATGATGCCCTTCGTGGCGACTCCGTCAATGTTCAAGCAACGATACGCAACGCATACAGGTCACAAGCTGCCTCGATGAAATCCGGTGAAGTGGCAGCACGGGCCGAAAACACGACGGAGCGACGTTGGGAGATGCCATGGTCACTTACATCGTTACCGGCAGATGACTCCCAAGAAGTCGTCCTGCGAATGCCAACGTCAAGGTTAGCCGCGCAAAGCATTGTTGGCGTCACGATCGACCCTTCGTTGGTGGATCGTGAACTATTCCGTTTCAACAATACTGCGGCTACGGGATTCACTGTGCGCGACGACAGTGTACCGCCGAGGATCATTGCCATTGTCGATGAAGAAGTGGCAACGGACGGTATGTACACCGTGGTGGATCCTGTCATCAGCATCATTGTGACCGACAATTCAAAACTGCCAATCAATGATTCTACGCGCCTGACTGTGTTCGTGAATGGCGATCGCATACGTCCCTCAATCACAAGCGATTACGCCTTTTATCCGACAGAGTCCATTGGTGTACTGACGAACGACATCGATGCTCGGGCGGGGATGCGTTTCCGATATCAACTGGAGGACGGCCAGAACAACCTCCTTGTTAGGGCACTCGATGCAACCGGTAACAGTGACACTCTTGAATTGCGGCTGTTCACGACCGATCAGCTGTCGTTCACGGGTGTTTCTGTGGCACCGAATCCCGTGTCCGGGAGTGCGACCTTCTTGATTGAACTTGTTGCTGATCGACGAGATATTGACGGTAGAATAGAGATCTATGGCCTACGAGGCGAGAGGATGCGCACCCTTGAAACATCGCTTCGGTTGGGTCGCAGTGCCGTACAATGGGATGGCCTCGACGATACTGGTGCGACTCTTCCGGTGGGCGTGTATCATGCGAGATTTATCGCCTCTGATCCAACCGGGCCGGTGACACAAATCCTGCAATTCGTTGTACTTCGCTAGGCCCTGCTTGGCCCCCTTTTTTGTAATTTTGCCGCTCTAACACACCCGCCGTAACGCAGCATCCGGCGGGAGATTCGCAGCATATTTCCACTCCTGTATGGCCCTGTCCAACGAACGTATCCAGCCCGTCCTCATGGAGGACGAGATGCGGGACTCGTATCTCGATTACTCGATGTCCGTCATCGTGTCCCGTGCACTTCCGGACGTCCGAGACGGTCTTAAACCCGTGCACCGCCGAATCCTGTACGCGATGTATGAGCTCGGCATGCTTCCAAACCGTCCGTACAAGAAGAGTGCGCGTATCGTTGGTGAAGTGCTCGGCAAGTACCATCCGCACGGTGACAGTGCCGTGTATGATGCCATGGTCCGCTTGGCCCAGACATGGTCGATGCGCTATCCGCTCGTCGATGGTCAAGGTAATTTCGGTTCGATCGACGGTGACTCGGCCGCAGCTATGCGATATACAGAGGCCCGTCTTGCGCATACGGCTATGGAGGTCATTCGCGACCTAGACAAGGATACTGTTGATTTCCGCGGAAACTTTGACGACTCGCTGCAGGAGCCAACGGTCCTTCCGACCGTGTTGCCAACCTTGCTCGTCAACGGAGCAAACGGTATCGCCGTTGGTATGGCGACGAATATTCCGCCGCATAATCTTCGCGAAATCGTCAATGGTATCAAGGCCGTCATCGCCGATCCGAACATTACCAACGAAGAGCTTATCAAGTTTGTCTCTGCCCCTGACTTCCCGACGGGCGGTATCATCTATGGCTACGAAGGGGTTCGGAATGCCTACACGACAGGGCGTGGTAAGATCCTGGTGCGTGCAAAGGCCAATGTCGAAGTCAACAAGCAGGGTAAGGAATCGATCGTCATCACGGAGCTTCCATATCAGGTAAGCAAGGCCGGTCTGATCGAGAAGATCGCCGATCTGGTAAAGGCCAAGACGTTGGAGGATATCTCTGATATCCGTGATGAGTCGGATCGTGAAGGTATGCGCATCGTGATCGAACTCAAGCGCGACGGCGTTCCGATGGTCGTGTTGAACAACCTGTACAAGCATACACAGATGCAGGTAACCTTTGGTGTCATCATGCTTGCGCTCGTCAACGGACGTCCGCGCATCCTGACGCTGAAGGAGATGATCGAGGAGTTCATCAAGCACCGTAACGAAGTGATCATTCGTCGGACGCGCTTCGATCTTGCCGCAGCCGAGAAACGTGCTCACATCTTGGAAGGCTTCATAATCGCTCTTGATAACATCGATGCCGTTATCAAGACGATCAAGGAGTCGAAGGATGCACCAACGGCCTCCGAACGACTGCAATCGCGTTTTAGCCTTAGTGAGGTACAGGCAAAGGCCATCCTCGACATGCGTCTTCAGCGCCTTACCGGTCTGGAGCGCGAGAAGATCCAGCAAGAGTATCGCGAGGTCATCGAGACGATTGAGCGATTGCGCTCAATCCTTGCAAGCCCGCAGGTCCAGATGCAGATCATTGGTGATGAGCTTACGGAACTATCGACCAAACATGGTGATGAGCGCCGCACACAAATCGTCTATGACGCCCGTGACTTCACTATTGAGGACATGATCGCCGACGAGGAGGTCATCATCACGATCTCTCACAATGGCTATATCAAGCGCACGGCAGTCACAAACTACCGCCGTCAGCATAAGGGCGGCAGGGGAGTCAGCGGTGCCGGTACGTATGACGATGACTATGTGGAGCACGTCTTCCGCGCCTCGACGCATCACTTCCTGCTGTTCTTCACCGATCGAGGACGTGTATACCGTATCAAGGTGTATGACATCCCCGAAGGCAGCCGTAATGCAAAGGGACGGTCTATCGCCAACGTGATCCAGAAGCAATCCGATGAAAAGGTGACGGCGTACTTGCCGGTCAAGACCTTCGATCAGGAAGCATACATCTTCATGGCAACGAAGGAAGGTACCGTCAAGAAAACACCGATCGCTGATTTCCAGAATGTCCGATCCAACGGCATCATTGCTGTGAATCTGACCGATGAAGATCGTCTGATCGCCGCTCGCTTGACTGACGGTAATGCTGAGATTCTGATCGGATCGAGCTCCGGTCTTGCTGTACGTTTCCACGAACAGGATGTGCGTGCCATGGGCCGAACGGCTACGGGCGTTCGTGGTATCAGCCTCGAGAAAGGACACGAAGTGATCAGTCTTACGGCTGTTCGCCATGCCGACGCACAGGTGATCGTCGTTGGCGGTAACGGATATGGTAAGCGAACAAAGCTCGAGGACTTCCGCATGACGAAGCGCGGAGCGAAGGGCGTGATCGCCATGAACGTGACAGATAAGACGGGTAATATCTGCGCCATTCTCGAAGTAGCCGACACCGACGATCTAGTGGTGATGACCACCAACGGAATCCTCATCCGTCAACCGATCAAGGATATCCGCACGCTCGGAAGAAACACGCAGGGTGTACGCCTGATCCGCCTGGACGATGGAGACGCCATTGCAGATATCACGACAGTGACGCGTGAAGAGGATGAGATCGACGGCGAAGCGTCCGATGCTACAGGCACAACGGATGCTCCGGCCGACAATTAATGCATGACGATACACCGTGATCACATGAAACCACTCCAACAGGCAGGCATTGTTCCTGCCTGTTTGCTTTGGTGTATGCTGTGTGTTCAAACCGTATGTGCACGGGTTGATAGCGTTCGAATCGTGCAGGTCGACACGGTGGTTGCTCCGTTCAAAGCACTTGGTCAGATCATGACGGATTCGAGTAGTGGATCAACAGTGATCTCAAAAACGAATATCCGTCGTATGGACTATCGTAGCGTGCCCGAGCTGCTACAGCGCTCCACGGCTGCCTACCCTCGTTTCACGGGCGGCTTCGGTCAGCACAATGCGATGACGTTCATGGGAGAAGACCCGGCGAATCACGTTTATTCCGTGAACGGTAGACATGTGTTTGATCCATGGTCGTGGCGTTTGCATACGGAACAATTATCTGTCGAAGGTATCGAGCGTATCGAGATCCTTCATGGCACCGATGCCATCGGTCTTGGTGGGGGCATGGGACTTCATGCCATCAACATGCAGCAGATCATCTACGACACGAAAACACCGATCACACGACTGTGGTATGCACAAGGGGGCGGTGAGTTCCTGGCAACCGATGTGACGCTCTCCCAGAATGTTACTCCATCGATGAATGCGACCGTTGGGCTTCGTCGGAGCGGTGCGATTGGACGCTTCGATCAGACCGACTTCGATGTATGGAATGTACGATCGGCGTTTCGGTGGACACCTTCCAGACGCATGCACGTGCAGGTCTCGTATGATCTTGCCTCGCTCAACACGGATCTGTGGGGCGGTGTGAATGCCGAGGACATGACCACTATAACAGAAGCAACGGCGATACCGGTCTTTGAGACTCTGCGTGATCTTACACGCCGACATGATCTGCAGGCGACGGCAGGGTATCTGCCTAACGCTGACTCCTCGACCATCATGCAGGCAACAGCATATGCCTCGCTCTCTTCTATCAGACGATTGCGTTCTTCATCGGTACAGTTTCTGTTTCCTGATGATAGCACGGACGTTGTCTCACGAGGCCATACATATGGTTTGCAGGTTCGATTGCAGCAGCAACTGGGAGCACTGACGCTGCGAGCCGGAGCATCACTCGATGCACTTCACCATGACGAGAGCCCGGTAGCTGCCAGTGTTGCAACGGCGAGACTACAGACCTGGGTACACGGTTCATTACGCCTTACGTCGGTGCTCGATCTGAGAGTGGCCGCACGGCTGTTGCAGGATCAGTATGGATCGTCAACCGGAGGCGGGGTTGCACTGCACTGTCGTGCCTCTTCGGCGTCCACCTACGTGGTCGACATCTCGACTGCTCCGCGCTATGCCGGACCGACGGAGATCACTTCGGTCGGACAGCGACCATTGTCGGAGCGACATGTGTTGGCCCGTGTTCTGGCATCGTACAACGTCGATCGTATGACGTTGTCTGCCGAGGCGTTCTACCGAAGCATGGCAGATGTCATGGCAGGAGCGTGGACGCGCGCAAGCGACATCCTTCCGGTGATCGTTGCGCCCCGAACAGACAATCGAGGGTTGGCATCGATCCTTGGGGCTATCCTTCGCGCGGATGGCCGATGGAAGAACATCGAGTTTCGCTCGACGATGCGCGTCGTTCGAACCTCATCAGAAGATGCTGTCACCGTCGTCGATATGCCGCTGATCAGCGGCAACCTCTCAGCCGCATATGTCTTCGAGACTGCATCGAACAGTGTGCGCCTAGGGACAACCATTGGCATGCAAACGGCGACGGAAGGACCGGGATTCTCGCCACTAACGTGGACCATGGTGAGCAGAGACGTCACGCAAGCTCTCACGACCAATGGAGTCGATGCGTACGTATCGGCAACCGTGGGTAATGCAGATATCCGCTTGGCATTTGAAAATATTCTAGGGGTTCCCTGGTTTTCCGTTGCAGGGTATCCGGAGATATCGCGAAATTTCCGCCTCAGCGTGCATTGGTCGTTTTTTGACTAACAACTCGTTTACTTATCGGATCCAACGGAGGCATCATGAGACCTGCTACGATACCCGCCATGTTCATCCAGATGTGCGACCGCTATGCCGGTCGAACCGATAAAACAGCCTATGCCCGGAAGGTGAAGGGACAATGGGAATCCATGACTCACGACCAACTTCGGGACGACGTTGAGAGTTTCGCACTTGGCTTGCTGTTGGAGGGTATCACGGCTGGTGAGCGCGTAGGTATCGTCTCGGAGAATCGTATCGAGTGGGTAATCGCAGACTTTGCCATTACGACCATCGGTGCCGTTGACGTGCCGATCTTCCCAACGCTTACTGCAAAGCAGGAACAGTACATCTATCACAATTGTGATGCTGCTGCGATCATCGTCAGCAATGCGTTCCAGCTGAGCAAGATTCTTAAGGTTAGGGACGAACTGCCGGCTCTTCGCCGGATCATCGTCATGAACGACGACGTTCCCGTTCAGGATGGCGTGATCCGTATGTCTGACGTTATTGCCAACGGCCGAGCCTCGGCTCATAACAATGAGCGTCGAACGAAGTTCCTCGATCTGGCCTCACGTGTTCGCGAGGAAGATCTGCTTACGTTGATCTACACGAGTGGAACGACAGGCAATCCCAAGGGCGTCATGCTCACGCACCGAAACCTGATGTCGAACATTCTAGCGTCGCAGGATACGGTTCAGCTGTATGACGCTGATATCCTGCTTTCGTACCTTCCGATGTGCCATTCCTATGAGCGCATGTCCGGATACTACCTTGCATTCAGCGTTGGAGCATCTGTCTACATGGCAGAGTCCATTGAATCGGTCGCAGAGAATCTTCGAGAGGTGCGTCCAACGATCATGACGTCCGTACCACGATTGTTTGAGCGGATCAAGACGCGTGTTGAGACTGCCGTAGAGAAAGAGGGTGGAGCAAAGGCAACAATCTTTCGATGGGCAACAACGGTGGGGCGTCGATACGTGGACGCCGTTGAAAAGGGTGGCGCCGGTCCGATTCTCAAGTTGCAGCACGCGCTCGCCGACAAGCTTGTGTTTTCGAAGATCCGCGAGCGTACAGGCGGACGTCTGCGATTCTTCGTCTCTGGCGGTGCAGCACTAAGCGTTGATGTGGGTAAGTTCTTTACCATGGCCGGTATTCACATCCTTGAAGGCTATGGACTAACGGAAACATCGCCCGTGCTTTCGATCAACCGCCTGAACGATGAACTCATTGGCACCGTGGGGCAGCCCTTACACAACGTTGAGATTCGTATTGCAGCCGACGGAGAGATCCTGGCTCGTGGTCCAAACATCATGAAGGGCTACTGGCGCGATCAAGCCGCAACCGATGAAGTCCTTACACCTGATGGTTGGTTCCATACGGGCGACATCGGAGAGTTCACGCATGACGGTCGCCTACGCATCACCGATCGAAAGAAGCACCTTCTTGTGTCGAGCGGTGGCAAGAACATTGCGCCGCAACCGATAGAACAGCTGCTGACCCAAAGCCCCCTGATCGACCAAGCGCTTTTGATCGGTAACGATAGAGAGTTCTGTACAGCTTTGATCGTGCCGGAGGAAGAGGCGGTAAAGGCATGGGCTGCAAAACAGGGGTATGCATACGCCTCACTGAGCGAGGCCGTTGCATCATCAGAACTGCATCAGGCTATCATGAACGACGTAAACCGCCTGCAACGTGATCTCTCGAAGTACGAGCGCGTTCGTCGAATCTCCCTGTTGCCAGCGGCATTCACGGTAGACAATGGCATGATGACTCCTACGCTCAAGATCAAACGAAAGGCCGTAGAGAAAGAGTATGCTTCTCAGATTGATACCATGTATGCCGAATCCATCGGAGATGCTTAATGCCAATGACCTTGCAGGAAGCGATCGATCGACGTCGCACAACAAATGGTCCGTTTGATCCACGCCCCGTAAGTCTTGAACATCAACGTCGCCTTGTAGAAGCAGCAGGCAGAGCACCAAGCCACTTCAATTCGCAACCGTGGCGTTTTATTCTGATCGATGATCCGCAGATACGCAACCGAATAGCGGACATCGGCGGTCGCACCATGACACAGCTCATGGAGGGCGGCACGTTCTTCTCCCGCTACCGAAAGTACTTCCGATTCTCTCCGCAGGAATTGGAAGAACGTCGTGACGGAATCCTCATTGATCAGATGCCCGGCCCTCTGCGTCCCTTCATCCGCCAGGTATTCAGTGAAGGGGCAATGAAGATCATGTCAAAACTTGGGGTAGCCAGAATGCTGGGAGAGGACAACCGTGCGCTGATCGCCGGGAGTCCGTTGATCATTGCTGTACTGCTCACCAAAGAGGAGTTTCGTCCCGGCGAGCTCTCCGGATTCTACTGTCAGCTCAGTATGGGCATGGCAGTTGAACATATCTGGCTTACCTGCGGTGATCTTGGCATGGGAATCCAGTTTATCTCGACACCGATGGAGATACCCGGTGCATGGGATGATCTGAAGGCCATTTTGAACGTTCCGGATGACCTCGAACTCATGGCCCTGTACCGGATCGGTTATCTGCCGAAGGATAAAAACCGACCTCGCATCGATTGGAAAAGTGATCAACGAAAACGGTTGTCGCAGTTGGCATTTCGGAATACGTGTGCTACGCCTGAACACGACACACCGGAGTTACCGTGAAGGTGCACATTGCAGGAATAGGCACAGCACTTCCGCCGTTCATGGTCGACCAGCCAACCGTGCGGTCCATCGTCGAAGCGGTCTTCCCAAACCTCCCACCGTCGCTCTATCGTGTGCTTTCGACATTCTCGCATGAGCACATTGCTACGCGATACTTCGTTCGTCCCGCAGACTGGTATGGGCAATCACATGGATTCGGAGAAACCAATGATGTGTTCATTGCCGAGGCCGTGGATCTTGCCACGAGAGCCGCAATTGCCGCACTCAGCGATGCTGGCTTGCATGCAAGTGACGTTGACGCTATTGTGGTAGCATCTACAACGGGACTTGCTACACCAAGCCTTGACGCAGCCGTCGCACAACGGCTTGGATGCAAACCGACGGTCACAAGAATGCCCATTGTAGGTTTAGGTTGCGCTGCCGGCGTCAGCGGTCTTAGTCGAAGTGCTGATCTCTGTAAGGCCGGTCACGGCTTTGTCCTGTTCGTTGCTGTGGAGATCTGTAGTGTGACGATGCAACGGACCGATCTCTCAAAATCAAACCTTGTTGGTACTAGCCTGTTCGGTGATGGTGCCGGAGCTGTAGTGATAGGGCCTAGCGGCCGACACGGTGCCATCGACCATAGCTATAGCCACCTGTTCCCTCAGACAGAGGATATCATGGGCTGGGACGTGATCGACACGGGCCTCAAGGTTCGATTCTCCCGCGATATTCCGGCGTTTGTGACGATGTCAGTTGCTCCCGTCATAGACTTGGCCTTGCAGTCATGGGGCATTACACGCACAGACATTGATCGCGTTATACCGCACCCCGGTGGTGCAAAGGTGCTGGACGCCTATGCGAACATCTTGCAGCGTCCAGAATCCGATATGCAGATCGCAAAAGAGGTTCTTCGGAACTGTGGCAACATGTCCAGTGCGACCGTGCTATTCGTGCTCGAACAGACGCTTCAGCAGTGTGCAACGTTGACAGGCCGATCATTGATGACGGCACTTGGGCCGGGGTTCAGCGCGGAGTTCCTTCTGCTATCACACGCAGAGCACACTGATCATCAGAGTTGACACATGCCTCTTGTTCAAACGATCTCGATCATCATCATGCTTCAGCGTGTATCGGAGCTTGCGCTATCTGCAAGGAACACAAAGCGGGCACTCGCACGTGGTGGCATCGAACACGGACGTGGACATTACTGGATGTTTGTTGTACTGCACGTTGGATGGCTCGTTGGCATGAACGCTGAGTGGCAACTTGGACACCAGACGCTTCCATCGATGTGGCCCTGGCTTTGCCTTGGCGCTCTGCTTCTCCAAGTAGCACGATACAGTGTGATTCGCTCCTTGGGAGAGGCATGGAACACTCGGATCATCACATGGCCGGACATGACAGTAGTTCGCAGCGGATGGTATCGCCATGTGCGTCATCCCAACTACCTCATCGTCGCTCTCGAGCTGGCACTCGTTCCGATGATCGTTGGCTGTTTCATCACAGCCGTCGTCGCCTCGGTCGCCAATGCAGCTATTCTGCTATTGATTCGCATACCGGCCGAAGAGCGCGCTTTAGCAAAGCGGTAGGGTAGCGCCAACTATGAAAAACCCTCGCATCACAGAAGTGGTGCGAGGGCTTTGCGTTTGCCGTACCGGGGGAGGGACTTGAACCCCCGACCCACGGATTATGATTCCGTTGCTCTGACCAGCTGAGCTACCCCGGCGACGCGTTTTGGGCTACAAATATAGCAATTCCTGCTAACCTGAATCAGCCGTCGTCGTCGTGCAAGTTGGAAAGCTCGTCACGAAGCTGGGCTGCCCGCTCATAGTCTTCCGAACCGATGGCACGAGCTAGCTCCTCTTCAAGACGCTGCCTACCAGAGCGTGCTCCTGATGTACCTCCGTGAGGCTGTTCCTCGAGATCCTCTGCCACATCGTCTGCTGATCCTGGTTCTGCTTCGGACGTCTCGTCATCATCTGGCTTATATCCGGCCTCTTCAAGGATCTCTTCGGTGACGTAGATCGGTACGCCGCATCGAACGGCCAAAGCGATCGCATCACTCGGGCGGGCATCGATCTCGATGTCTGAATAATCAAAGATCACACTGGCGTAGAAGGTACCATCTTGCAATGACGTAATTGCTACCTCTCGTACGGTAGCGCCAAGCGTATCGATGATCTGCTTCATGAGATCATGCGTCATGGGACGCTGCGGACGAACGCCCTCAAGCTCATTGGCAATGGCCTGTGCCTCCGGAGCACCAATGACGATAGGCAACTGCCGTACCCCTTCTGATTCCTTCAGGATCAGTGCGTAGGCATTGGTGCCTGCTTGACTGTTGCTCAGTCCGAGTATGTCTACCTGAATCTTATGCATTGCTGTAAGATAGGCCGCATAGGCCTTGAATATGCTCCGTGAGGTTACCGACCCGTGACGTTTGCAACCATAGCGGTGAGGCGGGGTAGTACCTCGAACACATCACCAACGATTCCGTAGTCAGCGATCTTGAAGATCGGTGCATCCTTGTCCTTATTGATGGCAACGATGTACTTCGAAGACGACATGCCCGCAAGGTGTTGCACTGCACCACTGATGCCACAGGCAACGTATAAGTTGGGAGAGACGGTCTTACCTGTTTGTCCTACCTGTTCGCGGTGTGGGCGCCATCCGGCATCAACGACAGCTCGAGAAGCGCCGACAGCAGCTCCGAGAGCCTTTGCAAGATCTTCTACGAGGTTGAAGTGTTCGGGGCCCTTCATGCCACGTCCACCTGAAACAACCATATCGGCTTCTGCCACGTCCATGACACCATCGTTCTTGATGATGTCGTTGACCACGGATGTGCGGGCAGGGGGATTTGCCACACTTGAGAGATCCTGAACAGAGACGGATACGGTCTGATCTTGCTTTGCAGTGAAGACATTCGGACGAAGCGTTACAACGCCACTAGGCGTTGTAGAAGTGACTTGGACCGTTGCCTTGCCTGCGTACACGGGACGTGTTGCAATAAGTCGGCCTCCATCATTGCTAAGTCCAACGCAGTCGGCCAGGAGACCGGCGCCAAGTCGAACGGCAACGCGAGGTGCAATGTCTTTCCCTGTTGCGTTTGCACCGAACAGCACAACATCAGCTCCAACGGTTGTTGCTGCTGTAGCGATGGCTGCTGCCACCGTGCCGTTTGCGAACGAAGCCAAGGACACGTTCAACACGTTGGCAAGGCCGTAGGCGCCAGCCGCGTTGATCTGCTCAGACGTGCCATTGATAATGACACCATGCATGGGAGCACCACCGGCGATGCCACGGGCAGCGGTTATGGCCTCGAGTGAGGTGCGCTTAATCGATGTTCCTTGCGGTTCAAGGACGATAAGTATAGCGTTCATAGGGGGTGATCTATGGAGATTCGTGTGGTAGGTTAGATCATCTTGGCTTCTTCGTGTAGTCGACGCACGATCTCCTGGAGATCGGCATCACTATCACCGACGACTACACCAAGACGATTTTGTGACGGGAGAACCATGCCGAGTACCTCGACCTGAGGTGCAGCCGCAACGGCAGCACGTTCCGTGATGGGCTTTTGCTTAGCCTTCATGATATCCGGAAGTTTCGGATAACGAGGATCATTGAGACCCTTTTGAGCACTCAGGACGCAAGGCAGTGACACGGAGACGATCTCCTTGCCGCCTTCAATATCACGCTCGCATGACACGTTTGAGCCGTCGATCGACAGCTTGGACACCATCGATACGTTCGGTAGATCAAGCATTTCGGCTACCATGCTCGGAATCTGGAACGAATCGAAATCAATGCTCTGACGACCAAAGATGATCACATCCGGTGACAGTTCCCTGGCCGCGTCTGCGATGCTGGAGGCGACAACGAACGAGTCGGCGCGAACATCGTCTTTGACAAGTACTGCATTGTCCGAGCCCATCGCGAGAGCCGTTCGTAGGATCTCTTTGGCGCTATCACCGCCAACGGTGAGCGTCGTCACTGTACCGCCGTGCGCTTCACGAAGTCGAAGTCCTTCTTCGATCGCAAACTCGTCGTACGGGTTCAGGATGAACTTCACGCCTTGGGGGTTGATACTCTTGCCGTCTGCTCCGACAACGATCTTCGTTGCCGTATCAGGCACCTGCGAGATGCAGACAAGGATGTTCATGAGCGAATTCCTTTTAAAAGGTGTAGTGTGTGTAGGCAGGGCTGCAAAAATACGGAAGGGTGCGGTTCCGCTGATCGTCGAAGTATCGATCAGGGTCAGATCGTTCCCGTAGCCCACTGAAGTGCCAGAAAGGCACGAACAACGTCGGCACGCGCCGAGAGCTCTCGAATCAGAGCGTCAGCAAGAAAACGCTCGCGGAGATTGATCGTAAGCAGATCGGTCTCACCGGCACGAGTGCGTCGCTCCTCGGTCTCGACCATGATCCTTGCCAGTCGTATTTCATTCGTTGCCAAACGAAGGCGTTCACGTCCGCGTTCGACGGCAACGACGGCATTTTGCACATCTGCCGTGACCGCGCGATCAACAAGAAGCCGCTGCCAGTCTGCTCGTTGAACCGTGATGTCGGCGACTTGTTCCTGCGCTGAAGCTGAACGAAAGAGCAACGGCTGATCGATTCGCAAGCCTACTTTAACATCCGGTGAACCTGACTTCGTGACGTCATATGAGATGATACTGGCATCAGCCTCGACAAAGGGCCGCAGCAACTCGCGTGCAAGGTCGCGATCCAGCTGTGTCGTTTGTTGCAGCAGTGCCGCACGCTTGACTTCCGGACGTCGTTCTTTCGCAAGCGAAACGAGCGATGCCTCGCTCAGTGTACTATCAGAGGGATTGGGAAGGGGCAGTGGAGAACCAGTGAGTACATCGGGAACTCCCTCTGTCGTCCATAGCAAGATGGCTGCCTCGATCTGAGCCTGCTCGGCAGCACGTAGTGCTCGCAGCCGTTCACCGCGTCTGCGAAAGACCTCTTGTGCCGCATCGATCGAGTCGATCGTAGCGACCTCGCCGGCACGGGCACGATCGGTGATGAACGCTAGGCGGCGCTCAGCAAGCTGCACGAGGGTGTCCATGACACTAATCATGGCTACGGCTTCGCTCCACTCCCAGTACCTCGTTGCTGCCGTTCGTAACAGGTTGTTCCTGTCCATACGGTATTGAGCCTGAGCAAGGTCAGGCCGGAGGAGCGCCTTTCGCAGAGCATTTCGACGGGTATCCGTGAAGATGCCCTGAAACAGCGGCAGTGATACACCAAGTGACGCTTCGCCACTGCCGGCCGTAGCATTCTGTGGATCGATCTGGAAACCCAGCCCCCTAGAATACTGCGCCTTGATCTTTGGCCCGAATAGCAGATCAAGTGGAAGCTCGACTGCCGCGTCTAGGATATTAAGCTTATCGGTGCCGGCCTTGTCCTTGAACTCATACGACGCCGTCAGGCGCGGATCGAACCGACCGAGTGCGTTTCGGATCTCAGCCTCAGCCAGATCCGGCTCGTACGAAGCGATACGCAACGACGGGTGCGAGACTTCAACACGTCGCAGAAATTCGGCAAGCGCAATCGTATCCTGTGATTGGGCTCGAACTGAAGCCACCATGAGAATGACAACTACGATCGTCCTCACAATGCCTTCTCCGATGGTGTCTTACCGCGTCCTACACTGCCCTTGCCATTGCTCTTCGAGCGTTGCTCCGGGACGGGAAATTGCGGCGGGAAGCCCATGAGCTGACGCCATAGTTCATAGCCAAGCGGCACTTCGTTTAGCAGTACCCAGCCGGTCACGTCTGTTCCTTGTCGTAGGAAGCGAGAATCGGGCCAGTCGCGTCGAGCAGAGTCAGGTACAACCAAAAGTCGGAATCTTCCCGTGCCGTCATCGACAGCATCGACAACCTTGACCTCGCCGTGGAAGATGCCGATGGCAATATTCTGCCATCCCGAGAACTGGAAGGCGGGGAATCCTGAGAACTGAAGCGAGACAAGTTTTCCGGGTGAGACCAATGCAGCATCCATGCTGCTAACGTAGATCTCGGCCGCCTGGTCGTCAATGAGCGGCACGATGGTTGCGAGCTCATCACCTTCTTTCACCGCCTGGCCCGCTCCCGGTTTGCGAACGCGGACGATCGTTCCGCTGATGGGTGCCGTCACGATGCGTGCACCGACTCGCCCCATCGCATTACTGAGTCGCACCTCCGCTTCCTGGATGGATACCTGAGCCTGGGAGATCACGCGCTCTTCTTCGCTTCGGAACGCATCGATATCCTGACGCGCCGCAAGGATCGCGGCACTGGACGAAATACTATCCGCGATCGCAGCCTGGTAGTTTGCTGTTGCCGTTTCAAACTCACGGGTAGAAACGAGTCCATCGCGCAGAAGTGACTCAGCACGATTGAAACGCGTCTTTGCTACACCGAGCGAAACCAGAACATTGTCGTACCTGGCCTTTGATTGCTCTAACCGCTGTTCCGCCTGCTTACGACGTTGAATGGCAGCACCAATAGCGCCTTCCTGGGCTTGCAAGGTTTGATCACGAAGACTCTGAAGACGCTCGATAAGGTCATTATCGAGGAAGTTGACGTTGATATCCGACAAGATGCACAAGGTGTCACCCTGACGGACCACGGCCCCCTCACGCACATTCCACTGGACGATCCGACCGGAGATGATACTCTCTACGGTTTGCGGCCGTGCTTCCGGAGCGAAGGATGTGACGGTGCCAGAGCCGACAACGGTCTGTTGCCAGGGGATAGAGACCAGTCCAATGATGACGATGCCAAGGATTGTCAAGAGCACATACATCACCGTGCGGAAGCTTGCTGCAGTGGTCACGAGGCGCAGAGATGTACGTCTGAAACTTGGAATTTCCCGGATATCGACGTCCT
>JAULYI010000241.1:0-25210 GCA_032117915.1 Kapaibacterium sp. (SeqCode) | reverse complement strand
ACCCTACAGAGTTGAATCCCCTGAGGTCGGCGCTCCCCATATCGGAATGATCACGCACGTCCACGGCTTGATTTCTACCGTCAGCTCGCTCGATGATGTCCTGCGAACACCGATAGCCGGAGCATTGAACAGGTGCTTGAGAGATCGTGGCAAGAACAACGTCGTCTGCTTGGCATCGGACGTCATGTTGACCATGACGATGATGCCTATTGTATGTCGAGCAGTAATTCTCGCATAGGCGATCGTCCTCGGATCCCCCGTCTCGATCACCAGCACGTCATCGCCATCCGTGCAATGCTTGAACCAATGCGACGACGTGATCGCATGTTCGATCGCCGTAAACGCGGCCAACGATCTGCCAGCATCATCCCATGGCAACCGGGCGGATGAGAACAGTGGAAGGTCTTCCGCGGGTAGATGACGCAGTTCTTCGTGCGTGAATCCAAGGCCGGTATTGATCGGCATCGTCTCGGCCAATTCCATCCCTGCGTGGAGAAACGGCACGGAGTTCGGAAGACAACGAGCGAAGGTCCACATCGCAATACTGAAGTCGAACCCTCCCTCACGCGAAGCCGCTCGAGGAGTGTTGTGGGTCTCCGGCGTTGCGAAGTAACGCACCGGAAGATCCTTACGGGCAGCCCGTTCCACAAACGCACGAACGGAAGAGGGCTCGTGCAGGTGGAGCGGCAGGTATCCGACAACGGCATCATAGCCGGCAGCAACACTCTCTGCACCGATCACGAAGTTCTCTTCAAGCAGGATAAGATCCGGTCGCAGTGCCCGTGCTTCGTCGATCACCCGCTGCTGGAGTGCCGCAGGCAACGCATGTCCCATGTCGATCATTGCCCCATCGATCTCAAACAGCCTGATCCAGTGCGGGAGAATGCTGGCCATGAAATTCCACACACCGGACACTCGATATGCTGGCTGCTCAAGCTCTGCCTCGTAATACCTGATGGTATTGTATGCCATGTATCGGTAATCCGGGTGATCATGCAGTCGAAGGTAGGTGACATCACTCCATGGTGGCTGCGGATCGTTTGGCGGCCAATCGGCGAAGGCTCCGGGAATGCGAACGCGGGTACCATCAGACATCAAGCCAATCCATCCATGTTCATCGGATCGTATATGCTGCGGCACGGCCGTGAACTGGTCCTGATAGTCGCGTCTTGGCGCAGGCAGACCAGCGGCGTTACCGTCGTGGACCATCTGCGTAGCCATCTGTAACGCTGCCTCGGTGAAGTCCGGCTTCCGGAAGGTCCTAGTCATCGTTGTGGATTCTCGTATCCAGTAGAACCACTCGGGATGACTGTACACGAGTTCACTGTCGATACTTGCCGTACGCAGGACAAATTCCAGTACGACCTTCATACCAAGCGCATGTGCAGCCGCTACAAATGCACGCAACACGTCGTCAGCGGTCATACCCAGTGCGGGCTCTACGAGGTCGATGTCCAGTCGAAACGGATGGCGGACGGCGTACGGCGATCCAAGATTTCCCTTTCGTCCAACTCTCCCTCGCTCGAAGATGGGTAGCAGCACGATCGTCGTAACACCCAGACGATGGAGATACGGCAATAATGACAGCAGCTTGAGCGGTGTTCCCTCCGCAGACCAGCCCTCTGCTACAGATTCACGACCATGATCGTATGCCAAAGCATGACGCACTAACGCATTGTACGTCAGTCCCCTCAGAGCATCGGTCTGCGATCCTGACCGAATGCGGGCCAGCCGCTCGATCTCGTTCAGCTGACGTAGGTGATATGCAGGGGGCGATGAAAAGACATGCCGCTCTTCTGCATCGACCCACGCACCCGGAATGGCATATGGTGACCACGGCTGCTGCTGCAGCCGTTCAAGCTGACGTCGAAGGAATCCGAGGATTGACGGCATCATGGCGAATCGGCGTCATGATGGTCCGAGCCATGGTAGTGCCGCCATATGCGACCGGCAACGGCCTTGCCGCCGGCCTCTTCGAGCTGTTCCATTGTCGCGTTGCGTACCCCTTCCACGCTCCCTAGGGCACGAAGAAGCTTCGTCGCCGTTGTCTCGCCAATGCCCGGGATGTCCGTAAGCTCTGTCCTGAGCGTTCGCTTGGAACGCAGCGACCGGTGAAACGTGATCGCAAAACGATGTGCTTCGTCCCGGGCCTGCTGCAGCAGGCGAAGACTTGATGACGTCTTGGACAGATACAGGGCATCCGAGGAACCGGGTATGAAGACCTCTTCGAGACGCTTGGCCAAACCGACCACGGTGACCGAAGAAGCGACGCCAAGCTCCGTTAAGACCTCCATGGCATGCGATAGTTGTCCCTTGCCACCATCGATGATGATCAGATCAGGCAGCTCCATCCTTTGCTCATCCGTCTGACCATAGCGTCGCGTCATGACCTCTTTCATGGCTTCGAAGTCGTCGTTGCCGACAACGCTACGAAGCTTGTAGCGACGGTAGTCGCTTTTCTTCGGACGACCGTCAACGAAGACGACCATAGAGGATACGTAGTCCTGTCCATGCATGTGCGAGTTATCGAAGCACTCGATCCGTCTTGGCATGCGTTGCATCCGCAGATCACGTTGCAGGTCGAGCACGGCCCGAGGCATGGACTGATCCTTCTGGGCTTGCTGCAGGAGTACCTCGCGCAGCAGCAGGTCGGCATTCTGTTCGGCCATGGCAAGCAGCTTTCGCTTATCACCGATCTTAGGCACGATGATATCAACGACTTTACCACGTTTTTCTCGCAGGAACTGACCGATGATGTCCATGTCCTCGATTTCGCAGGGCAGAAGGACCTCATCAGGTACGACATCACCTTCGACATACCAGCGCTCAAGGGTCGATGCAACCAGCTCGGCATCCGTCGTCTCTTCCGTGGCATTCACGATGAAATGCCGTTTACCAATGAGTTTACCATCGCGGATCGTAAAGATGATCGTACAGGCCATCGGCCCGATCCTCGCGATTGCAAAGACGTCTCTGTCAATATCGTCTGCCGACGTCACCTTTTGTTTTGCGGTGTATTCACGAAGACTCGTCAACCGCTGCCGAATAATGGCTGCATCCTCAAATCTGAGGTCCTCCGCAAGCGCATGCATGTATTCCTCGAGCTGCCGTTCTAGGTCCCGAGTTCGACCACTCAGGATCTGCTGGGCCTGACGGATGTAGTCGTTATAGCGCTCGCGTGACACGAAGCCCTCGCAAGGCCCCTCACATTTCTTGATATGATAGTCGAGACAGACCTTCCACTTCCCTGTTGCGATCTGCGTGTCAGAAAGCGGCAGGTCACACGATCGTAGTGGAAACACAGCTCGAAGCGTCTTGAGCAGGTTGTAGAGGTAGGTGCCATCCGTATATGGTCCAAAGTAGCGGCTACCATCACGAATGATGGTCCGCGTCTTGAATATCCGTGGATACTCTTCCTTCGTGATGCGGATATATGGATACGACTTGTCGTCGCGAAGAAGGATGTTGTACTTCGGTCGATGCTCCTTGATCAGCGTGTTTTCAAGGATCAGTGCTTCAGCCTCAGTGTCAGTAACAATGACCTCGACATCGGCGATTCGTTCAACCAATGCGCGGGTCTTGGCATTCTGATGCCGCTGCTGCTGAAAGTAGGACTTGACGCGATTTCGTAGATGCTTTGCTTTACCTACATAGATCACTGTTCCGGCACTGTCCTTGTGCAGGTACACGCCCGGTGATGTGGGCATTCGAGCGATCAGTTGCGCGTGCAGCGCATCCCGGCTTGATGACGTGGCTTCCTGCGTATCCATGCGTGTAAAATTAGGCCCGATCGTACATTTGAGGATGAACCATCTGCTATTGACCATCGCCTTGCTGACCCTTGGTCTTCTCTGCGGGTGTACTTCGGTCTCGAGCGTGAAGCCTCTGAACGCAGATCGATGCACTGACGAGATCGTAGAGGTTGTGCAGCGTTTCGAGTATTCGCCCATCGATACCATGGTCACCGTAACGATCCTCGGACGTCCGACCGGTGGCACAACGATTCAACGAGACCTTAGCGCATGCTCCTCCGCGTGCACCACGCTCGTCGCCGATTCCATGACCACGCATGCCTACCTTCCGTCAAAAGCGCTTGCCTGCGTCTCCATGCTGCCGTGGATCGATCGTATCGAGTTGAGCCCAACTCCCCTGCCCCTGCCAGTTGACAAGGGGCAATGAGGTCGAGTTTGCTATTTTCAGGCCTTGACTCACCAGGAGGCCGACAATGGCAGCAACAACGACGACGAATCACTCGATCGAAGCAATCGCACGTGATCTGAAAGAGGCCGCGGCCTTTATCGGCCAGCGCGTGATCAATCGCGAAGAAGTCATTGAACAGGCGATCTGTGCCCTCCTTACGGCTGAGCACTTGCTGTTGCAGAGTCGTACCGGTGTAGGCAAGTCGCTGCTCACGGAGCAGATCTTCGCCATGTTCGACGGGGCAACGCTCTTCCGTGTTCAGGCTTCGAAGGAGCAACAGCCAGACACCTACTTCGGCGGTCTCGACCTCGAACAGCTTAAGAGCGGCCGCATCATCCACAACACCGAGGGATCGCTTGTCGAGTCGGAGTTCGGGTTCATTGACGAAATTTTCGATGCGAATGACTTCACACTGCGAGCTCTGCTTTCGCTGCTGAATGAACGGCGACTGATCAGAGGTGTGCAGAATGTGCCTTCCCGGCTTCACACCGTCATTGCGGCAACTAATTACCTGCGTGTGTCCGAGGTCACGGAAGCACTCCTTGATCGATTCCTGTTCAAGGCTGTCATTCTACCGGATAAGGATCCCTTTGTGCAATACAGGATTTCACAGCGATACCTTGAGCATGGTGGTCGGCCAATACCTGCGCCGAAGAAGATCTCATTCGGCGAGTTACAGCACATGCATCGCATCATCACCGGCTATGATGAAGCCAACGAGATTCAGGTGTCTTCAGAAGTGCTGTACTTCACCAACGTTGTTATTCGCCATTACGAGTACCTTCGTAATCGCGCACTGCACGATGCCGTGAAGAGTGGAAGCACGCAGGATTTCTACATCTCTCCTCGTACCCAGGCGAAAGCCCTGGACCTGCTGCGTGCACTTGCCCTGCTGAAGGGTCGAAGCGAAGTGATCCACGACGACGTGAGTAGACTCTACTTCATCTTTGCGTCGGTGGGATTGCCGGATGAAATCGCAACCTTCAAGAAGGCCTATCAGACGGTCTACAACTCGCTCACGGCATCGAACGGCTTTGATCAGATCACGGTGTTGCTGGACTTCTCGGAGCTGCTGGAGGACATTCGTACGCAGCCGCAATTGATGCGCCAACCACTGCATACATTCTCCGCGACGACCGTGCGCCGATCGCTCGTAGAGTGGATCAAGGAGAAGATCGGTCAGGAACAACCCGCCGATCACAACAAGAAGCTCCTTGAGCAGTTCCTCACGGACTTCCTTCCGGTATGCGATGAGGTCCGTGAGCTGAAGCATTCCGTCGAACGAAAGCTTCAGCAAACGCTCATCATCGTCGAACGTGAGCTGAACAAGGCCTAGCGCGATGTCACGAAATGTTATCGAGACGTCGGAATTCTTCTCCAGAATGGAGCATTTCGGCTTTTTCGACACCGTCGAAGAGCATCTTCCGGAGAACTTCACGCTCATCTATGACATTGCGAGAATTCTCGAGGATCTCGAGCATCCGATCGCCCGTGGTATCGCCCCGATACTCTCGCTGAACGCACCGAGTGACGTGGAGAGAACGCACGAACACATCCTTGTGCCCAACGTAGCAGAGGCGGAAGAGTACGAGGCAGATCTGATACGGAGCGTCACGGAAGTACGCCACATCTATCCGTATCAGTTCCTGCTTCCGGAGCAGGTCTTTCTTCAGCGGCTCGCGGAGCGCTCGCTGTGGATGCCACGTCCGCGAGCTCCGAAGAATTTCCGCTATCAGACCGAGTCTGATGAGTTTGCACCGGACGATCGCAAACAAAAGGTGTACCTGCTGTTTGACACGTCAAGCTCGATGCGACAGCATTATCGCATCCACTTGGCGAAGGCGATCGCCTATATCTTCTTGCAGCAAAACCGGTGGGAGCTGGGTACCATCTTCTTCAGGACGTTCGACATTACCGTCGGACCATTGATGGTCGCACGGGATCTTCCGTCGTACAACCGGCTGATAAGTCACGTGATGCACTTGAACTCCTTGGGCAACGGCACGGCATTGCAAAAGGCGCTCAGCACGGCCATCGAAGACATCGCCCACGAAAGTCAGTTAAGTCACGCACAGATTCTCGTCATCACCGACGGTGTTGCACATATCGATCTCGAATCACTACGTGAGGCCATGGGCGAAAGTATCTCGGTCAACACCGTGAAGATCGGAACGTCACGGATGACCGTTGATGCGAAGATCATCGAGACACAGATCTATCAGTCATCGTCAGACGATGCCGTCCGACTGCGTCAACTCTATCAACAGCGTCGTGATATCGAATCGCAACGTTCGTCAGCCTCGGGCAATCTCAGACAGGAGCAGCTGCAAAGCCAACTTGGGCTCTTGCAACGACAGATCGACAACCTCACGGAACGGATCGGCATGTTCGTGTCCGAGAATTATGGCCAGGAGATACAGCAGCTCAGCAGGATCTACGTCAACATCGACGACATCGATCCATCAGAGATGTTCTCATTTCCAGAGGAGACGGTTCTAGCGATCGAGGAACTCGCCGATGCCCTCCTCGTGGCGTTGCGAGCGGAACATCAGCTTGAGGACATCAAGCGAGCAGCATTACTGTATGATCACCTGATCCTGCTGATGCAGTATAACACGATCGACGCCTCGCGGTTCAAGGCTAAGGCCGATCAGCTCGAGTCCGTGCTTGAACACATCCTGGAACAGCCTACAGCGCAGGCCGTAGACATGTCCATCAGTGACATCGAGCGTATGCAGCTCCGGCACATGCTGACCGGTTCAATGAGTTCGAATGCGTTCTCGGCGGCCCGTATGATTCGCATGCTGTGGCTTCGGGTACAGCGATGGTGGCGCACGCGAAGACAGCTTCAGATGTTCAGTGCTATGACAGGCAGGAGGGTGTCGCGCCGTATCACTCGAACATCAGTCGAGCGCGACCGGACCGACTGAAGGACGACCAACGGAGTGGTATTCGATACCCTCGGCACCCATGTCGTCCAAGTCGTACATATTCCGTCCGTCGAATACCAGTGGACGAAGTAGTCGATCCTTCACCAGCGACCACTTCGGCTTACGGAACTCGGCCCATTCCGTCACAATGATCAGCGCATCGGCACCGCGAACGGCATCCATCGCTGATGAAGCGTACGTGATGGTATCACCAAGTACGCGCCGACTCGTCGCAATTGCTTCAGGATCATAGGCCTGTATCGTAGCTCCGGCCTGGCGAAGCCGGTCGATGACGACAAAGGATGGCGCTTCACGGACATCGTCCGTGTTGGGCTTGAAGGCCAGGCCCCACAACGCGAACACACGACCGTGCACATGTCCATCGAAGCGCGCCAGGACCCGATCGACAAAGCGATGAACCTGACGATGATTGACGTCTTCGACTGCCTCGACGATCTCCAGGGGTGTTCCCATGGATCGCGCCGAATGAGCGATCGCCTTGACGTCCTTTGGAAAACACGACCCTCCATAGCCAACACCTGCGAACAGGAACATCTTGCCGATACGAGGATCCGACCCCATGCCTAGGCGCACCAACTCAATGTTAGCACCCACAGCCTCGCAGTACTCAGATAGATCGTTCATGAAGGAGATCTTCGTTGCCAGGTACGCATTGGCGGCATACTTGGCGATCTCTGCACTCTTTTCGTCGAATACCAATACAGGATTGCCCTCGCGGACAAACGGCTCATACAGATCACGCATGATCTGCTCGGCATAGACGCTGCTTGTGCCGACAATAACACGATCAGGCTTCATGAAGTCATCGACGGCGAATCCTTCACTCAGGAACTCCGGATTGGAGACGACATCGAATGAACGCTCAGGCGCAACGGCACGCATCGCGTTGTCAATAGCAGCCGTTGTTCCTACTGGTACGGTGCTTTTGTTAACGATGATGCGATGCTCCCTGACGTCCAACGTATTGAGCAGGCCTGCAATCGTTGCGCTCGCGTTCAGGACGTATGATAGATCGGCCGATCCGTCCTCACCGGGAGGCGTTGGCAGACACAGCATGAGAATGCTGCAATCGCGAACCGCCTCCGTGACATCCGTTGAAAACCGAATACGCTGTTCTCGGATGTTGCGTTCGAGCAGGACGTCAAGACCGGGTTCATAGATCGGTACTTCGCCACGACGCAGGGTCTCTACCTTGGCAGGATCAACGTCAACACACAACACGTTGTTGCCTGTTTCTGCCAAACACGTGCCCGTAACGAGGCCGACGTATCCGGTGCCAATGATGCCGATGGAGTATGCCATGAATGCTGCTATGGTGTATTGCTGTGGGGCGGCGGCATCAAGCCAGCGCAATGATCGCAAAGATGGTAAGGAGGAGCAAGGTAACGAAGATTGCAAGCTTGATGAACTTTCGAAGAAGCGTCACGGCAAGCAAAATGAGAACCGCTACGGCAATGACTTGCTCCATAGTCGAACTCGCACGAAACGCATCGATCAGATCAGTGATTGACATACATAGTCCTCAACGTCCAGATCATGAATTCTTGAACACGAACGTGATTGTCCCTTCCATGTCTGTTTGACTGGAAAGAGGGTTAAAGCGCCACCGCCGCATTGCCTGCACAGCTGCCTGATCAACGGCGGGATTTCCACCTCGACGTACAGGCCATGCCATGGCTACGGTACCATCAGGCAGCACACGGAACCGGATCTTGACCTGCGTGTTGAGGGTCCCCGGAGGAAAGGTTGGCAGAACCTTGTTGAGGACGATGCGGTTGCCGCCACCTCCCCAATCAATATCGCCATATCCTTGTCCCTTCCCTTTGCCCAGACCGGCCCAGCCAATACCGGTACCATCATCCGTACCGGTCTTGCTACCGATCGTCAGCTCCGATGTTCGTTCGTCGTCATCTTTCTTGCCATGCTTTCCAACGTCCGGCGTAGCGATCAGGTTGGTGGTCTGCGTGGGATCCTTCGCCATGGTCGAGCCAGTCGACGACTGCGTCGCCTTGGACGCATCATCAAGAGGATTACGAGACTCCTGACCTCGTTGTGCCGCACCCTCGGCTTGAAGATTTCCCTTTCGCAGACCAGTACCGTCTCCTTCGCCAAACACGAGCAGAGTTACAGGAACGCTCGACTTAAGATTGATCTTCTCCGGAGGATCGAATCGTGAGCATGTGGACATGACGACGGCAACGGCCAGCACCCCACAGGCAATAAGAAAGCCTTTGAGTGCATTGGGGCTCCACACAAGGCTGAGCTCAATGTTTGATGCCGTATTGTCCCTACGATGCATTACTTGATCCTGGCGATCCACGGTTGTTCGACGCCTACCTTAAGCGCAGCGTTTTCGGCATCCTGACGCTTCGAGTACTGTCCAAAACGAACTCGGTACCAGGTTTCACCCTTGATGCGCTGCTCGGAGATAAATCCGTCGCGAACATTGCGCGAGCGGAGGATTTGCATCCACTCTTCTGCATCATCACGAGCTGGACTGGCGAACACCTGCACGACATACACAGGCGTCCCCTTGGGAGCGGGGGTAATTGCCATTGATGGCCTGGTCTTGGCTGGGGTAACGTTGGCCGGTGCCGACGATGGCATAGCCGGTGACTTTGTTGATGGCCTGTCAGATACGGCCGTTGCAGGGCCCTGTGCGGGCTTCTGCGAGGATGCTACCTCGCTGTTCGTTGGTACCGCTGCAGCGGTCGCTATGGGGCGCTCCGCAGGAACAGCCGGTCTAGCAGGCGACTGCGAAACGTTCTGTGTTTGTTCGGCAGCGGTGATATCGGCCGTAACCGTCGTGGCTGTTGAGTTGGCCTGCTCCTGCCTGACAACAATACCCGTATCGACGCGTTCCGTGCCCGTTGCCGTCTCGTTAGACTCCATCACCATGGAAGATCCGGCGTCGTTCGGTGTCATGTCAACGAATGTCCTCCACACAATGATACCGCCGAGCACAACGATAGCCGTGACCAGCACACCCAGCAAGATGCCCGTAGATCCGCGTCCCGATCGCTGAGGCGGAGTTGGAGGGGGCAATGGCGATGGCGGTGGTACGAGACGACGAGTCTTACTCGCCTCTCGTTCAGCGTTCATAAAGCCTTCGTCTTCGTCTCCGAAGCCGGCTCCATCCCATGTGCGATGCGTTTGATCGGCCATCAGAACCTCCACAAAACACTGGCGTTCACAAAGAGTCCACGTTCCATATATCCATTCCAAAGGACAACGTCGCTGCCCAGGAGATTACGTGCCTCCACGCTGGCCTGCCAAAGCGGCGTGATATCATAGCGAACTGCTGCCTGCAGATCAAGGTAGCCACTGAGACTGACGGTATTCGCTAGATCGGCCCAGCGATCACCAACGTAGACAAGGCGCAGCGTTGAGGCGATACCCGGAGCCCACGTACGATCACTGACGAGTGCAGCGCGAAGCGATGGCTGATACGGCAGGACATCGTACTCCGCCACCGTTGCCGATACCATTTCGATGTCTGCCGTCAGCACATCTGTACCGGAAATGATCCATCGGAGCTGTGCCGGTAGTCGCACGATCGTTGCTCGCTGATAGCCGATATCGAAGGTACCCGGTCCGGCATCACGCCAGACAGGATGGCGATCCCGTTGCTGCAGCCGCAAGGCTGCCGTCGCTGTTAGTCTGGCATGCGGATGCACCACCACACCTACCTGCAGATCAACGATGTCGTAGGGCAGGTCGATGATCAGGGACGTGTCATCGACATAGGGGTTTTCATCAAGGATCTGACGGAACGAATACGGACGAAGGCCCGAGCGTACCGATGCCGTGAACGTCACATCGGGATTCAGAAACCAATCCACAATACCCTGAACGAGAAGGCCGCCGTAGGTAACGTCACGCGTGGGTGCTGCAGACTGCAAACCGATGTTACCTCTGAACCGCAGAATGTCCGTAGAGTAACGACCATAGACGGAGCCTTCGACGAACGAATAGTCCTTGCCGTCGAACGATCGGATGTTCAGGTCGAGTCGACCTCCAAGGTCCATAGTGTTCCACCGGGTGTCGATGGCAAGATTACCTTGAATGGCGTTATCGACAACGCCAACTGACTGCGTCGAGAGATCGATCATCGACCATGTAGCGCCCGTCTGAAACCTGTATCCGTCGTACTTCCCCTCAACGTTGACACCGGCCATCACGTCATTGACCACACGATCCGGCGCTGAGTCAACAGCAAACAGCCGGTACCCACGGCGCCGGTATCGCAGATCTGCCTCGGTCGTGCTGCCACCAAAGACAATAAACTTCTCTGGGGCAACGAACGTACTCAGGCCGCGAAGATCGATCTTGGAATACTCGGCATTGGTTACGTGTCCGCCGCTTACCTCGATGTCGGCATGAGCATCCAGTCGATACCCACCGGCAGTGAACGTATATCCGCCGCTCAAGGCCGGCGTCAGGTACTGACCAACAGATGCAACAGCATAGCCCGGAACAAAGCTGCCGGTCCGCTGCAGTCGTTGGATCGGGTCCGACGGCAGCGCAGGCATCGGCTGCTTTTCGAGATCGTTCAGCGAGTCAAGCATAGCCCCCTTCAGACTTGGGGGCTTTGAAGGAGCGTGCTTCGCACCGGCGGGGATATCAACACGCTCTTTACCGGTTACGATAAACTCCGGAAGTTCGATCGGTTGATTCGGCACAGGAGGTACAGGGGGCTGCTGTTGTGCAGCCGCTGACACGAATCCGCAGAGGAGAATGAAAAGGATGTATCTCATCGCTTGCGCTCCAAGCGTTTTAGCCGCGCCAGTGCAGTTTTGCCATAATCATCGTCGGGACGCAGCGTAGCAATGGTCTGATAGACGTCCTTCGCCTCCGCCGTACGTGTGAGTGCATCGTAGGCTTCACCAAGGGCAAGCATGGCAAGCGTGTACCAGTCTTCGTTACCGGCAAACTCGCTGCGTATGCGCTCGAACACGGTAATGGCATCTGCATGCCGTTCCTCTCTGGCATAGGACTGTCCAATGAGGAACAAGGCATTGGCAGCAAGCATCGGGTTGTCGGTCCTGCCACCAAGAACAGCAAGGTGGAAGCGCATGGAATCAACATTGCGAATACTTCTGTAGTACATCGCGAGCTGGAATCGCGACTGATCGCCGTATTCAGATGTTGGATATGCCATCGCCGTCCACTCATACAGTCGCGCCGCAGCTATGGTGTCTCCTCGCATTCTCACGATCGCAGCACGTTCGAACGCCGCACGAGCTGCAACAGCCGTATCATCCGGAAAGGTCTTCAGAACAACCTGATAGATCGAATCGGCAGCTACCGCATTGGCAGATTCGTCGTAGTGTGTAGCAAGATCCATCTTGGCTGAAGCGCGATACTGGCTCGACGGAAAGCGTCGATCCAATTCGTCGAATGACTGCTTCGCCAGTTGTACGTCGGACATACTGAGGTAGGTCTTGCCGAGGAGGTATAGCGCTTCATCTTGTTGGGCTCCTCCCGGATACTTCTTCATGTATGCCTGGAGCTCGGATGCCGCATTACTGTAGTTCCGTCCCGAGTAGAAGATCTCTGCCTTTTTGAACGAGAAGAGTTCTGCTGCGGACGAGGTTGGATTGGATTGGATGTATGTATCGGCAACGGCGATTGCTTCGTCCGTTCGCCCCATTCCGAGGAGTGCGATCTGCATTGCCCGAGCAGCCTCGCCAGCCAGTGGATGCGAGGGGTAGCGACTCATGACCTGACGGTACGTATCCATGGAAACGTCGATCTGCCCCATGTTATACTGCGCGTCGGCAATGGTATAGAGTGCTCTGACGGCCTGATCTGACGATGGATATGCCTCGATGATCCGCGAGAACTCCGGAATAGCAGACTCGTAGCGTTCCTGCTGGAATGCCACCCATCCAATAAGGTAGAGCGCATCATCGGCTAGCGGGCTTGATGGATACTGCTGCACGAATGCACGCATGGCACGTGCGGCACCGTCAAGGTCGTTGGATCGATATCGCGACTGTCCCACCTGAAACGCTGCATACTGTCCCTCATCGGTGCGCGGTACCAGACGTGCAGCCTCTTGATACGACTCGGCCGCTGCGTTGTACTGACGGGCGATATAGAAGCCATCACCACGACGAGCCAGCGCTTCACCGGCATACTTGGACGAAGGATACGCACGCAGCAATTCTCCAAAAGCGTCCGTCGATCGATCAAAGTCGCGTCGGCGGAAGAACGTCCAGGCTAGCCCATAGAGTGCCTCCTCGCGCCGCGGACTGGCCGTATAGCGCTTCACGATCTCGTCATAGAGCTCCTGCGCATTCTTCAGTAGGTCAGCTCTGTACATGGCTTCCGCAAGCCAGAAGGTCGCCTCATCGCGACGGGGGTCGATGGCGTGATTTCCCAGAAAATCGGTAAGCGATGTAATGGCATTCCGGGTTTGATTGGTTTGCACAAGACAGATACCACGCTTCAAGCGAGCCTCCGCCAAGTAGGTCTGACGCCGTGGCATAAATGCGTCATCACTCTTCTGTGCTCGCTGTTCCGCCCGTTCGTAGGCAAGGGCCGCCTTGGACCATTGCTGCTGTTCAATGAACGTGGCACCAAGAAGCAACTCAGCTCGCACGGTTGTGATGGCATCTTGGCTGGTGCGTACGGCAACATCTAGGGCCTTTCTGGCCTTTTCCCAGTCACCATCTTCATACGCAGCCTGGCCAACTTCCAGTGAAGCGATCGCCTGGAATGGATAGCCCGTCTGTGCGGCGAGTCCTTGCAATTCAACCATCGCTTGTGGTCGGTTACCACTACGCTTTAGCGCCACTGCGTGATACAGTAATGCCATCTGCCGCAGCTCATCATCGTCTCGAAGAACGGAGTCTTTGACAATCTGATACGATGCAACAGCCTCTAGCGGATTACCAAGCTGAAGCAGATTGAATCCTTCATGCAGACGGACATACCAGCGGTACTGCGACGAAGGATGAAGCGCAAGAAAGGTTCGAGTTAGATCCAGAGCCTCTTGATACCGCCCTCGCAATGTTGCGGCTTCGGCACGCAACAACAGCACGCGCTCTGCAGCCTGAGCTGCGTGGTCCTGTTGGCGCAACGACACGGTATCACCACGTTGCATTTGCGCCAGCAGCGTGTCTATGTTTCCGAGCACATCAAGCGCGCGTTCCGGACGTCGAAGTGTGATGTTTGTCTGTGCAGCTCGAATGCGAGCAGCGATCGCTGTTGCACCTCGGCCATACTGACTGCGGATCACGCCGAAGGCTGCAAGGGCCGAGTCATACTGACGATTACGCTCGTACAGCTGGCCGATTCCATACCAGGAACGATCGGCAAAATCCCCTGCCGAATCAACGTCGATCGAGCGACGGAACGAGGCTAGAGCCTCGGCATGATATCCGGTCCTTGCATAGGATGCGGCGCGCCAGTATAACGATGTATGGGCGATCCACCGATATATCGTGTCTTTCCTTCTTGGGAGGTCGAGCAGCGCTTGTTCTGCCGCACGGTGTAGATGATCGATTGCAATAAGATCTTGTCCATCCTGGATGGCGGCAAATCCACGCTCCAACCATCCCAGCGCTAGGAGCGGTGACGTCGGTCGTTCACGAATGAACGTCTCCATCTCTCTGTCGGCAGCAAGCGCGTTGTCGGATCGCCGCTCGATCGATGACCGCACAAACGGGAGTGCATCAATGGCAGCGGAGCGCTCCGTATGCATGCGCACACTGCGCAACATGTCATACGCACGACGCACCATGCCTTCGTCGACAAACCTGTGTAGCACACGCTCATCGGAAGCGCCAAAATGATATGGCGGGTCGATGATCTGCGCACCGGACTGTAACGTCATCAGGCACAGGATCACGACAGGCATCAATGTTTGACGTCCACAGGGACGTGAGTTCAAGACCATCTCCTCGGTAGCTGCGCTACAAAATTACAGAATCAACATCGCGATTCGATGTCCTCATACGATCTTTGTATCGTATGGCAACGTACCAAGCACTCCTCTATTACAAGTTCGTGCAGATTGAAGACCGCGAAGCCTTGGCGTCGTGGCAGCGGGACCTATGTCATGAGCATGGACTTCGGGGTCGCATCCTTGTCGCCCATGAAGGCATCAATGGCACGGTCTCCGGATCTGTCGAAGCATGCAACGCCTACATGGATATCGTTCGGTCCGATGTACGGTTTGCCGACATGGTCTTCAAAATCGACGATGTTGACGATCATGTGTTTCGCGACTGCTCGGTAAAGGTAAAACAGG
Source organism: Kapaibacterium sp. (SeqCode) (assembly GCA_032117915.1). Taxonomy (GTDB): domain Bacteria; phylum Bacteroidota; class Ignavibacteria; order Kapaibacteriales; family Kapaibacteriaceae; genus ZLKRG46. Next base: position 9,799 of record JAULYI010000241.1, on the reverse strand, counting down.
AATTGGTAACGTTTCGAGCCGATCTCCCATCTGATCCTGCGGTGCGAACAGGAGTGCATCTTTCCCCCGAAGATTGGCTCGCGCTTCTCGAACGAGATGACATTATTGTCATTGACGGTCGAACCGGCTACGAGTATGATATTGGACACTTTCGCGGCGCCATCAGACCTCCCGTAGATTCATTCCGGGAGTTTCCGGAATGGATCAGATCGACGTTTGGTGACGATAAGCAACGCCCCATCCTCACCTATTGCACCGGTGGTATCCGTTGTGAAAAACTCACATCCTTCATGCTGGCAGAAGGATTTTCCGATGTCTACCAACTTGATGGCGGCATCGTTACCTACGGCAAGAATGAGGCGACGAAAGGGGCAATGTGGGACGGATTGTGCTACGTCTTTGACGAGCGGCTGACCGTGCCGATCAATCACACGAGTGATCGACACATCGTAGGCGCTTGCCGTCATTGTGGAGCGCCAACAGAGCATTACGTCAACTGTGCGAATCTCGACTGTCATCGTCAGCATCTTGCCTGCCAATCATGCGAACGTGCAATGCAACGCTCGTGCTCCGAAGAGTGCATGACAGCTCCCCGGCGCGAAGTCGTTTAGAATTGATGCCTTCATTCTAGACAATCGGTACCGGTCAACTCCAAAAAGAAAACGCCCGGCACTCCATGTGGAATGCCGGGCGTTGCTGTTTCTTACTGCGGACGTTATCGACGGATGACAAGCGGCATCGTTGCCGTGCTACCGTCGTCCGTGCGAAGCATGACCGTATAGGAACCGTTTGCAAGCGTGGCAACGGTGAACGGCATGGCGTGAACGCCGGCTGCTACTTCCTCGTCGACAACTGTCGTGATAACACGACCTGTGACATCCACGATCGTGATCGTGGCACGACCACTCGTGGGAACGGAGTACTCGATCTCGACAGGACCGTTCGCCGGCTGCGGTGCAATGCTGTTGATCGACAATGAAGCTTCGCCACCGATCACAACGTTGACTTCGGAGCTGTGGTCAGCTGAGCCGTCTGCATCAACCATCTTGAGACGGTAGAGATAGCTACCTGACTCAACGTTCTTGTCGCGGAACACGTAGTCGCGTGACGTTGACGTGTTACCTGCGGCATCAACGGTACCAACCGTCTCGAACACCACGTCACCTGCAGTTGCCGCGTTTGCACGCTCAACAGCGAAGTGATCGGCATTCTTCTCGGAAGCAGTCGTCCAGAAGACATCGACATCATTGCCGCGACCCTTCGCGTCAAACGACGCCAGTTCGACAGGCACGACGATACCACCGTTCTTCTCAAAGAAGTCAACCGTTGCACGAAGAACGCGCTCAAGACCTGTACGAACACCCGTGACCTTCCAGTGACGCCAATCGACACCAAGGTACACCACGTTGGAAACAAGCGATGCCGTTGCCGTACCCATCAGCGAATCTGTCGTTGCACGGTCACCTTTGACGTAGAAGTAGGCCGGCGACACAAGACCGATCGTCGTTGCATCCGAGTACGTACGCAGGAGCGCAGGATTAGGCTCATCATCACCGACGAATCCGGTACGTGTAACGGTCTCAACCGTATTGCGGCCAAGCGCTTCACCGCGGACGCGACGGTCATTGTACGAGAGCGTCGTCGGCACGGGTGTGCCTGGCGTCTGGCTCGTGGCACGGAAGATGGAGCGCACAAACGCCTCGTCATCGATGACGTTCATTCCCACGTGCTGGCGCACATAGTTCTGCGAGCCAACTCCAAGATTCTTTTTCTCTTGCAGTGAGCCGGCGGCGATATAGCGACGGAGGTCCATACGTTCGAAGCGGCTCAAACGGTTGTTGTCCGTAGCGTAGAACATCGTGCGATACGGAGCATAGTTGACAGCACGCTCTTCCCAGGCCGTACGATCGAACACATCATAGTTGATGTTTCCATTGGCCGGATCGCTCACCCAGCCGAGCTTGCCAAGACCCGTAACAAGCGAATCAAGGTTCAGCTTGCCGGCGATCTGTGAGGCGGTCGGCGATGCGAACAGATCAACATCGGCACCGCGTCCGGAGACGAGAAGGCGCATGTTCGAGCGTGTGATGTAGAAGCGGACGACCTTGCTGACCGTGTTGTTGACGTTGTACTCGTCGTTGGCAACGCTCACTTCGATACGGTAGCGCGGTGTGACGTTCGCACGCATCGAGAGGAAGCGGTTGGGAACATTATATGCGGCAAGGGCAAAGTAGACGGTCGGTGTCCAGCGAGGAATGTTGAACGTAACGTCCGACTGCGCAGCCTGTGCCAGTGTCGTCGTTACTGTACGATCCACAGCCGGGAAGGCATTGAACAAGGGCTCGGCAAGTGCAGCATTGTTGGATGCTGCCGTTTCCATGAAGATGCGAACGCGCACCTTGGCGTTCGTGATCGTCACACCGCCGTTGTTGCGGATACGTGCACGGACATCAACAGGAGCCGTCGTCATGATGTACTCTGCATCGCTTGTAGGACCGCTCACGGAACGATAGACCGAAGGCGAAAGAATCTCAACTGCTTCTAGATCGTTGAAATACTGTGAAGCGTTGAATTCGTCGGCTCCGATGTCGTAGGCAAGACCTGCGGTACCGCGAGGCTGACCATCGATGTCGGTCGTGACGTTCGTAAGGCGCTCACCACGAGCGTTCAGGATGGAACCGACAAGTACCGGCTTCGTGCGGACACGAACCGATTGCATCGGCTCGAGGCCTGTGATGACGTGCTCAGCGAAGATGTCGCCCTCGATCGAGTTACGATCGCGTCCGGTCCATGCGCGCCACTGGGATAGAAGCTTGAATTCGTCCTGCGCACCCGTCGTGATGATGTTACTCGTATTGGTGATCTCGATGAGGCGTGCAGCCGAAGCATTACCCAGCTGGAAGGCGTTGCGGTCCGACACAAGTGCCATTGGATCGTTACCTTCATGGAGAGCAACACCCTGCCACGTGATGGCTGCGTGACTGAATGACGAAGCCGTCGTCGTACCCTGCATGACAATGGCATTATTCTTGACAACCGGCGCATTGGCATGCTGGATGCCGATAGCCGTAAGAAGTCCAGAGCCATTGATTTCATCGTTCGGCATGACGATGGTGTTATTTACCACGTTATCGCCACGTGTGAAATACGCCGTGTTGCCTGTGGACGGATCAAGGATCGTAGCACCACGCTCCGTGAACAGGTGGATACCTGCTGCGTTTGCCGTTACCGACGTACGCTTGATACCCCAGACCATGTTATTCCGGATGACAGACTTTTCCTGAGCGTTCGGGAAGTAGAGGCTCAGGCCTGCCGAAGCTACGGCGGGGAACACGTTGCGATCCTGCTCAACAACGATACCACGAGCCCACACATCACCGCTGATGTCCGAGATCTCGTTTCCGTCGATCGTAAGATTCATGTTGTTGTAGCGTGTGGCGCCACCGGCATAGATACCGGCAGCGTCGAGGCTCGTTCCACCGGTAACAGCACCGACGCTGTAGATGCGATTATTACGAACCGTTGCACCGTCCTCGTATCCAAGGAAGATACCGGCGCGACGAACATTGCTGATGCTGTTTGACGCAACCTCCGTGGCCGCTGTGTAGTAGGAGCGGTACTCATTGACGCCAGACTTCAGCGCAGCGCCGATACCGAGCGACACGACGCCATAGCCGAAGCCGGAGATCTCATTGCCGATGAACTTGTTGCCACTGTTGATCACGGTATCAAGGCGTTCACCGTTGTTGCCATCGCGGCCACCGGGCAGCTTTGCGCGGCTTACAATACCGGCGCTGTACGTTACCGTTTGACCGGCGATCGCACGAACGTCGTTCTGGAAGACAAAGATGTTGTTCACGAACGAAACCGTCGGCAGCGTCGTGGCATAGCTCGGAGCAGCAGCTGGAGCGTTACCGATGATGCAGTTCCGAACCGTGATGTTCTGCGAGCCGTCACCGAGGTAGAATACAGCACGGTGGGGCGTCGTCGCATTCAGGTTGAAGGCGATCGACTTCTGCGAGCCACCGTCAAACGTGAAGTATCCGGCGGAGTTTGCGTACGTATTATTCGCGGGGAACGCCGTACGTACAGCGTTTGCGTTCGTAGCGAGGTAGCTCTGACCAAACGATACGCCTACACCACGTCCGGAGCTCAGCGTAACAGTGATCGCGTTGCGGGTGAGTGACCGCGTGATCGATGGCTTGAACGTGACCGTATTGGCCGCACTCATACCAAGGACGCGCGTGGTAAGATCGATAGCCGGAAGATCTTGGAGCGGATCACCGACGCTGTAAGAAGCATCTGTGAGCTCAAAGGTAACCGGTCCCGAAACACCCTTCAGGTACAGCGCGTCGATCGCGGCTTGGAACGTCAAGAAGTTCCTCGGATCACCGGCCTTTGTCGTACCGATGGTGTACGTACCGCTCAGGTTCGTGTTCACGTTGAAGTCAAGACAAATCTCGTTGTTAGTCGTGACCGGATCACCGGGGTACTCCGTCACGAGACACGCTTGGTAAGCACCTGCTTCGGCCGGGGTGAACGGTGCGAACACCGCACGAGCAAAATTGATCGGCACCTGAGCGTTGACGTCCGGCACGATCTGACGGTTGGAATAGACAAGCGTACGGGCAGGCATTTTGTAGATGTTCATGCGGACAGGAACATCCGTGAGGTCGATGATACCACCGTTTACAATGACGCCTTCAGGCGAGAACGGGCGGTTCTGATAGTACTCGCCGGTAGTCTTGGGAACAAGGATTTCCGAGGCGCCAGCTTCTTCGTTGTACAGCACCTGGAAGATGTGATTACCCGTGCGTGGCAGGCAGTCGTTTGACGGTTGCTGGTCAACGGCTCCCTTGAGATTTGCGCAGATGGTGACTCGGTACTGTCCGACATCATTGGGAACGAAGTTGCGGAAGTCATACGTCTGGGAAATCGCGGGTGCAATCGCTTCGATGGCCTGAACCGTATCGCGATAAACAACGTCGCCAGCCGGATGCGTGCTAACCGTAGCTACGAGCTCGAAATCGCTTTCCGTGTTCAGTCCGATGTTCTGCAGCACAGCCGAAACCGGCAGCGAAACATTCCGAGGGTACTTCACAGGGATAACCTGAGGCGAACGGATCTGGCGAATGCCAAGATCGTGATCGAAGGCAATATTGAAGTTCCGCTCGTAGTTCTGGACGTAGCTACCAAGCTTGTAGGAGGCAATTACACGATACTCACCACCCGTTGTGAAACGGAGGTCGAGTGCACCGTCGAAGCGAGCCGCCGGGCCTGTGGCCTCAGTGAATTCGTAGGTAAACACGCCAGAAGAGGCAGCATTGTGACGAATCGTGGTGCTACCGGAAAGGCGTGCTTCGTAGATCGTTGCATTCGAGGGGAAGGGACCAACGATCCGGTACGTTAGATCAATGGCTTGTCCTGGGCGCTGGCGGAACGACAGCGACGGCTTCGGGAACGCAGGATCCGATCCGTCATATACGCTACCGGCGCGGAGAATGCGGCGGGGATCGACGTCGTCTGGGAATGAGAATTCGATGCCCGACGCAACCCAGAACTGTACGTTGGGACGAGCCGTTGTCACATAGGAAGCGGGCTGCGTACAGATTGTCGGGAAGCAGTCGTTATATCGGAAGAGGGTTTGCTGGGTTGTTGTGATCGAGAACCGCGTGCCTGCATTCCGCGTATATGTTCCGCATCCGGGATTGACAAAGCAAACCTCGACAACGAGGTTCGATACGCCGTCCCAGGTCACCGGCGTGGTTAAATCATGCCGTGACCATCCGGTCGATGCGAGTGTGTACGTCTGCGGTCCGAACACCACAGGCACGTTCTCAACGTAAAACGGATTGTTCGAGGGGAAGAGTGGGTTGCGTGTTGTATTTGCAAGTCCGATAGTAAAGTTTGGCAGTGCAGCCATTCCGTTCGTGGCGACAACGTCAAACCCGAGCGCGACGATCTGTCCAGGAGGCATTCCTGCTGCAAGAAGCTCTTGAGCCGTGTAAAGCATCTGATGCTTCGCACCGTCGTAGAAGTTGCCGTACGGTGCCGGATAGCCGGTAGCGCCATTGACGTTCGTGCCGGTTCCAATCGGATAACCGACCTGAGCCAGGCCGGCAACGGAAGCCGACACGATGGTCACCACAGCCAGAAGAATTCGTAGGAGTCGTTGCATGTCCTACCCTTGAATAATGTGTTGATGAGGTTTAGTGTTCACTTGCCTGCACAATCCCATGCTTAATGATGTCGCAATATCACCGCACTTTTAGCGACGATAGACGGTTCAAACGGGTAAGAAGTGGAAATCCACCTACTGCACCCATCGCACGGGAGCGTAAAACAACAAAAAATCGCGGTAATAACAAACAAGAAGAAACCCACAGCCAAAACCGGGTTTACAGACCTTTTACCGTGCTAACTGCCTGAATCTTCATTGTCGTATTTTGTAACCGAGCGGAAAAACGCCCCTCATCTTCGTTTAGTTTCACGAAAGTTCACGAATGTCTCTGCTGCAGCGTATCCATGATTCCGTAAGCTACGTCCGATCACGCACGGATCGTGCGCCCGAGATCGCCATCATTCTTGGTACGGGACTGGGGGGCTTGGTGAAGGCCATGGATGTCTCCGAGGCTATAGACTATGCTGATATCCCCCACTTTCCCGTTTCGACGGTTGAATCACATAAGGGTCGCCTGCTGTTCGGGACGATCGCCGGGCGTTCTGTGGTGGTTATGCAGGGCCGTTTCCATCTGTACGAAGGCTATACACTGCAACAGGTTACGTTCCCTGTTCGGGTGATGCATGCACTGGGAGCCCGCACGCTGGTCGTGTCGAATGCATGCGGCGGACTTCATCCGTTGTACCGGCGCAGTGATATCATGCTGATCGACGATCACATCAATCTCCTTGGTGACAATCCTCTCATTGGCCCCAACGAGGCCAGCCTTGGTCCGCGCTTCCCGGACATGTCAGAACCATACAGCCGACGGCTGCAAAACCTTACGATGAAGGCCGCACTGGATCTGGGTTTGCATCTCCATCGAGGCGTGTACGTGGCCGTGTCCGGTCCAAACCTTGAAACTCGCGCCGAATACCGCTTCTTACGAACCATCGGTGCCGATGTCGTGGGTATGAGTACCGTACCCGAGAATATCGTTGCCCGGCACATGGAGATGGACGTGCTGGGACTGTCCATTATCACGGATGAGTGTCATCCCGACAACCTCGCGCCGGTCCATCTGGACGATGTTCTTGCAGCTGCTGCAATCGCAGAGCCACGGCTAACGTCCATCATCCAGGCTGTCCTACCATCGATATGAACGTCATGCTTCGTCTTGTCCTCTGCGCCGCAGCTGCGGTCGTCCTTGCAACAGGTTGCTCACCCGAGGAGCCGTTCATTGATTCGTACGACGACTCGTGGAGACTGCTCGCAGCCAGCAAGGCTGGCAGCATGACATTGATCGCAATGCCCTCCGGTACCGTGGTTTCAACCGATGTTCTCAACACAGCGCTCGGTGAAACGGCAGTCGTTGCAAGCATGCATCGGTTCCGCGACGATGTCTTCGTCCTGGTCGCCGAGGATTCACGGATTGTCGTGCTGACGGCGGACTCGTTACGTCGCAAGGCAGTGATCAACACCGGATCGGCAGGCCGGGCATCAAGTATTGCCTTTGCCAATGCAACCACGGCGTTCGTAACGCATCCGGCGTCGAACGTCGTCTCGGTCATCGACCTTACCACCTACACGGTGGCCGACACCATCCCTGTGCCGGGTCGACCGATCGACATTGCCATCATCGGTAACCAAGGGTGCATCGTCTCACAGCGCACAGGAGAAGCTCGACTGTTCGACACCAGAACCTTCGCCCTTTCTGATCCGCAACGCGTCACCGAAGCGCCCACCTACGTCGAGGCAGATCTCGCGAATGGAGCATTTGTGATCGTGTCTCTTGGTGCCGGCAAGGTCGATGCCGACGCAAAATCCGTGCCCGTGATGTCGTTTGTTGATCTCAGTACGCGCAGTATCGCAGCCACAGTGAATCTTACACCCAGAGCTGGCCAAGGGGCAGAGAGACTACCGAACGGTCTTACGCTGACAGACGAGGGCTTTGCATACGTCCCTCTGGATGACCTAATCATTCGCGTTCCGCTTCGGTCACGCTCGCGCGCAACGCTGGTGACCGAAGGTTCCTACTCGTGCATGACGGCCATTCCAACACGGTCCGAGGTCGCTCTTGCATCTGGTACAGACCCCGAGGTCTCCGTGTTCGATGGATTTCTCGAATCACGACGTGTAACGATTCCTGCGCCGTTCCTCATCAGTTCGATGCTGGCCCTCACACCATGATCCTCGATGAAGTTCTACAGCGCGCTATCAAGCGACCGCGCAGTATCGCCTTTCCGGATGCCGAGGATGTTCGAACGCTGGATGCAGCGCGCGTGCTCGCAGACGAGGCTATATGCACGCCCGTGCTCGTCGGCTCGATGGCATCGATCGTAAGACTCGCTGATGAGGAAGGTCGAAATCTTGACGGTATTCGCGTCATCGACCCTGTCGTCGCACACGACAACCATCGCTGCGCGGAACATCTCCTGGAACGCCGCGGCACAAAAGGTCTCACACCAGACCAAGCCAAAAGCCTTGCCTCGCAGCCGTTGTACTATGCCGGGTGGCTCGTCCATGCAGGCCACGTTGATGCGGCTGTTGCCGGATCCATATCCACTACCGGTGACGTTGTTCGTGCGGGTCTGTGGACCGTGGGACTGGCCGATGGTTGCTCTACGGTGAGCAGCTACTTCTTGATGGCCCTTAAGGATCGAACGCTCGTGTACACCGATGCCGGCGTCGTTCCCGAGCCTACTATTGATCAACTTGTAGACATTGCCTCGGCCGCATGCGATAACTACCGAGCTATCATCAACGACCAGCCGCGGTGCGCCTTCTTGAGCTTCTCGACAAAGGGCTCGGCCTCGCATCCCGCAGCCGAACGCATGCGAACCGCTGCTGAACACTTTGCCGCCCGACGTCCAGATGTACCGTCCGACGGTGAGCTGCAAGCCGATGCTGCCATCGTTCCTGCGGTTGCAGAACGCAAGGCGCCTTCGTCCCCGCTGCAAGGCACGGCCAACGTGCTGGTCTTCCCTGACCTTAACTCCGGCAACATCGCGTACAAGCTTACGGAGCGTCTTGCAGGTGCATCGGCTGTGGGTCCCATCATTCAGGGGCTTGCAAAGCCGTACTGCGACCTTTCACGCGGCTGCTCCGTAAAAGACATCGTCCTAGCCTCGGCCATTGCCTCGGCAATGGCGCGCTAACGTCAGTTCCGCTGCGCCATCAGCTGTTCAATCATCTCGGCGAAGTCCTGCTCTGAAAGCTTGTAATGGCTGTTACAGTACTGACAGACAAGTTCGTGATGACCTTCACGCTGCATGTCCTCGACTTCGTCAAGCCCCAGCGTGAGCAGTGCCGATTTGAAGCGATCTATCGAGCACCGGCAGAAGAAATCGGCCGCAGTCGACGCCATGATGGTTGCCTCGGAAGGCATCACCTTCAGGGCTAAGTCCTCGAGTGTCATCCCCTCGTCAAGGTAGCCCGTTAGGTTACCCAAGTAGTCGAGCGCATCGTAGGTCTTGAAGATGTCTTCGTTCGTGGCCCCGGGCATTGCCTGTAGCATTAGGCCGGCAGACTGCCTAACAACATGCGCATCATCGTATGCTACGTCGATGATCACGACCGACGGTATCTGCTCGGACTGCGTGAGATAGTAGCTCAGATCCGACGTCACATCGCCCTTAC
>JAULYI010000240.1:0-5844 GCA_032117915.1 Kapaibacterium sp. (SeqCode) | reverse complement strand
CCAACGTGGCATCACCCGTGATCGTTGTAACTACCGAGGTGTCACGTCCGAAGCGAACATTCGGAACGTCGATCTCCAGCTCGGCCATGCCCCTAATCACTTCATTGCGGATGATGGTACCCGGCGATATAGATCGTGCCGTAAAGACCGATGATCGGTGCCGGATCGTAAGTCGCAAACGACCGTCATTGACCAGCGTAGCACCGCGCGCAGCAACGCCCCTGATCGACAGCTGATAGCCATCAGCTGCAGGATCAGCCGTTACCTTGGGCAACAACACATAGACCTCGGCATCAAGTCTGCCTCGACCACGAACCGGGATGACACGTTGTGCGCTGCACGGCGAAGCAAACGCCAGTACCAGACTATCCTGGTAGCGAGCTTCCACCGATGCCGTAAACTCAATGATCATCGTCACCGATGCGTTTGCCGGAATAGTAAGGGGCAAGGTCGGAACGTCTGCAACACTGAAGGCCGATCCCACACTGCGCATACCGATCGATGCGATCGTCACCGGTGATGCCGTCGAATTGACGACGGTGAGTCGCTGACGCGACGGTGTGAGAAGGTCTGTGGCACCAAAGATCACGGCATCGGGAGTCGACGGCAGTGCTGTGCTTCGGCGGCCCAGCAGCTGCGTCGATGTCTGTACGGGATCTTCACCGGCTAAACCTGACAGCAGTGAACAACGGAGCGTAGCCTGATGATATCCATCCGGCAGACCACGTGCATCGTAACGCACAAGGAACGTCATGCGCTGTCGAGGTGCGATCGCCGCATTCATGACCGACGCTGCGTCCACAAGTGTGAATGCCCTAGCATCACGTCCCGTGACGACGGCATCAATCAACGTCATGGTTATACTATCCATGTTTACGATCGTGACACTGTCGATGCGATCATCGCATGACGCCGTGGTCACAAAACGCACCACATCTGAGGTTACAACGTCGGGATTGACGCCGTTTGCCCGAAGCACTACGATGAACGAATCCACGCATGGCGTATCGTACCAGAACCACAGCGTGTCCTGCTGTGGCCCACGCTTTTGCATCTTCCATGAAATATCGAAGGTCTGCGACCCACCCACAGGAATGATACCCTGCAATGGCGTGACCGTGATAGACGTGTCGGATGCACGGATGGAACTCACAGCGACGGGACGTGCGGTCCTGTTACCATAGGGGACCTGCAGGGTAGATGTCTGACCGACGCTGACGTTGCCGAAGTCGACGGTTAGCGGTCCGCTCACCACAGTCTCCGCCACGTTGGAGATCAGCGGCACAAGCAGTGAAGGCATATCGTCGGCATCGGTCTGAATGCTGAGCGTGGCATGACGCGCACCATATGGCAGTCCTGTCGCCACGTGATCGATCACATACGTGAAGGTATCACCGGGCCCCAAGCGCAGGTCGTCAAGCGGCTCACGCACCAGCGTGAAGGCTTCCTCGTTGGGACCATTGATAAAGGCAGGATACTTAAGCGTAACGATCTCGGTACCGGCGTTCCGGATCACAACGCTGTCTCGTGACGTTGCACATCGCGGTGTCGCGGCATAGATCAGGAGCGGCGGTGCTGCATCAACGGCCGTCGATGAGCCGTGTCCGCTCAAAACGACCGTTGTGGAGTCTGCGCAGCGACCGGCACCGCTGGCCGACAGAAGGGTCAACGGTACGACCACATCCCCTACTGCGGTGGGCGAGAATTCGATCGTAATGGCCAGCGTACCTCCCGGAGGGATGGTCGCGGGCATCACGGGCAATGTCTGTACCACACGGAACACACCGGCGGGCGCAGCTGCTGTTGCGTACGATACAGCATGCGAACCGTCATTTTGCAGCGTGATCACGGTGCGGGATGTTGCGCCAACACGGACGTGACCGAACTGACCAGTGCCGATGACCGTCATGCGGCTGACAACACCCGTGAATCGCAGCCACAACGTATCGGGCTCATCACATCCTTCCAGCTCGATCAAGAGCGGCATCACGGTATCACCGACCACGCGTGCATCGGCCGTGAAGGTGATGTCGATCGGTACGTTGATAGCCAGTGGTGCAGGAACGGCAGACGTGATAGCGGCAACATTTGGATTGGCAGAGCGAAGGCCGGTGAGCAGCCCGGCAACGGTACCGGAATTCACAAGACGGATCGACTCGGTTATCGGTACTCCTGCACACAGTGTGCCAAGGTTGATCGTATCGCGGACGTTGCCGCGGAAGGTTGCTGTGAGCGTTAGACGTTGTGCGTCGATCGAGATACCAACGCGAGTCGATGCGCGAGCAGGGTCAACATCATTGTTCAGCAGCGTCAGCACGGCATTCTGGGTTCCGATCTGACCCGGCTGCGGCACGTATTCTACGATGTAGGCCGATGAATCGAAGGGAGCAACCGTATCGGGGAACACCTTCGGCACACCAAGACGGAAGCCCGGGTCACCGCTGAAGCTGGCACCGCTGACCTCCAGCGGAGACTCACCACGATTGAAGATCCATAGCGTATCGCGGCGTACGGAGTTCGGACAACGATACTGCCCCATCGTAAGGGCGGGTACAGTCTGAATGACGGGCGGACGATAGATGCGAACGATGCTCCAAGCGGACTGCGACAACACCCACTTCGGATCCGTGGCATGCTGCGAGGTCTTAGCATCGGGGACGTTCTGTGCTACCACAACGTAGTAGAGGGTATCGGTACCCGGGAAGTTCACCACGGAAGACCATGTGGGTCTGCCGGCGGCAACGGGTCCCTTGATCCAGGGGCCGTTCTCCGGCTTGATCCATATCTGCTCCTGCTCTCCGTCTCCACTGCCCGTTACCAAGTGCTTCCGCAGCGCATTGGTCATGGTATCGATCATTGGACCGACGTATGACGTCGACCCTACCGTCGTGCGCGCATCATAGCGCGTGCGACCGTAGCCACCGTAGGATTGGATCGATCCGTCGTCGCCACCTGCAGCCTGGGCCGACACAAAGCCAGCCTTTGCATTGTCAAGACGCGTCCCCATGATGATACCGCCACCCGAACCGCAGCCACCGCCGATGGTACCGTTGCGAGGGCCCGCGGCACCGTTCGAATACACGGTGAACGAGGTGAGTCGCTGAGCGTGTATGCTGATAGCACCGCCGCCGCCACCGCCCGGCATGGACTCTTCTCCAGGCACACTGGGATTACCGCTGGCACCACCGCTGCCGCCGGCAAGCGGCACAAGCATCATGTTGCCATGGGCGCGACCCTGCGATCCCGGGGCTGATGGATCTGCACCACCTTCTTCGCCGAATCCACCGCCTCCACCGCGACGTCTGTCGCGATGACCTGACCCGGCGCCATGCTGTCCACGAGGGTTGCAGCCATTGAAGTCATCGCATGCCAGACCGGACTTCCCGAAGGGATGTCCGGTACCGCCACCCGCATTCTCGTAGATGTCCTTGTATGATTCTCCGCCGGTAACGCCGTTCATCGATGCACCGCCGGTTACGATGTCATTAGTGGCCGTTGCATAGCTCTGTCCGGAACCATCACCGGCACGACGTTTACTACTTGGTCCCCAGATGGCCTCACTGCTGTTATTGTTTCGTCCACCCGGGCCGCCACCCGTGAAACCATTACCGCCGGCCGTACCCTGTGGTCCACCGGTACCCGGCTGTAAGGCATTCACGTAGCCGCCACCACCACCACCACCGCCGGCACCGCCGTTCGATCCTTGTGCATCAACGCGGATCATAGCTCCCGACATGGCATCAATATTCCCCACAGCCAGAAACGAGAACGGCAGATAACCCTGGTTACCGGCTCGCGACGGATCGCAATCGGTAAGGTCAACCGTATATGCTGTTGTGTCGCCGAAGTACGCACTATCGATGAGCATCGCACCACGGGGCGAGCGAACTCCCAGTCGGCCTGCACCCAATACGCGCTCATCCAATTCGGCAACGTCACCGATCGGCCATGGGTTAACAACGTAGAACGTGTCGACGGTAGCAGACGCCACACCAGCCACAACAACCTGCACAGGGATCTTGAACTGCGGATCCAAGAGTCTGTAGTCGTGCGAGTTCGGCGTGACGTAGGGATTGACGAAGGCATGCGTCGAGATCATGCGTCCATTCCAGCTTACCACGCATGGCCCAAAGCGAACGATGGCCGTATCCGCCGGACGCAGCGGCACGACACGCACCAGATCGCCGGTGTTGTTCGCATACATGGCATCGACACCAAAGTTGCCGATGGCATCATGCGGACCAACGATCTCGAGCAACGTTGCAAAACGCGTCGTTCCAAGATCGGGTATGATGTACGAGATTTTCGGCTGTGCGAAGGCCGTCGTGGTGATGCCAAGGACGGCAATCAAGGCAGCAAGGAGCTTCATGTACATCAGTCGACGGTGGCAATGACCTTGAGTTCCACGGCAATAGGCGTTGGCAGACAATTCACCTCCACCGTCGTCCGCGTTGCCTGCACATGCGTGAAATGCTCGGCATAAAGAGCGTTCACGATCTTGAAGTCGTCCTTCATATTCGTGAGGAAGACCTGGACGTCAACGATGTTCTCCCACTTCGCCCCTGCAGCATCAAGGACGTGTCGTATGTTTCTAAACACGGATAGTGTCTGCACCGCCACATCATATCGCTCAATGGATCCATCGGGGGCAAGGGTAACGCCCGGGATATCCTTTGAACCGCGTTCTCGCGGCCCGATACCGCTCAGGAAGAGCAGATTGCCAACTCGTCTGGCATGCGGATAAGCGCCGACCGGCTCTGCGGCCAGATCGCTGTTGATGATGTCAGTACTGGATGCAGACATTCTTAGGTTCCGTAAAGAATCGCAATGCTTCGACGCCGCCTTCGCGGCCTACTCCACTATGTTTCATGCCGCCGAAGGGCGTTCGCAGGTCTCGGACCAGCCAGCAGTTCACCCACACGATACCGCTCTCGATGCGTGCGGACACGCGGTGCGCGCGCGCAAGATCCTTCGTCCACACCGATGCAGCCAATCCGTATGATGTGGTATTTGCCCACGCCAGAGCCTCGTCTTCGGTATCGAACGGGATCACGGTGGCCACCGGACCAAAGATCTCCTCCATGTTGACGCGGCAATGAGCGTCCAACCCTTCGATCAGCGTTGGCGCCACAAAGAATCCACCGGCGCAGCGTCCGCCGACCTCCACGCGCTCACCACCCGTGATTACCGTGCCCCCTTCCTGCCGTGCAAGATCGATGTAGGAGAGGACCTTCTGCATATGGGCTTCGTTGACGAGAGCCCCCATGCGTGAGGTGTCCTCTAGCGGGTCACCGACCACAAATCGCTGCGTCTCCTCCACAAGTGCGGCCTTGAACCGGTCGTAGATCGGTCTGGCAACGAAGATGCGCGATCCGCACAGGCAGATCTCACCCTGATTCGTGAAGGCTGCCCGAGCTACATGTCGCGCCGTATGCTCCACATCAACGTCGTCAAAGACGATCGTGGGGTTTTTGCCACCGAGCTCAAGAGAGAGTTTCTTGAACATGGGGGCCGCGATGCTGGCGATGGACTTGCCGGTTGCCGTGCCGCCCGTGAACGAGATGGCCTTGACGGCGGGATGCGCCACGATGGCTGAACCGCACTCGGTGCCAAGACCGTGAACGATGTTCAGCACACCCGGCGGCAGACCGCATTCGTCGCAGATCTGCGAAAACAGAAACGCCGTCAACGGGGTGATCTCCGAAGGCTTGGCTACTACGCAATTGCCGGCAGCTAAGGCGGGAGCGATCTTCCATGTGAACAAGTACAGCGGTAGATTCCACGGCGAGATGCAGCCAACAACCCCCAGGGGTGAGCGCAGCGTAACATTCAGCGTGTGCTGAT
>JAULYI010000239.1:0-5067 GCA_032117915.1 Kapaibacterium sp. (SeqCode) | reverse complement strand
GACCACCTGAACATTTCCGTTCACCGCGGATACTCGGCCCCGTCATGGCTTGACAGTGATACGAATACCGTGTTCTCGAGCTATTCCGGCGAAACCGAAGAGACGCTGTCGGCATTTGACGAGGCTCGCAAGAAGTCCGATCGAGGCTTGGTCATCACCACCGGCGGATCGCTCGGAAAGCGCGGCGTGACCTTTGGGCTGCCGATCATCAACATCCCTCCGGGATATCAGCCTCGGTGCGCCATCGCATACTCGTTCTTCCCGCTGTTGCTGGCGCTGACAAGGGCCGGCGCCATGGATAGTCGTGCGTCGCGCGCAAACAACAAGGGCATCAAGGAGATCATTGCCTTGACCGAGTCCCGCCGCGAGGAGTATGCATCCAAGTCAGCAAAGAACCCCGCGCTTGCCCTTGCAAAGAAACTTCACGAGACCGTTCCTGTGATCTACTCGGCAAGTGAGCGCATGGATGCCGTCAATCTACGCTGGCGAGGCCAGATCCAGGAGAATGCCAAGCAGATCGCGTTCGGCAACGTCCTTCCGGAGATGAACCACAACGAGATCAATGGCTGGCAGCACCCCAAGGGCATCACGAAGCAGGCCTCGGTGATCTTGATGCGCGACAACGATGATCATCCGCGCGTCAGCATCCGCTTTGATGCGCTCGAGGAGATCGTCAAGAAGTCCGTTAAGAACGTCATCACGGTGCACGGTGAGGGTACGACCCTTCTTTCAAGAATGTTCTCGGCGATCTACTTCGGGGACTGGGTAAGCTGGCACCTGGCCGTGCTCAATGGTACGGATCCGACTCCGGTCCCGGTCATCCAGTCACTCAAAGCGACGCTAGCAAAGAAGAAGTAACGGATTCCAGCGCGTCCCTGCCTACCGGGTCGCTGATGATCGATCATCAGCGACCCGGCTCCATATATAGCCCCCTCCAAACACTTCCAGCAGCATCATGCAGGATCGCACTGGCGCTGTTCGAGATATTGTGTAGGTTTTTCCACACCGACTCCGTATCTTTGAAGTCCCTCGAATTCCAACTGACCCCGGAGGCACGGTATGGCCACAGCAACGAAGGCCGCAGCTGCCAAGAAGACAACGACGAAGCGAAAGGCGAAGTACATTTTGCTGTACTCGCCCTTTCTGATGAAGGATACGAAGCACGAGCTGATCGGTGAGCCGCAGGAGACCGACAACGGCCGCATGCAGTGGGCTCGTTGTAGCCTGAGCCGCCATTCGCAGCTGATCAACCTTGATACCTTGGCTTCGAACGACAAGGCTCCGACGACGATCCGTCTATCCCGTGAAGATTCAAAGGATTACTCGCCGAAGAGTGAGTATTCCGTTGGCGATGTGATCTATCACAAGACATGGGATGACGTTGGTATCGTTCGCTCGAAGGAGGTCCTGTCGAATGGCCGTGGATCGCTCGTCGTCCACTTTGAAAAGAGCAAAGAGAAGCGTCTCATCGAGAACGTTAAATAACCTTCCACCAGATTTCATGTTGAGGATAGCCTGTGATCGGCGTTACCATCCAGAGCAACGAAACAATTGACCGCGCCCTGCGCCGCTTTAAGAAGAAGTACGAGCGTTCGGGTGTGCTGCGTGAATACAAGAAGCGCGCATTCTTTGTCAAGCCCAGCGTTGAAAAGCGCATGGCACGGTTGAAGGCCGCTCGCCGTCAGCACCGTGCGCAGATGGAACAGGATTAAGTCCTCACCATCCCTAGTACAATGTCAGCCATAAAGGTGCCCCAACAACGGGGTGCCTTTTCGTGTTTATGATGGCTGTCATTGTTGTTCAATGACGATCAGGTCACTGGTTGTCATCGGTGGAGCCGGCGCGGAACCGCGCTATTTGCTCGGCATCACTGAAATGCCGTTGTTCTGCCCCGACGATCTGATAGGTTTCATGTCCCTTGCCGGCGATCAGCACTATGTCTCCCGGGCGGGCATCGGTCAGGGCCTCGCGGATCGCTTCCGCTCTGTCAACGTGCTGCTCGATACAGCACGACTCATTGCGGATGCCTGCGCGGATGGCATCGATGATCGTGTGAGGCTCCTCGCTGCGGGGGTTATCGGAGGTTAGCCACACGACATCCGCAAGGTCACCGGCGATGCGTCCCATCTGTGGTCGTTTCCCGGCATCTCTGTCGCCGCCGCAGCCAAACACCACGTGAAGACGGGCGCTCCCCACCACGTCACGCAATGCATGTAATGCCTGCTCGAGCGCGTCGGGCGTATGTGCGTAGTCGATCACGGCAACGGCATCGTTGGACAGTTCATAGCGCTCCATTCGGCCTGCAGGACCTCGGATACTGCGTAGAACATCGACAAGCTGCGTCTGGCGGATACCGGACCGCAGCGCCATGACACCACACAGTGCGGCGTTGGTGACGTTGAATCGGCCCACCAGCGGCGTGGTCACCCTCAGTCCCAGCGGCATTGCTGCCGACGTCATGGTGAAAGTGGTTTGCGTGGCCGCCAAGTTGATACCGTTGACGATGACGTCGGCAGAGTCAGCCGCGCCGACACGGACAATGGTCCCCGCCTTACAGTCACGCACCATATGCTCTGCCATGGGATCATCGGCGTATACCACAGCAACGGCATCCTCACCAAGCATGTCAAACAGCTTCTTCTTGGTGTCGGCATACCGTTCCATCGTTCCATGGTAATCAAGATGATCGCGCGTGAGATTTGTGAACATCGCCCCCTGGAATACAATGCCCTCTACACGATGCTGGTCGAGGGCATGCGAGCTTACCTCCATGCAGATCGTATCCACACCGGCATGCTTCATGGCAAGAATGACGTCGCATAGGGCACGGGCATGGGGCGTTGTGTACTCTGAGGGAAGGACGGTTCTGCCGTACCGAATGCCGGTCGTTCCGATGAAGCCGACGTTATGTCCCGCCGCCGTAAAGATCTGCTCAAGCAACGTCGCACACGTCGTCTTACCGTTCGTACCCGTAACGCCGAAGAAGCGGATATCCCGAGTGGGATAGTCCAGAACGGCGTGCGTCAGGACGGCAAAGGCGTGTCGCGAGTCACCCACACAGATGTACGGCACCGACGCAAGGGCCACGTCCAGTGACTCGTACGGACGCTGACCAACAATGGCCACGGCACCGGCATCCAATGCCGTCGCGATATGATCATGGGAATCCATGTTGGTACCATTGATGGCCACAAAGACGAATCCCGGCTTAACGAGCCGTGAGTCATTGGTCACATCGACGATGTCGAGATCCGCGATGCCGTGGATGACGGCATCCGGCAGTACGGCGAGAAGTGACAGCAGGTTCTTCATACTTGAGCGCATAGGTAAGCACAAGAATACGTCGTACCAATACTTCGTCGAACTGTGATTCTACGCAGATTTGCACACGTGAACCTTGTAGATACCATCCGACAGCGTCTGGCGGGCCCGCTTCCCGGCGTCCACGCCCACAAGTACTTCGTGCCGTCCGACATGCCCGATGCAGCAAAACGTCTGCAACGCGCACCTGACGATGCACGTCGAAGCGCCGTCCTTGTGCCGCTCCTTGTGCGGCCGGATGACGATTTAGACGTGCTGCTAACGGTACGGACGAGTACGCTACGGAGTCACAGCGGACAGATCTCGTTCCCGGGCGGACGCATCGATGACGGCGAAGACGCCGTTGCGACGGCATTGCGCGAGCTCGACGAGGAGACCGGCATCCCTTCGCATGATGTCGCAGTGCTGGGCACGTTGACCCCGTTATGGGTGCCGCCATCAAATTCAGCGATCACACCCGTAGTGGGTCTTGTGCGAGCTCCCGAAGCGTACACGCCAAGCGAAGCGGAAGTGGCCGAGATCTTTACCGTTCCGCTGTCGCTGCTCCTGGATACATCGTCCGTGCATGTGGCACCGTGGACGCTGTACGATCGTACGGTACAGGTACGCCATTGGCGCGTTCACCCCAGCGTTCCGCTGTGGGGTGCAACAGCGATGATCCTGAATGAACTTCTTGAGCTTGTGCGCGGCACTCCCGCCAATTCCATGCAAGCAACTATCAACGACTGACCCCACGGCACGCTCATGTATCCGTCCATCCGATCCATCGTCGTCAACACGGCTCTCGCGCTTGCGCTTTGTGGTTCTGGCTGCGGTGAACCATCGTCGATCGACGCATCGCTCGTCAACGTCTATACCGACGTCGTCATCGCACGCGAGTCAACGCTCGATACAGTACAAGCACAGGCCGACGTGCGAGCTGCATTGGCGCGTCATGGCTATACGCAGGAGCGGTTTGAGACTGCACTTCGGAAGGCCGGCGAAGATCCGACCACGTTCCGAGCGCTGTACGACAGCGTCTCGGCTCGTATCGCCACGAAGCGACGTTCCCAGAAGTAACACCGTCACGCCAATGAACGTTGACCACGTTCATACCCTTGGTGACGATCAACGGGCTGACAGTTCAAGCGCAAGGCGTTCGTACACGGCGTCACCATGCATGGCAAAGCCATCGAAGTAGCCTACGTACCACTGGTTCAGAACCACGCCAACATTGCGCGAAGCGATAACGTCGGCAGCCGTCGAAACGCCACCGCATCGGATCACCTGAAACTCGTGTGTGGGGCGTGCAGCATCGGCGGCAAGGCGTGCACGCGCACAAAGGGCAAGCGATCGATCTCGGAGCGGACGTCCGCTCAGGCCGCCACCGAAGTGCGACGTGAAGTAGTCATAGACGGCACGCTCGCCGGGAACGATGGTCGAACGCACCGCTGCGTACTTCGTACTGGTGTTCCCCAGGATGATACCGTCGAAGCCCAGATCGATCAGCGTGTGCACCAGCGTATCGATCTGGTCGACATCGGTGTCTGTCGAGAACTTCACCACAACAGGCAACGACCGACTGCGCTGCTGCAGAAACTCCTGGGCTACGTGGCGGAGCCGGGCCATCAGTCCTGCATCGAGCGCAGCATGCGACGTGTCGTGTCCTTCGACGTTCGGACACGATTCATTGAGCTCCAGATAGTCGACGCCTGCCGCATCATACAGCTGCATGCCCCCGATAAGGGCCGGCAGTGCCAACGGCTC
>JAULYI010000238.1:0-36321 GCA_032117915.1 Kapaibacterium sp. (SeqCode) | reverse complement strand
GCTTATCAGACGCAAGGCGTTGACACCTGCGTCGTCGACGGCATGTGCGCCACGGTCTGTCCGGTGGGTATCGACACCGGAGCTCTTACGACGTCACTCCGCGCGGATGCCCATGGTGCCGCCGTGCGAACGATCGCCGGCACGCTCAGCCGTCACTTCACCCTTGTTGATACCGTCGCCCGTGCCGCCTCGGCCACCATGCACATGGCTGGCTCGGCGGTGGGCCGACATCGGCTTTCCGACGTCATCACGCGGCTTCGCCGCGTTGTGACCGCGGTGCCGCAATGGTATCGCTCGTCAGGACGTCCTGTGCGTCTGCCCGGCCCCCAGCATGCCAAAGCTGACCTTTACTACATGCCGGCCTGCGGGTCGCGGTGGATGGGCGAACGGCATGGTACGTCGACGGCAGCGCTCCTGCAAACACTATGCGATCGTGCCGGTCTGCGGCTGAGTGTTGTTGCCGATACGGCGTCGCTCTGTTGCGGACAGATCTTCGACAGCAAAGGACTGTCCGACGCTGCTGCGACCGTGCGCGGGCAGACCGCGTCAACGCTGCGCACGGCGCTGCCTGATGCCGTTCCCGTGATCGTTGATGCCTCGACCTGTGCAGCAGCCCTTGCCAAGACCGGTGATGCCGCACGTCCCGTGCTGGATATCGTGGGTGCCCTGCACCAGGTGATCATGCCTCGGCTTACCGTGACCTCGAAGGCCGCACACGTTGGACTGCATCCCGGATGCGGCACTGCTAAACTGCGCCAGCATGAAGCGATGATGGCCATCGCCCAGGCCTGTGCCGACAGGGTTACCGTCCCCACGACGGCCGCCTGCTGTGGCATGGCCGGCGATGCCGGTATGCGCATGCCGGACGTTGTAACGGCGGCGCTACGGCATGAGCGTGCCGAGATCCTTGCAGCCACCGACGTGGAGGCGTGGTACTCCGTGAATACGACGTGCGAGATCGCACTCGAAGAACAGACCGGTCGGTCCGTTCGGACGCTCCTTGCCCTTGTCGAAGAGCACACTCGCCCTGTGGCGTAATCGACGAACTCGCCGGAGCAGCACCACGATCAGTGCGTAAATCGCTGTCCTTTCCAGACAACGTCCCGCTGCAACAGTAGGAAGGGCACCACGAGCTCCGTAAGCATCAGCATGATGATGGACGGAATGACCCACGGAAGGGTCGACGGACGACGCAGTCGCATGAGGGCCCAAGCCACGAGTGAAGCATCACCGATGATCCGCATACCGGCAAGTCCGAGGAACCAGCCGTAATCCTGCGTTATGGCGGAAACAACGATGCCAAGCCACAGCATCATGCTGGACACCACAAAGGCCGTGGCTTTCATTCCAAGCGCTGTGCCGCCACGGGCCCATCGCTGGCGCTGGCGCAGGTACTCTCCGATCGTCGTGCATGGCATGGTAACGACCGAAGCGTCGTGCTGGCAAAGGTAGGCCACACGGGAGCCGGCGGCGTACACGGCCTGCAGCAGTGCCAGATCTTCCGTAACGCTAAACCGCACAGCCTCGTATCCGCCGATCGCCCGGTACGTCGATGCACGAATGGCCACGTTGTTTCCATAGCATCCGAGCGGGATCCCGTGCTGCACGCTTGCCCGTGCCATGGCATGCGAATACGTCCACTCCACATCCTGCAGTCTCGAGAACAGACCATCAGGTTCGACGGACGTGGTCGAGCAGACCATGTCGATGCCGTGCGTGCGAAACGGCTCCACCATCGAGCGGACCCACGATGGATGCACGGCACAGTCCGCATCCGTCATCAGCAGCACCTCACCCGTAGCCCGGTCAATACCGGCCTGTAGTGCACCGGGCTTACCACGCAGATTCGGATGGTCATCAGCAGTGATGCGATGGAGCGGTGTAATGATCGCATAACGCTTGGCAAGCGCGTCGAGCAATGCCGCTGTTCCGTCGGTTGATCGGTCATCCACCACGATGATCTGCAGCAGCTCGGCAGGGTATGTCGAGGCAGCGAGCGCTGTGATGCAACGCTCAAGATTGGCCTGTTCGTTGCGGGCGGGCACGATCACCGACACGCGCGGAAGGGCCTCGGTACACGGTTTGGCACGTGTGCCGCGGGCAAAGCCGCTCAGGAAGTACAGCAGTCGTATACCGTACAGTCCGGCGCAAGTCAGAAGCAACACATGGATCATCAGGCAAGGTCGTAGATTGCGTGCCGCAAAATAACCCACGGTATGCATGTCCGCCCCAAGCAATCGCACTGGTCGTCTTCGCGTCGATCTGGTGCACGACCCGATCGATCGCTCTCTTCGCGTGTTCGCCCTGCCCCTCACCTTCAGCTTTTTGGTGCAGTTCCTGTACTCGCTGATCGACCGGTACTATGTGAGCAGACTGGGCGTTGATGCCATTGCGGCTATTGGTTCGATCGACCAGATCGCGTTTTTTGTGTTCACGCTCGGAAGCGGGTTCGGTGTGGGCTCCGGCGTCCTGATTTCCCGTCGCATCGGCGAGGGCGACCGCGCAGAGGCGTCGCGGCTGGCAACGCAGGCCATCATCGGCATGCTAGGCATCAGTACCATTGTTACCATCGTGATGTACGGGATGATGAGCTTCATCCCCAAGGCCATGGGCCTGCCGTCCACGGTAAGTGTCTATGCCCACGACTACATGAGCACGTTGTTTCTGGGTCTTATCGGCAACTTCCTGATGTTTCAGATCAGTGCCATTGTGCGCTCAACGGGCAACACGGTCTATCCCATGGTCATCCTGCTCTCGACCACCGTGATCAATGCCATCATCGCCCCCTTGCTGATCTTTGGCCTTGGTCCGTTTCCAGTCCTGGGTATGAAGGGGGCTGGGTTGGCCACCGCTTCGGCCCAGCTAGCCGGCGCTGCTCTGTCCATGTGGGCCATGACGTCTGGCAAGGCAGGACTGCAGCCCGATCTGTCCAGTCTGAAACCACGGTTCGACGTCATCGGCCGCATCGCGCGCCAGGGCGTTCCGGCCTCGCTACAGATGCTGTCCGTCTCGCTGAACCGCGTGGGCATCTTTGCCCTTGCCGGTGCCTTCGGGACGAACGTGATCGCGGCCTATACGTTGGGACTGTATGCCGACATGATCGTCTACATGTTCGTCTTTGCCGTGGGGATGACCGTGGAGGTAGCCACGGGACAGAACCTTGGGGCAGGAACCGTAGACCGTATCGCTGCGTACCACCGCTCGGCCATCCGACAACTGTCGATCCTGATGCTGTGCATGGGCGTGGTGGTCTATCTGTTCGGTCCGGCCTTTGTAGGACTGTTTACGACCGATCCGGCCACGATCGACGTGGCCACACAGTACCTGCACATTTCGGTGATCGGCTACCTGTTCTTCTCGATCGGCTTTGTATCGGTCCGCGTGATCAGCGGTGCCGGCGCCGCCTTCCTGAGCATGGGTATTGCAGCAGGGAGCATGCTTGGCGTCCAGCTGCCGCTGGGACACCTTCTGTCATCCGTCGTGGGCTGGGGGCATACCGGCATATGGATCGCCATCGTGATCGGCTACGGCGTGTTTGCAGGAGTGGCCTATGCGGCGTACCGCATGGGACGCTGGAAGCACGTCAGTGTCTGACCGTTAAACCTTTCACCACTGCCAGACGTCCATAACGCCGGTTCACAGCAATATCGTGAGAGCCGTTCACAGCAAACCAGGATATTCACCCGTGAGTGCTGCCGCTTTGAGTCTGACGTCAGATGCCGAGATCTTGGAGGCCTTCCGCGACGGACGTCGCGAGAGGGCTGCCACGGCCTTCGTACGTCGGCACCAGCGCTTTGTCCACAGCGTGGCCATGCGGCATCTGGGCAATACCGAGGATGCTCGCGATGCAGCGCAGGACGTCTTCGTCCGGGCGCTGCAGAACATCGACCGGTTCAAGGGCGACAGCTCGCTGCAGACGTGGCTGTATCGCATCACGGTGAACGTCTGCGTGAATATGCGCCGCAAACATCGCTGGCTGTCGTTCTTTGCCGTTGGCGAGGGGACGGATGAGCGCGATGTGGTGGCTGACCAGACAGGAACGGACCAGGCAGCACAGGATGCGGAATTCGACCGCTGCTTTCGATCACTGCTGGAACAGCTTCCTCCCAAGCAGCGCGAGACGTTCTGTCTGCGCTACTTCGACGAACTGTCGTACGACGAGATGAGCGCCATGCTGGGTACGAGCGCTGGCGCGCTGAAGGCGAACTATCACTGGGCTGTCAAGAAGCTGGCCGAGATGTTGCGTACCACCGAATACTACCATCACTGGATAGCCAGTCAGAACCATGACCGAACCGAACACTGATCAACCGTCCCGCGACATGCTCGATCAGGAGATCGCGCAGATGCTGGATCAGGACGCACCAATGGCGCAGGCCTTCGCACGCGTCGCCACGATCGACCGTCGCCGGCACGAGCAGGCAACGCGTAATCTGTCCGTGGATGTTGCCGCAGCTCTTACCCGACGTCCATCGCCCGGACAACGCTGGGGCCTTCGCCTTGGCATCGCCGTTCCGTCCATGGCTGCCGTCGCGGCCGTCCTGTACGTCGTGATCGGAACCACACCGCAGCCTGCGAGAGTTGGTACAGTCACGATCGGTACTGCAGAGACGCCACGGACTGCAATTGTCGTCCCGACCACGCCATCCGCAGCTGCTCCCAGTGCAGCTCTGGCATCAGCATCAAAGCCCTCTGCCGCAGCGCCGGCTTCGCAGCGTGTTTCTGCCGACGTCATCATTGCCGATCTTGCCGTTGACTACGTTGTAGATCAACTCCTTGATGCTCGTATTGAGGATGAGAACGTGGTCCGCATCACGGAAGCCGAAATCGACAACCTCTTTGTAGGACTCTGATCATGCGATCCATCATGATTGCCTTGCTCCTTGTGTCCGGCATGTTCATCGCGCCGGCTCTTGCCCAACCTGACATGTTTGACGACGATCGACGTCCGCGTGGCGGGGATCCCGCGATGATGCGGCAGCGCATCGAAGACCTGCGCAAGCTCAAGCTCATGGACATCCTTGCCTTGCAGGGTGACCAGGTCGAGAAGTTCTTTGCGGCCTACAATCCGCAGCAGAAGGCTACGCTGGAGGCCAAGGACGCCATGGATGCTGCGTCGCGGGCCGTGTGGGAAGCCACCGAGCGCAAGGCCCCGGCGACAGAGCTCGACCAGCTCCTGGTAAAGCTGCAGTCGTCCGTGACGGCGCTTCAGCGCGCTGTCGAAGCACGGCAGGAGGCGGTCCGTAAGGTGCTGAGCACCGAGCAGTACGCGCGCTACGTGGTCTTTGAGGTACGCTTCCGCGACGAACTCGACAAGATGATCATCAAGCGCATGCGCGACGGTGGTCGCGACGGTGGTCGCGGTCGTGATCGTAAGCGGGACTAATCAGGGATCATCATGCCTGCCACGCAGGCGGCAAGCAGGTTAGCCATGGCGCCGACGCACATTGCCTTGAATCCAAGGCGTGCCACGTCGGCGCGTCTCGTTGGTGCCATCATGCCGAAGCCACCGATCTGGATGCCGATGCTGGCAACATTCGCAAAGCCGCAGAGTGCGATACTGGCAAGCGTAACCGAACGCTGTGACAGCGCCCCCTGCGCAACCAAGGCCGAGAGGTCGCTGTAGGCAATGAATTCTGTGAGCGAGAGTTTGGTACCCAGCAATGACGCCACAAGGTGAGCTTCATGGGCAGGTACGCCGATGATGTATGCCACCGGAAGAAAGATCCAGCCAAAGAGCTCGCGCAGGGATGACGGTAGCCAGGGCATGCCTACGGACGTCAGCCACGCGTCGGCAGCTCCCAAACCGGCATCGACCAGGGCGACGATGCTGACGAAGGCCATGAGGACGATCAGGACGTTGACGGCGAGTTTGAAGCCATCCAATGCACCGTAGGCGATAGCATCGATCACGTTGCCCGACGGAATGACGGGATCCGTCGTTGTGACATCAAGGCCCGGTTCCGCCCCTTGCGGCTCGACCATCTTTGCCAGCAACAGCCCGCCCGGAGCGGCCAGCAGGGAAGCCACGATCAGGTAGGTGGCCGGAATGCCCATGGCGATATATACGCCCATGGTTGACCCGGCGATCGTGGCAAAGCCGCCGACCATGATGGCAAAGATCTCAGGAACAGAGGCGTGCGGAATGTAGTGTCGCACCAGCAGCGGCGCTTCGGTCTGACCCAGAAACACGTTTGCGGCGGCCGACAGCGACTCGAGCGCACTGGTATGCATGGTCCGCTGTAGCAGACGTCCCATTACCTGCACAATACGCTGCATCACGCCAACGTGATAGAGCACGGCGATGAAGGCCGAAAAAAAGACGATAATGGGCAGGATGGTCAGCGCAAACTGGAATCCCAAGGTGTCAACCAGTTTAGCATCGCCGAGGTCGCCAAACAGGAATCGCGTCCCTGCCCGTGCAAACCCCAGGAACGACGTCACGCCATTGCCCAGACTCTGGAACAGCGCCACGCCCGGCGGAAACGTCAGCAGCGTCACTGCCAGCAGCAGCTGTAGACCAAGCCCCCAAAGCACCACACGGCGGTCGATCGCTGCGCGATCACGGGACCATAGCCAGGCGATCATCAGGATGACGATGATTCCAAGAGCACTGAAGACGCGCGTCATAGGGTTCTCCTATGGTTGTTACACGGCGAAGCGGACGTTCTGGTCACCAAAGGTCTCGATCAGGAACGTCGTCGTATCATCCGTCACCCTGATCGGTGTCATCGCATCGTAAATGGCCATACCGTCGGGTCGCTGTACGCAGAACGACAGTCGATCATGAGCGTCCGAACTGCCACAGCGCTGCTTCACGGCCAGCAGATGTTCTGTCGTCACGTTCTCAGGCTGCACGCGCAGGACGTAGCCCTTGGCGAGCTTCTTGCGGGCCTGATCGAGCGTGAGGACTTCGTCGACGATGATCTTCACACTCTCGCCGTTGATCTCGCATTTGCCAACGATCAGCAGCACTGCGTCAACAGCAAGCACAGACGAGAACTGTCTGTATTTGTCGCTCCAGAACACGCACTCGCTTGAGCCTGCGTATTGCTCCACGCGTACAAAGCCGATCGTATTCTCGCGCTTATCCAACCGCGTGCGAATGTCGCTCACGATACCGCACATCCGCACGGTCTGCCCGTGCAACGCGGGATCGATATTGTGCAGCATCAGCGATGAGAACGACGACACATCAACCACATGCTCCTGCAGCGGATGGCCGCTGATGTAGAAGTTCAGGAACTCCCGTTCTTTCTTCAACCGGTCACGGGTAGGCCAGATCTCGGCAGGGGGCAGTGCCGGCTCCGTAGGCTTGATCTCTTCGGCGTCACCAAAGAGCGACTCCATGGTGGAGTTCGAGCCTGACTGCACGGCACGCGCATACTCCAGGGCGGGCTCGATGGCGGCAAACACCTGGCCGCGCTCAGTGTGGAGCGTGTCGAAGGCACCGGCATAGACGAGCGCCTCGAGGACGCGGCGGTTCATGGTTTTGGCATCGACCCTTGCTACCACGTCATAAATGGACGTGAAGAGACCGTCCTTCCGGGCCTGGATGATACTGTCGACGGCGCCGATACCGACCGTCTTGATACCGGCCATACCGAAGTAGATGGCTTTATCCTGGGCAGTGAACCGTGCCACCGAGCGATTGATATCGGGCGGTAGCACCGTGATGCCGAAACGTTTTGCCTCGTCGATCAGGGCCACGATCTTGGCCTGATCGTTGAGTTCGGCCGTCATGTTCGCCGCCAAAAACTCGGCAGGGTAGTGCGTCTTCAGCCAGGCGGTCTGGAAGGCCAGGTAGGCATATGCTGCAGAGTGCGACTTATTAAAGCCGTACGAGGCGAACTTCTGGATCAAGGCAAAGATCTCGGCTCCGAGCTCGGCATCGATGTCACTCGTTTTCTTCGCGCCCTCAATGAACAACGCCTGTTGTTCGGCCATCAGCTTATCGTCCTTCTTACCCATGGCGCGGCGCATGAGGTCGGACTGTGCGAGCGTAAAGCCGGCAAGAACCTGCACCAGCTGCATCACCTGTTCCTGGTAGACGATGATGCCGTACGTCTTGTCCAGGATGGGCTCCATCTTCGGATGCAGGTACGTGATCTCCTTGCGCCCATGTTTCCGGTCGATGAAGTCCGGAATGTTCGCCATCGGACCCGGACGGTAGAGGGCATTCATGGCGATCAGGTCTTCGAGCACCGTCGGCTTCAGCTGACGCAGAGCATTCTGCATTGGCTCGGATTCGAACTGGAAGATGGCCAGTGTCTGTCCGCGACCAAACAGTGCATACGTCTCGGGATCGTTGAAGTCAACCTCGTCGAGATCGATCTTCAGACCGTGATTCGCCTCGACGGCCTCGAGCGTATTGTCGATGATGGACAGGGTTCGCAGACCCAGGAAGTCCATCTTCAGTAGGCCGGCCTCTTCAAGGTCCTTCATGTTGTACTGCGTCGCCGCCTCGGTACCGGGCGTCTTGTAGACGGGCACATAGTTGTCGATCGGCCCCGGGGCGATCACCACGCCTGCGGCGTGGAGGGACGAGTTGCGGGCGAAGCCTTCAAGCACAAGCGAGTAGTCGATCAGCTGCTTGATCTTGGGGTCGGTCGTGTCTTTCAGCCATCGCAGCTCAGGCAGCTCCATCGCATCCTTGAGCTTATGCACCTTGCCCATGATGACGGGGATCTTGTCGGTGATCGCATTGATCGTCGACAGGTCGATGCCAAGGACGCGACCAACGTCTTTGAGGACGGCGCGTGACGACAGCGTACCGAAGGTGATGATCTGTGCCACGGAGTCGGCGCCGTACTTCTCTTTCACGTACTCGATGACGCGTTCGCGTTTGTCGTCGGAGAAGTCAACGTCGATATCGGGCATCGACACACGGTCGGGATTCAGGAATCGTTCGAACAGCAGGTCATACTTCAGCGGGTCGATGTTCGTGATACCCAGGGCATAGGCCACGAGTGACCCTGCGGCAGATCCGCGACCGGGACCTACGCGTACGCCCATATCCCGTGCTGCGCGGATGAAGTCCGCCACGATCAGGAAGTACCCTGCATAGCCCATGCGTCGGATCACGCTCAGCTCGAAGCTTGCGCGGTTCAGGATCTCGGACGTGATGACGGTATAGCGTTCTTCGAGACCGCGTTGCGTAAGCTCGTCAAGGTAATCGTCGAGCGTCTCCGCCTGCGAGTCCGGCGGAATGGGGAACTGGGGCAGTTGCAGGTCGGTCGAGATCTTCAGATCAACCTTGTCGGCGATCTCCAGCGTACGCTCGACGGCATCGGGTACATGCTTGAAGAGGTCGGCCATCTGGTCTTGCGTCTTCAGATACATCTCCGGCACCCGATACCGCAGGTCCTGCACATCGATCGGACCGCTCTTGGACGCCGACAGGTCCTTGTTGATGTTCAGCAGGACGTTGTGTGCAACGGCATGGTCCTTCGTGATGTAGTGCGCATCATTCGTGACCACCATCTTGATACCGAGCTCACGAGCAAGCTTCGGCACCTGTTCCATGATGATGCGATCCTCGGGCAGTCCATGGTCCTGCAGCTCCACATAAAAATCATCGCCGAAGACCTCGCGCAGGAAGATCGCATTGCGTTTGGCCGTATCGATGTCACCAGCCAGCAGCGGCGCATTGATGGGGCCGGCCAGACATGCCGACGTGGCGATCAGACCTTCATGGTGTTGCTTGATCAGATCGAAGTCAATCCGGGGCTTGTAGTAGAAGCCGGCCGTATGACCGAGCGACGTCAGGCGCACGAGATTCCGATATCCCGTTTCATTCTTGGCAAGCAGTACCAGGTGGTAGTAGTTGCGCTTCTTACCCGAGGAGTCCTGCACCCGCTCCCTGTCGGTATGCTTATTCACAGCCACATAGACTTCGCAGCCGATGATGGGCTTGATGCCGGCCTTCTTGGCCTTCTTGTAGAACTCGAAGCAGCCGAACATGACGCCGTGATCGGTGATCGCCAGAGCCTTCTGTCCGTCGGCCTTCGCCGCGGCGATCAATCCCTCAGGCGTACACGCCGCAT
Organism: Kapaibacterium sp. (SeqCode); assembly: GCA_032117915.1. Classification (GTDB taxonomy): domain Bacteria; phylum Bacteroidota; class Ignavibacteria; order Kapaibacteriales; family Kapaibacteriaceae; genus ZLKRG46. Next base: position 26,275 of record JAULYI010000238.1, on the reverse strand, counting down.
CAAGCAGCGAGTAATGCGTGTGGTTATGCAGATGTACGAACTCAGCCATGCTTCAATTTAGCCGTGTAACGGCAAGCGAACTCTGTGACGTTTTCCCCATGAACTGCGGGCAGGACGTGATGCTCCGCACGCAACGCTGAACGCATCTCGCTTGGACTGAATCGACAAGTCTTACTTCCCCAGGCGTTTGATCTGGTCACTGAGTTGCTGTTCAAGGACGCCCTTGGCGGCGGCGCCGAACATCGTCAGTTCAATATCGATGATGACCTTACCGTGTTCCAGGGTGATGGTACCCTTGCCGAGCTTACCGGAGGCATGCAGAACGTTACCATCCCAGCGGTGCTGCTCGATCAAAAGGCTGACCTCGGGACGACCAAGTACCTTGGTGTCGATCAGCGTGCGCATCTCGACGATGCTCTTGTTCGTGTCAACGGTCTGCTGAATGCGGGCCATGGGTGATCCTGAGGGTAACGGTGAGGGGGCTGTGTTGGCGTCAGGCGCGACGGGCGATCACAAAGAGTTCCGTTCCCGTAAGGTCCTGATAGGCTCGCGCAGCGATGTCACGTAGGGTCCACGTTGTGCCGAAGGCCCGGTGCATCACACGACGCGAGAGGCGGTATGACGCGCGGGTGAGAGCCGTATTGGGACGCTGACTGACGGAGTGAATGACGCGGAATCCTGCCCGCTCTAGCACGGTGTGCAGGGCCTGCCGGGTGTAATGCACGGCATGGTTGTGCGGCTGGAACCAGATCCATCGTTCGCCAAGCAGACGCGCCCACACCGATGCGATGTCGGGCACACGGATGGCCAGCAGGCCATCCTCAGCAAGCCGTCCCCGAAGCTGCTGCAGCATGCCGATCGGCTGCTCAATATGCTCAAGCACATGCCACATGCTGATCACATCGAAGGTGCCCTCAACGGCGGTAAGATCGTGCAGCACATCAAGACCAATCCGCTGGGCATAGGCCCGAGCTCGGGCTGAGAGTTCCACGCCGGCCGTGCGATCGACGTAGCGTCGTACATCGTCAAGAAAAAATCCATGGTCACAGCCAACATCCAACCACGAGGTTGCGGAGGGGGCATGGCCAAGCACCGTGGCGATCAGCTGCTGATATTCCGGATACCGGAAGTAGCGGTGCATTTCCGTGGATGCATGCACCGTCTGCGTCAGCACATAGTCGTCTTCGTAATAGGCGTCTCCCTGCGGTGGAGCAAGGGAGGGGTCGCGGACGATGACCGTGCACGTCGAACACCGATACATCGACGTTTGTCCGATGTGGTGTGCACGCAAGTTCGTGTTGCACACAGGACATGCAGGAGCCGTCATTTCAGTGCTTCTCGGACGCGAGCCGAGATAACGTCCATGATCCACACCACGACGGCGATGATGATGACGATTGCTCCGACCTCATTCCACTGGGCGAGGCCCTGATACTGGATGAGCATGTTACCGATGCCACCACCGCCGACAAGACCGATCACCGTTGCCATACGCACGTTGATGTCCCACCGGTAGATCGTAAAACTCAAGAAGGGGATCACGCACTGCGGAACGACGCTAAACCAGATTACCTGCGTGCGCGAAGCGCCGGTCGCGGTGATCGCCTCCATCGGACCATGGTCGACGTCTTCGATCTGCTCGGCATACTGCTTCGTGAGCGAGGCGATGGTGTGTACGACCAGGGCGAGCATGCCCGCGAACGGACCGATGCCGACCCAGACGCTGAAGACGATGGCCCAAATGAGCGGCTCGATACTGCGCGAGAAGTTCGTGATGAAGCGCAGCACCACGTAGGCGATGCGACGATGCGTCACATCGTTCATCAGGTTGCGCGCCGAGAAAAAGCTCAGCAGGAACGAGAATGGTACAGCAATGGCCGTTGCCATGAAGGCCAGATAGATAGTCTCGACCATGGCCATCAAGGCCTCGCCCAGGATATCCCAGTCCGGCGTAAGCAACGCACCGAAGATGCGTTGCGCACCCTCTAGGCCGCCACTGCTGAACAGTGCCAGCGGGTCCATACCCGTGATGATCCAACCCGTCATCACCGTTGTGACCAGCAGGGTCCACCCAAGATGGGTCGTCAACGTACGGCCCCATCCGTCGGTCACGGTAAGTCGCATGGCCGACCGGCCCAGGGAGGCACCGGAAACCATGCCGGCCACCATCAGGAGCGCGCCCGATCCAAGGATGATGAGCATATCCGTTGTGGTGAAGGGGGCAGGGGAGATATCGAAGATGCCACGCGGGATGAGTACGCGAAGCACGATAGCTGCAAGGTAGATGCCGGCAAGCAGGTCGACGCCGGCGGCAACAAGACGCGTGATGAGCGGGGCAGAACGGTTCATCGGATCTCGACCTCCACCGCTTCTTCGCCGTAGATCGTTCGGAACCACTCATCGGTGATGGCATCAGGCGTGCCTTCAAAGATCAGCTCGCCACCCTTGAGCGCGATCACGCGTGTGGCGTATCGACGCACGAGCGACAGGAAGTGCAGGTTGCAGATCACCGTCACGCCTTGCTCTTTGTTGATCTTCTCGAGGTACTGCATCACGCTGTGCGACGTTGCAGGGTCGAGCGAAGCGACCGGTTCATCGGCAAGCAGCATCGACGGCTGCTGCATCAGGGCGCGGGCGATGGCAACACGCTGCTGCTGACCGCCGCTGAGCGCGTCGGCCCGCTGATTTGCCTTGTCGGCGATACCCACGATGTCCAGATTCCGCAGCGCAACCTGCTGCTGTTCGGCTGTAAAACGACCGGTGATGCTCTGCACGGACGACATTGCGCCGAGGGCGCCGTACAACACGTTGCGCAGCACGCTGTGCCGTCTGATCAGATTGAAGTGCTGAAAGATCATACCGATACGGCTGCGATGCTTGCGCAGCGGCTCACCCTCGATATGCGTCACATCCTGACCGTCATACCGGATGCTTCCGCCGGTGGGCTCCAGCAGACGGTTGAGCGTTCGCATGAGCGTAGACTTCCCGGAGCCGCTCAGACCGATGACGACAAGGAATTCACCCTGACGCACGTCGAAGCTTACGCCCTTCAGGGCGGTGTAACCGTTTGGATATGTGAGCGAGACGTCGCGTACGGAGAGCACTGGCTGCATGACGCGAATATACGGACGTGTGGCAACCTCGCAGACGTTCTCTGCGATGTTCCCTGGTTATCTTCGCCAATGCTTCTGCTCTTCGATATCGACGCGACACTCCTGCTGGTTCGCGATGCGATCGGCCGCCACGTCGTGGCCGATGGCTTTGCCACTGCATACGGCATCGACGTACGCCAGCATCTGGAGGGGTACTCCTTTGCCGGCCGTACCGATCGTGCCATCGTCGCCGACCTTGCGGTTGCCGCAGGTGTATCATCGGATGACGCCGACCGTGGATGGGAGCAGTACCGCACTCATGTAGAGCAACATATGCTCGACAGAGTCGGCGCTTCGTCCATCGACGTGTTGCCCGGCGTGCCGGCGCTGATCGATCGGTTGCGTGCTGAAGCGTCGCACACGCTGGCACTTGTCACCGGAAACATCCGTGGTGTGGCCTTCCACAAGCTCTCCATGGCCGGTCTTGACCACGCCTTTGTCCACGGCGCCTTCGGCTGCGAACATGCCAACCGATCCATGCTTCCGCCCCTTGCCCTCCAACGCGTCAATGCAGCCCATGGGACCGCTTATAGACCTGAGGACTGCGTCGTGATCGGTGATGCCGTGAACGACGTCAGATGCGCGCTCGACAACGGCATGAAGGCCGTCGGCGTTGCCACCGGTGGCATCGACGCGTCAACGTTACGGTCTTCCGGAGCAACCGTCGTGTTCGACTCCTTTGCCGATGTCGACAACGTCATCGAGCGTCTGCACCAATTGGGCTGACCCGCTGACGTATCTTTGTCGCCAATGTCGAAACGCATCACCATTACGATAGACGGACCTGCCGGAGCGGGGAAGTCGACCACGGCCCGCCGCGTCGCAGAGCGTCTGGGCTACATCTACGTCGATACCGGAGCCATGTACCGCGCCGTCACCCTTGCCGTGCTCGAGACGGACATCGCACGCACTCCCGAAGCCCTGGCAGCCTTCATGCCATCGGTCTCCGTTACCCTGTCCGTTGATGACAGGGGGCAGCGTACCTACCTGAACGGACGTGACGTGAGCGACGAGATCCGCAGGGCCGACGTGACCGGTGCCGTGAGCGAGATCTCGGCCATGCCCGTTGTTCGACGTGCCATGGTTGACATTCAGCGCACAATCGGAGCCGACGGCGGCATCGTGATGGACGGACGTGATATCGGCAGCGTGGTCTTCCCGGGGGCCGAACTCAAGTTCTACCTTGTGGCCGACGTCGATGAACGCGTGCGCCGTCGCCTTGCAGAAGCCCGTGCGCAGGGACATGACGTGAGCGAGGACGCTGTGCGCCGGCAGATCGTTGAACGCGATGCCTACGACAGCGGCCGTGCCGAGAGTCCGCTCATCAAGCCCGACGGCGCTCTCGAGCTCGATACCACATCGTTGACCATAGACGAACAGGTTGACACGATCGTCAACCGGGCCCAGCGGTACCTGCAGACCTATTCTCTCGTCACACCGTTCTTCAAGCTCTGACCATGAACGTCTCTATCGACCGACAAAGCGGCTTCTGCTGGGGTGTCGTCCGCACCGTGCAGATCGCCGAGGATCAGCTCGCGGCAAGCCGTACCGACCGCAACGTGTACGTGCTTGGACACATCATCCATAATCCTCGCGAGATCGAGCGGCTGGAATCCAAGGGTCTGAAGACCATCACGGTCGATGATTTTCCGTCGTTAGCACACAATGGAGCCAAGGTACTGATCAGAGCCCACGGCGAGCCGCCCGAGACCTATCGTCAGGCCATGGAACACGGTATCGAGATCATCGACGCCACGTGTCCGGTGGTGACCAAACTGCAGGAACGTGTGCGCAAGTTCTACGATCAGGGCTATCAGATCGTGATCTTCGGCAAACGCGATCACGCCGAGGTCCTGGGCGTCCGCGGCGTTGTCCGTGACGAATGCGTCTGCGTGCTGACCGTTGACGAGGCCCTATCCAGTGTCGACCTGCAACGCAAGACGGTGCTGTTCTCGCAGACGACCATGGATCGTCCGACATTCCTGGAGATCCGCGATGCGTTGAAGGCTCGCATCGCCGAACTGGTGGTTGACACCATGGAAGAGATCGCCACGGAGTTTCACGCCAAGGACACCATCTGCGGTCAGGTAAGCGGCCGTGAGTCCCAGCTTGCAGCCTATGCAGCAGCGAACGACGTGATCATCTTCGTAGCAGGCCGTGCATCGAGCAACGGCAAGGTTCTGTACAACGTCGCCAAGGCGTCCAACCCCCATACGTACTTCGTTGAGTCGATCGACGAGATCAAGCCGGAGTGGTTCAACAACGCCACGACCGTCGGCATCAGCGGCGCTACCAGCACACCGAAGTGGGTCATGGAAGACGTCAAGCGTCACATCGAATCACTGGCCCAGCCGGCCGAAGCCCTTTCCTGATACACGACGTTGTCACGCAAGTCACGCGTCCAGCGATACCGGAGTCTGTGTACACAGACACGTCACAGCATCACGGCGAGCATAATCACTGCCCCCTGACTCTCACGTTGCATTGCGACATTTGACGTCGTTGATTGCGACATCTGTCACGTCACAGGGAACGATGATGTATGGCTTGGAAGACCATTTGAGAGAGTTGCTGTTCGACCCCGGATCTGAGGGACCGACGGTGGTTTGGCTGACTGCCTTGCAGCCATGGATCCATACCGGACTGTCGATCAACGCTCTGCGCTACGTGGCAAATGCCTTGGGTGTGCGAGACATTGCCATGGCCGATTACATTGGCGTAAGCACGCGGACCTTACAGAGAGCGTTGATACACCATCGGTTGTCAGCTGACCTGAGTGATCGACTGGCTGTGATCGCCCGACTCATGGTTGTCGCAGAAGTTGTCCTAGGCTCGACCGACGAGGCCCGCGCTTGGATGGCGGCACCGCAACACGGGCTGGACGGACAGCGACCGATCGACCTGATACGGACCGTGACCGGAGCAACCGAAGTCGAGCGACTACTTGGCCAGATATACCACGGAGTGTACGTCTGATGCGCGTTGCCCGGATCGTTCGAGCGTCACTTGCAGGCCGCGCCATGGACGGTAGCGGTGCTGCGCTGTATGGTGGGCGCTGGAATGCAGTTGGGACACCGGGTGTGTACGCAGCCGACTCCGTTGCGCTGGCGGCACTGGAGGTCTTTGTCCAACTCGGCACCACCCGAACAACGGTCGAACATGTCTGTCTGACGTTTACGATTGACGACGCCCTGGTTGATCGGTTATCGGAGCAGGACCTACCGACAGACTGGCAAACGAGTGACGGGAGGGCAATGACAGCCGCGATCGGAACGGAGTGGCTGAAACGAATGTCGAACGTTGGGCTGCTGCTTCCGTCATGCATCTTTCCGGACGAGCATATCGACCTGATCAATCCGAGGCATGCCGCAGCAGACCGTATCACGATCGAGCGTTGCAAGCCGTTTTCGTTTGATGCTCGGATGTGGAAAGACGAAAAGGCAATCTGAATCGTTATAGCTTTGCATTCACTCATGGGGATGTAACGGTCTCGACGGGGTGAGATGATCTCGAAGATGCGCGCCGAGCTACGCTGGTGGAGCTCGTTAATACAACCGGCGAACAACACCTGCAGATAACTTCGGTTATCGCATGGCCGCCTAACTTAGGACGCCATGCCATCGAACAGCTGGCTGCCTGTTGCCCGCTGACTCGGTGTTGCCTTTAACAGGCTGGCGTGAAGTCGTGTAACAGGACGTAGCGCGAGACAACACTGATACTGGCCCCGGTGAACCTGTCGATCGGTCACTACCAGGGCGAGACCCCATAGATCGAAGACGCGCGTGGTAGGCTTCGGTGATTCCACTTCGGACCCGGGTTCGACTCCCGGCATCTCCACAGTTTGCAACAAGGGGCGACCTTCATAAGGTCGCCCCTTTGCATTTCATATGGGCCGTGTGCGTATGCGCAAATGCGTCTCGTGGTCGCCCAGCCCGGCGACGCGGTCTCCCGACCTTACGTCGTGCTCTGGGGACTCCGCATGCGCCGCACAAGACTAACGAGGCCGAGCATGACGGGCACTTCCACGAGGGGACCAATAACGGCGGCAAAGGCCTGACCGGAGTCGAGACCAAAGACGGCAATCGAAACGGCGATGGCTAGCTCGAAGTTGTTGCTGGCAGCGGTAAAGCATAACGTGGTTGTCCGCGGCACATCCACGCGCGCAGCGCGTGACATCCACCAGCTGATACCGAACATGACAACGAAGTAGATGACGAGAGGCACGGCGATCAGCAGCACGTCCAGCGGAGCGGCCAGAATGGCGTCGGCCTTGACCATAAACATCACGATGATCGTGCCAAGCAGAGCGATCAGCGTGAGCGGTCCAAGCCGTGCGGCAACGACGCGGTCATACCAGTCATCACCGCGTACATAACGTCCGATGACCCGCGTGAGGTATCCAGCAGCAAGAGGAATACCGAGGTAGATGGCAACGCTCTCGGCAATGTCTGCCGTGCTGATCTGGATCATTGCCCCCTCCAGTCCAATGTGCGGAGGGAGATAGGAAATGAAAAACCATGCATAGGCGCTGTAGAACACGACCTGGAAGACGCTGTTGAAGGCCACCAGACCGGCCGCGTACTCGCGGTCGCCACCGGCAATGTCGTTCCAGACGATGACCATCGCAATGCACCGTGCCAGACCGATGAGGATGAGGCCCTGCATATACGCCGGATAGTCGGCAAGCAGGGTAACAGCCAGGACGGCCATGAGCATCGGACCGACGATCCAATTTTGCACGAGCGAAAGGGTAAGGACGCGCACATCACGGAAGGCACGTCCAAGCAACTCGTAGCGCACCTTTGCCAGAGCGGGATACATCATGACGATCAGGCCGACGGCAAGCGGAATATTGGTTGACCCCGTCTGCATGCCCTGGACGAGTTCCGAGGCACCGGGAACGGCAGAGCCCAGAACGAGTCCAACCACCATTGCCAGAAGGATCCATACCGTCAGATACCGGTCAAGAAATGCCAGCCTGGCCATCACGCCCCCTCGTTTGTAGAAATCTTGTCGATGTACGCTGGAAGTGCCTCAACAAACTCGCGGATCTGGTCACGCACTCTGCCATAGATCATCGCTGCCTCTGCATCGCTCCGACGCTGCGCTACAAATGGCGGGTCGTCGAAGGCATGGTGGATGGTGACGGCAACGCCGGGGAAGACCGGACAGGACTCACGGGCGTTGTCGCAAACGGTGACGACCACGTCAAATGCGATCTTCGGTAGATCGTCGATCCGCTGCGAACGCTGTCTGGATATGTCCACACCAGCAATGCGCATGGTCTCGACAGCCCGAGGGTCAAGCCCCTTGGCCACGATCCCGGCCGAATAGGCCACACAGCGGTCGCTCAAAAGGTAGCGGGCCCAGCCCTCAGCCATCTGGCTTCGACAGGAATTGCCCGTGCATAGAAAGAGAATGTTCACTTTTCGCCGTTGCATCATACAGGCAACATGCGCGATGCAACCGTTGCATGCACGTTACCATTGAGTAAAACCATCAGACCCTTGAGCGGGAAACGGGACTCGAACCCGCGACATTCAGCTTGGGAAGCTGACGCTCTACCAACTGAGCTATTCCCGCAGAGGGTGCAAATATGGTATTTGCAAGAGCATGACAAAAGAGTGTGAGCTGCGTCGTAGTGTTGCATCATGCGTCCCCTTCGAATATGCTTGCTTTGGCACCAGCATCAGCCCGACTACCGCGATGGCAACCACATGGTGTTGCCGTGGGTGCGTCTGCATGCCGTCAAAGACTACCTCGACCTTCCGCTGATGCTCTCCGAATGGCCGCATGTGCGCCATACGATGAACGTGGTACCATCGCTGCTTGCACAGCTCGATGCATACGCAGCGGGAGCACAGGACACGCTGCTGACGTTGTGCTCGAAGGAAGTTGATACGCTCACCGATGCCGACAAGCACGTCCTTGCCCACGACTGTGGAGTGCTCCAGCGCTCCACGATGACGCATGATCTCCCTCGCTACGGTCAGCTCATCGACCAGATCGCTGATCATGGTGTCACTACACTATCACGTGCCGACTGGCTCGACCTTCAGGTGCTGTATCATCTGGCCTGGACCGGCCCCGTCCATCGAATCAGAGAGCCCTTCAGACGGTTTGTGCTACAGGGGGCAGGGTATTCCGCCCAGGATCGGGCAGAGCTCCTGCAGGCGCAGCGGCAGATCATTACCGAGGTGATACCGACGCTGCGGCAGTTGCAGGACGCCGGAACGCTGGAGCTGAGCGTGACACCGTTCCACCATCCAATCCTGCCGCTGCTCTGCGATACGTCGGTGGCCGTGCAGCGCATGCCGAAGTCCGTCCTGCCGGACCCACCGATGTCCGTACCCGGCGACGCCCAGATCCACGTGCAGCGAGCCCTTGCCGATGCCACGCTACGCTTCCACCGACGTCCCATCGGAATATGGCCCGCCGAAGGGTCGATCAGTATGGAGGCACTCGACATCATGGTTCGCCACGGTCTGCAGTGGACAGCCTCTGATGAGGCTGTACTTACAGCCACACTGGGTGACCTTGCAACGCCAACATCAGCCTTGTTTCCGCGCCGAGTGATCACGCCCTCGGGGTCGATCGCCGTGCTCTTCCGCGACCACGACCTGAGTGATGCGATTGGCTTTACGTATGCAACGTGGGACCCCGAGCGCGCCGTTCACGACTTTGTTCGACGTCTGGAAGAGCGACGACACCTGATCGTATCAACCCATGGCGAGGCAGCCCTGGACCATGCCGTTGTACCCGTGATGCTTGACGGTGAGAATTGCTGGGAGTTCTATCCGAACAACGGTCAGGACTTCCTGCAGGCACTTCTGCGGACGCTGAGTGACACCACAAGATTCACGGCCGTGACGTGTGCAGAGGCAACGGCCGAGGTCCACCTGCAGGCCATGCCGTACCTGACCGACCTGACGGCCGGGTCGTGGATCGACGGCACGTTCGACGTCTGGATCGGCTCACCCGTGAAGAACCTTGCATGGTCGCTCCTGCGCGACGCCCGCACGACATACGATGCCGTGGCGGCATCGTGTGACCCAAAGGGTGCTTCCGAGGCGTTCGAGCATCTGCTGGCCGCCGAGGGGAGCGACTGGTTCTGGTGGTACGATGACCGACATCAGGCGCCACACAAAGGCGTCTTCGATACGTTGTTCCGCCGCCGCCTTGCGGCGGCGTATCGCGCCATGGGCGTGTCCGCGCCGGAGGTGCTGGAAGACACGCTCTATAAGGCCGTAGGCGACACAGCGCCCGGCGCTCGCATCGCTGTGGCCTTTCCCGGATCGGCGATGCACGAGAGCGACCTTGTAGCAGGGGACGTACGCCTTGAGCAAAGCGGGGAATGGCAACGCGTCGTGCTCGCCCTGCGCCGTCGTCCGCATAACGATGAGTCACTCACACTTGCCGTAACGTCGCGCGACGGAATGGAACGTCGCTGCCACATCCACGCCGATGGCCTGCTATGGCACTCGCCGCTGCACGATGAGGGCGCACATTACCTGACTGACCTTGAGGTGGCGATCTACGTCCACGCCGGCTCGATGTGGCACGTGCGGGTCGACGAAGAGCGGGGAAGCGTGAGAACCTTCATGACAGACCTTGCCTCGGGCGGCGCGTGACGCTCCGCGTATCAGTGGCCCGATGCCACCTCGTCGATGACCTTGCGTATCACGTCCCATGCATATCCCCGGTACTGCAGGAACCGCACAAGCTTCTGTCGGCGCTCCGTTTCGGACCCAGAAGTCATGCGCAGTTTCTTCTCGGCCACACGCCGCGCGGCATCAATGGCATCCTCCGTGGTACGACCTGCAAGTGCCACGTCGATATGTACGTCGGCAATGCCCTTGACGCGGAGTGCGCGACGTAGTGCCGCAGGAGACATCGGCTTGCGTTCGTCGGCCGCTTGGACGTAGCGCACGGCATAGGCGGCATCATCGACGATGCCGAATGAGCTGACCCATCCCAGCAAGGTCTCGACCTCGTCGGGAACAGCTTCGAGGTCTTCCAGCTTGCGACGTACTTGGCTGACCGTGCGGGGCTTGTACGTAGCAAAGTGATAGACTTTCTGGCGCAACATCAGCCGCCTGTCCTCGGCCCGAAGACGTTCGGCCAGAACATCCGTCATCTCCAAGCCGCTTCGTAGCCCCAGCTGCAAGGCCACGTCAATATCACAAGCGGCGAAAAATGCTCCATCCACGAAGATGGAGCATCGTCCGCCGCGCTTTACATTGCGTCGTATCGCCGTGATCGAAGCCAGTCCTGCTTACTCCTTCGACTTCTTGTCGGCAGCAGGCTTGGCAGCAGCCGTCGGCATGTGCAGAGACGCACGCACATCCTGCTCAAGCTCGCCGAACAGCGGCTGGTTCTCCGTGAGCAGACGACGCATTCCGTCACGTCCCTGTACGCGCTCTTCCTTGAACGTGAACCATGAGCCCGACTTCGTGATGATGCCGTTCTCGACGGCAACGTCGATCAGGTCGCCAAGCTTCGAAATGCCCTCGTTATACATGATGTCGAACTCGACCTCTTTGAACGGAGGTGCAACCTTGTTCTTGACGATCTTGACGCGGACGCGGTTACCAACGATCTCCGATCCGTCCTTGATCACGTCCTTACGACGGATGTCGATCCGCACTGAGGCGTAGTACTTCAGGGCGTTACCGCCCGTTGTGGTCTCGGGATTACCATAGATTACGCCGATCTTGGACCGAAGCTGATTGGTGAAGATCACCGTGGTGTTGCTGCGGCCGATGGCCGCGTTCAGCTTACGCATGGCCTGACTCATCAGACGAGCCTGCGAGCCCATCTGGGCATCGCCCATGTCGCCCTCGATCTCGACGCGCGGCGTAAGTGCTGCCACGGAGTCGACCACGACGACGTCGATGGCACCGGAGCGCACGAGCGTCTCGACGATCTCGAGTGCCTGCTCGCCAAACTCAGGCTGCGACAGCAGCAGGTTGTTCAGGTCGACGCCCAGACGCTGAGCATAGTTGACGTCAAGCGCATGCTCGGTGTCGACAAAGGCCGCCAGACCACCGTTCTTCTGGGCTTCGGCGATCACCTGCAGACAGACCGTCGTCTTACCGGACGATTCCGGGCCGTAGATCTCGATGATCCGTCCTCGAGGTACTCCGCCGATACCGATGGCTGCGTCAAGGGAAAGACAGCCCGTCGAGATGGCATCAACCTGGATGGGATTTGCGTCATTCAGGCGCATAATGGCGCCCTTGCCAAAGGCCTTTTCGATCTGATCGATGGCAAGTTGCGCTGCCTTGGCCTTTGCTTCGGAAACGGGTGTGGATGCACCCTTTGCTTCTGTGGACATGCTATGCTGGGATTGGTGGGTAATGTCGTGTTGTGGACGGGCGACGTGGTTTTGTGACACATTATGCTCGCGTCGTCCAAAAATAGACGGCAGGTGGTCGGGCAGGGGGCGAAGTTTTCAACACAAAGCGTCACATCTGCAGGGGAGTACGACAACGTAACGCCATGAACCGTCCCGCCCTCCGTATCGCCGTCGTTGTCACGCTTGCCGACGTGGCCGTGGCATCACTACCTGTACCACCATGGCTCGTCTGGATGACGCTGCCGGTGGTGTTGGTCTGGACACTGTGGTATCGACCGGAATCGACGGCGCTTGCGGGAATGCTCTGTGCCGGGGTCGTGCTTGGACTTACAGCGCGGGATGTGCTGCTGCCGATGGTACCATTGCAGCCACGAGCTGACCGATGTCGTGTGGAGGGCACCGTGACCAAGGTCCTGCGTGCCGACTCAATGGTCGTACGCCTTGCCGTGCGCGGTACGATCGACGCACGGCACCTGCCACCAATGCGGCACCGTGCCGTGTTGAGCATTCTGCGGCCAACACCGGAGCAGCGCAGCGTCCGGAGCGGACAACATGTGATCGCCACAGGCCGCTGCGGCGTGGCACCGCAGGCTTCGTTGCCGGACGACCATATCACGCGGGCGCAGCTCCTGGCAAACGACGCGTGGTGGCTTGTGCAGAGCGATGCAAGGCGAGCGTGGATCGACGGTGAGGCATCCGTCGAGGACATCGTGCTGGACACGATCCGCCGGACGATCGCCGGACGCGTGCGCGAGACGTTTCCCGCCGATGTGCAGCCGATCGTTGCAGCCATCCTGACCGGAGACGCACGAGCGATACCCGCCGAGGACCGCGAGGCGTTTGCCCGCACCGGCACGGCCCACATGTTTAGCGTCAGCGGTTCGCACGTGGCCCTGATAGCATCGGCGCTGACGATGCTCACAGCGTGGCTTGCGCCACGCTGGCGTGCCGTGGTCGTCATCGCCCTGATGATGGCCTTCGTCGGTGTTACCGGGGCACAGCCGCCCGCCGTACGTGCGCTGCTGGCCGCTTCCTGTGTGGTAGTAGGTCGCCTTGGCGAGCGCGACCTCGACGGCATGAATCTTCTGGGTGCTGCCGTGATCATGATGATCGTGCTGGACCCGGTCCTGCCGTGGCGCGTAAGCGCACAGCTTTCGATCGGCGGTGTGGCAGGTATTCTGCTGCTGACGCAGCCGCTCACGGCCATGCTGGAGCGCGTTTCGAATCGTACGTGGTATCCGGCCGCCGTCCTGCGCACGATGCTTTCCGTGAGTATTGCCGCCGGTGCAGGCGTAGCTATTCCGTCGGCCATGACCTTTGGGTCTGTCGTGCTGTTGGCACCGGTGGCCAACCTTGTGGTCGTACCATTGTTATCCGCTGCCATGCTCGCTGCCGCCGCCGCTGTCGTACTGCCATGGGACGTCCATGCCCCCTTAGCGGCCCTATGTGTTCGGTGGGCAACTGAGGTGTCGCTCCTGCTTGCCACGCTGCATACCGAGGTGCGGTGGCCAGTGTTGGCCGCTATGGTCGTGGTGCTTACGACGTGGTGGATCTGTGGCAGCACGGACGTGTCGAAGCTGACCTGGCGACTTGCGCTTGGAGTGCTGATAACCCTGCTGGTGATGATCATGCCCGACGCACGCCGTGCCGATGAGGTCCACGTGCGGCCGGACTTAGTGGCCTACGTGCTGACGAGCGAGACGCGGCAACCGCTCGGAGTACGGGTCGTCTTGGTCGACCGACAGCCGGCGGCAGACCGACCACGAGCGGACCGCACGCTGGCGAGACATCTGCTGTCACTAGCGCCGCTGGTCGTGTACGAACATGGACTGTGCGCGGGATCGACCGTGGATAAGCTGGAGGACATGGCGGGGGACTCGCTGACGGTGATACGCTTGCCTTGGATATCGCCGTAGCCAAGTATGACGACGCGTCTGCCGGCGACCAACGATATTTGCTGGATGGAAGAGCAGACACTCCCGAACATCAACCGAACGACATATGCCCTGCACGACGATGTTGTGGCAGGCATCACCTGTGTGGATGAGCGCATCGCTGCGTCGGACGTACGTACGGCGCTGGCTCAGGCCTATGGCCTGCATACCCATGACGTACGCATCCTCACGCAGGTCCATGGGCAAACCGTCGTTACGGCCGACACGGCCGTCGACGGACAGGAGGGGGACGCCCTGATCGCACGTGGTGATGGATTCCTGCTCGCCGTCAACGTCGCAGACTGTTGTCCGATCCTGCTGTACGACTCCGTGACGCATGCCATGGCCGCCGTTCACAGCGGGTGGCGGGGGACGCGAGCATCCATTGTATCCACGGCCGTGCATGCCTTGGGCGCAACGTATGGCGTGGACCCCGCGAATCTGCTTGCCGTGGTCGGCCCCTGTGCCGGCGTGGATCGGTATGAGGTCCAGAGCGACGTTGCAACGCTGTTTCCGGACCACATCAGGGTGGATGCATCCGGTCGCAGCTTCCTCGACAATCAGCAGGCCGTCACCGATCAGCTGATCGCCTCCGGCGTTCCTGCAATCAGCATCATTCGCGATCCGTCATGCTCCATTGCCGATGCGCGATACCACTCATTTCGGCGGGACGGACAGCGTGCAGGACGAAGCCTGGCCTACATCGGACGCGGTTGCCGCTCGTGAGCTGTTTTCGCCGTAGTTTTGAACCCGTTTTGTCCCCACACGGAAAGCACCCGGACCATGATGTCCATGAATGATGCCTTTGTCGATGATCTTTACTTCGACTACCTCCGCGACCCCTCATCCGTGTCGCCGGCATGGCAGGAATTCTTCAAGACCTACACGCCCGAGGGCGGCGTTCCGGCGTCCGTAGCCCTTGCGGCTCACGTAGCCGTTCCGACACCGCAGGCGTCACGACCGGCCAACGGTTCGACCGCGACCGCCCCCACGCAGGAGCGGATGCCTGCCCTGACGGACGGTGACGCGGTGGTTCCGCTGAGTTCTATCGGCGGCAAGATCGCCGAGAACATGGTCGCCTCGCTTAGCGTCCCCACGGCCACGTCCGTACGCTCTGTCCCGGTCAAGGCCCTCGAAGAGAATCGCCGCATCCTGAACCAGGTGCTGGCACGTCGGCGGATGCCCAAGCTCTCCTTCACGCACATCCTGGCCTATGCCATCGTGAAGGCCGTTGAGCGCACACCTAACATGAAGAACTCCTACGGCTTCCACGACGGAACGCACGTTCGCATCGAGCGCGGCGGCGTCAACCTTGGTCTGGCCGTCGATACCACCCGCAAGGATGGCTCGCGTATCCTGCTGGTACCGAGCATCAAGCATGCGGAGCGTCTGACGTTTGCCGAATTCGCAGCGGCCTACGACGCCCTGATCGCCAAGGCACGGACCAATAAGCTGTCACCCGAGGATCTGACCGGCGCCAACATCACGCTGACGAATCCAGGTATGATCGGCACGGTGATGTCCGTTCCGCGTCTGATGGACGGACAGGGTACGATCGTGGCCGCAGGGTCCATCGAGTATCCCGCCGAATTCCAAGCCATGATGCCCGACGTGCTGTCGTCGCTGTCGATCTCCAAGACCGTCACCATCACGTCCACCTACGACCACCGTGTGATCCAGGGTGCCGAGTCCGGCGAGTTCCTGCAATACATGCATCAGCTGCTGGTTGGCGATCACCGGTTCTACGACCAGATCTTCGCCTCGTTCAAAGTGCCCTTCGAACCCATCCGCTGGTCCATCGAGCAGGGCCACAATCCGTTCCATACCGGCGACCAGCCCGAGATCGTCGAAAAGGAGGCCCGCGTCCTCCAGATGATCAATGCCTACCGCGTCCGCGGTCACGTCCTTGCCGACGTCAACCCGCTGGGTCTCGAGGCCCATCACTATCCCGAACTCGACCCCGCACACTACGGTCTGACGATCTGGGACCTGGACCGGCAGTTCGACACCGGAAACCTGGGCGGTGTGAATCGCGCCACGCTCCGGGATATCATCGATACCCTGCGCGACGTGTACTGCGATCAGATCGGTATCGAGTACATGCACATCCAGGACGTCGAGAAAAAGACCTGGATCCGCTCGCAGGCCGAGACGTCACGGATGCGCATTTCGCTCTCCACCGACCAACGTATCGAGACCTTCCGCAACCTGGTAAAAGCAGAGCTCCTCGAAAACTTCCTTCATACCAAGTTCCTTGGTGCTAAGCGGTTTTCTCTGGAAGGGGGCGAGGCAACACTCACGATCCTTGACCAGATCCTGGAACGCGCCGCGAATGACGAGGCCGCCGCTGCCGTCCTCGGTATGGCTCACCGCGGACGCCTGAACGTCCTTGTCAACATGATGGGGAAACCCCTCAGCAAGCTGTTCAATGAGTTCGAAGGCATCAAGGACCAAGACTCATGGCAAGGATCAGGTGATGTAAAGTATCACCTTGGAGCAAAAGGCAATTACATTGCTTCATCGAAGAATGTACTTCCGATGGTTCTAGCGCCCAATCCCAGCCATCTGGAAGCTGTGAACCCAGTAGTGGAAGGCATTGCAAGAGCGCTGGATGACGCGATCAACGACAGCACATATAGTAAGGCCCTCCCCATTCTGATTCATGGGGATGCAGCGTTTGCCGGTCAAGGAGTCGTAACAGAGACACTCAACCTCATGCACCTCCGTGGGTATAGCACCGGCGGCACACTGCATATCATCATCAACAACCAGATCGGCTTTACAACGTCGCCGGAGGATTCGCGTTCGACACACTATGCGACGGCCGTGGCCAAGATGCTGCAGGTACCCATTCTCCACGTTAACGGCGATGATCCTGAGGCCTGCCGGGCTGCGGCGAACTTCGCCTATGACTATCGGGCTCGATTTGGCGAGGACGTGGTGATCGACATGTACTGCTACCGCAAGTATGGTCATAACGAGCAGGACGATCCGACGGCAACGCAACCACTCTTGTACAAGAAGATTAAGAACCAGGTACCAATCCGTAAGCAATACGCACAGCGGTTGATCATCGGAAAGGTAGCCACGGCAGAGCAGCTCGACGCCATTGTGGCCGAGGAAATGGCGATTCTGGCGGCAGCCTATGACAATAGAGCGGCCCAGGGACCGGCCCTTGCGGTTGAGTTCGAGGCCTATCCCGACACCTTCCAGCCGGTACAGACGGCTGTCGATGCCGATGCACTAGCGCCGGTCGTCGAAGCGATCTGTCATTACCCAGACACCTTCAACATCCATCCGAAGGTTAAGGCCGAGGTCGACAAGCGGCGTCAGCAGTACGCTGATGGCACGGTACAGTGGGGCATGGCAGAGGCGCTTGCCTATGGTTCGCTCATGTTGGAGGGCCATGGTATCCGCATAACGGGGCAAGACTCCGGACGCGGTACGTTCAATCACCGCCAGGCCGTCCAGAGCGACATCGTCAACGAGTACCGTCGCATCCCATTGAACACCCTGCCAAAGCCTGCGGCACGCCTGCGCATCTACGACAGCCCCTTGTCGGAATACGCTGTCATGGGCTTCGAATACGGTTATTCCACGGTCGCAAAGGATGGTCTCACGATCTGGGAAGCACAGTTTGGCGACTTCGCGAACGGTGCACAGATCATGATCGATCAGTTCATTGCCAGTGCAGAGACCAAGTGGGGACAGCGCTCGAACATCACGCTGTTGCTGCCACACGGCTATGACGGACAGGGTCCGGAGCACTCCAGCGCACGCCTGGAGCGATTCCTGCAGCTCTGCGCCGAAGACAACATGATCGTGGCCAACTACACCTCGCCGGCGAACTTCTTCCACGCCTTGCGTCGCCAGGTCAAGGCCGGCTGGCGCAAGCCAATGGTGGTGATGACGCCGAAGGGCTATCTGCGGACCTTCCAGTCACCGCTTTCCGAGATCACCCATGGCTCGTACCAGGAGATCATCGACGATGCCACCATCGCCGACCGCTCGTTGGTCCAACGTGTGGTGATCTGTACGGGCAAGGTCTCGTCGGAACTCATGAAGAAGCGTCAGGATTCGGGCCGTACCGACATTGCCATTGTGCGCCTGGAGCAGATCTATCCGTTCCACGCGGAGCGTATGGCCCAGGTGCTGGCATCGTATCCCAATGCCGCAGACGTGGTGTGGTGCCAGGAAGAGCCCCGCAATGCCGGCGCGTGGTTCTTCGTGCGGGAGCACATCGAGGGCGTCATGGGCTCGCATCAGCGTCTGCGCTATGTTGGTCGCGCCGCTGCCGCGGCGCCCGCCACGGGTTCGGCTGCCACGCACGACAAGGAGCAGGTAGCCTTGCTGACCGAGGCCGTCGGCTAACGTCAGCCTACGATTGATAGCATTCCATGCCTGCCGGGACCACAGCGTCTAGGCAGGCATGGTTCGTTTAGGGACGCGGCGTCGTTATCACGTTACCCGGCATCTGGTCCACCAGCAGACCGTATATCTCGAAATCAGGTGCGTTTGCCTGTTCGAACCTCATAAAGCCACCCTGAACAAGGACCAAGCGCTTTCCCGACGACGACCGAAGAAGGAAGGGTGTCATCGGGGCCGTTCGCGCTTTGCGCGTCTGCGTGAACAACGATCTCATGGAAAGCGTATCAACGTCCGACCCGTCCACATGCTCCAACACCACGACGGCCAGCGAATCACGGAAGGAGAAGCGCCAAGCGCCGGACCTACCCGTTCGCATCGATGGGCTTACGGTGAACACCGACGCCGAACCCGACGGAAGAAGCAGCGTCTGCTCGGCATTGTCGGGGCCTCCAAGGTAGTAGTAAGTGCGGTCCTGATCGACATCGACGGATGTGATCGGTTCACCCATTCTTGTGATGACCATGCGTCCGCTAGCCGTATCGATTGCTCGCGGCACACCCAGGCGTGCAAGGATGGTGTATGCAGCCACCGTATCAACAGACCGCATCGTCTCGAAGGCTCCGAAGAAGGCCGCGCGTATCGTGTCATTGGCGCGTTGAAACGCTAACGTATCAACACCTGCCCCGTTGATAGCCTTGGCGTCCCTGAGTGCCTGTTCCAAACGCTTGGATTGGCTGCGCACGGTGGACTGCGCACTGCCGAGCGGACCGAACGCCGTTGCAAGTCCCAAGATGGCAAGCACCAGTGGAAGAGCGCGCACATCGATATCGCTGCGGCGCAGGAGGTACAGGTTAACCAGGACAACGAACGAGGTCAGGAGAGCAACGGCAAAACGAGCTGGCGTCACACCATACTCGTCGATCCGAACACCGATCGCAACCACAAGGAGCGCCGTCATAGGAAGAAGTACAGGACCGATGGCGTTTACGAACACACCAACAACTCGGTGCTGAGGGTCGTTTCGGAGGGGCCATGCTAGCACCAGGGCAAGCAAGGCGAACACATCAAGGGCCAACACATATCCGGCCACCGCTCCGCGAAGGTCGCTGAAAAACACCACGCGTATACCGTAGGCGTATAGGATGGCAAGGAAGACGAGTACCAGCGGGATCAGTACAAACTGCACGAACCACCGCAGTGCGGACGGCAGGGTAGGCTGCGGCTGGTCCGACATTCGGGGTACGCCGGCAAGTACCATCAGCGTATTGAACAGGCCAAGGCAGATGACATTCACGTCGGCGAACAGCTCTGTTGCGACTTCCACGTCGAACAACACGTTGAGTGACGTCAGCGCAAGAACAAGGCCACCCGCCAGCACCGCTGTGAAGACTCCTGCCATACCGATGCGTAGCAACAACGTGCGTCCAAGGTCCCACGTTGCCACGGAGCCGCGTATCCACGGCGCAAGCACGATGCACGCATGCGTCCCAATAGCGATCGACAGCAGCTGTACCGGCGTTGCATCGGAGTCGAGATCGATCAAACGTAGAACGATCAGTGCAAGCGTCGTGGCAACGCCACGCATAATCCACATCAGCGCTGTACCAATGCCCCCTGATGCATACGCAAGTGTGATGGAGAGCTGCGCTGCAAACCAGCCGATGCACGTTACGACGGACACCGTCAGGAACCGTGTCGTTGCTTGCGTAAGGTCAAGGTCTTCGTTGTGGACCAACAGTACCGAAAGCACCGTGACAAGTGCCGCGATCAACACCTCAACAGGAAACCGGCGAGTAGTCTCGAGCACTCCCGACAGCAAAGACCGGATCGAAAACACACTCATCTGTCCTCCTTGGTGTTATACAGTACAGCAAAGACGCGAGCACGCTCCATCATTGCCCGTCAACATACGAAACAGGGATGTGCGCGTTGATCGTACAGCGGAATGCATGCGCAGGGGAGCATGAGACAATGCAGCAGTTGGCGTCACACAATAGACGGTTCCAGCACAATGGCGAATGGAACCCCCATACATTGTCATTATTGCCGGGCCCAACGGCGTTGGTAAATCCACCGTTGCGGTGAACCTGCTTGCGCTGTATCCCACCTGCTCAGCGTTCCTGAATGCTGACCTTATTGCGATGAACATCCAGGTGGCATCAACGCCTGAACGTGATGTACAAGCAGGCCGATTAACGTTACTGCTGTTGGAAAGCCTAGTTGAGCAGGGTGCATCGTTCATGCTTGAAACGACGCTTTAGGGACGTGCCCTTGCTTCACGACTGGCCGACTGCAAACAGCGAGGCTACACGATTATCATGCACTATTTGCACCTACCTGACATACGCATCCTTACTGGACGTGTGGCGCATAGAGTGGCCACAGGTGGTCATGATATCCCAATAATCGATCAACAACGACGGCATCTACGTTCGTACAAGAATTTTCTCGAACTTCACTGCGGGTTATGTAATGAATGGACGCTCTACGATGCAAGTGATCGAATTCCCCGAGAAATCGCTAGAGGACCAGCTGGAAGTCTTAAAGGCTCAGCTCCTGAGTGATGATCCTGCTGTTCGTGGCATTGCGGCTGCCTGCATTCGGACAGGACAAGACATCATCGATACAGCTCGGAGAACCAACACCTGGGTCGTATCCACCATCGACGGCGAGATTGTGCAGTTGCCTCCGGATTCACCGCTCCTGCCTGATTATTCGGAGCTGCTAGCACTGGCAAATCGAGTTGCACCGAAGCCACCGGGGCTGTCATTAGATGCGATCACGGTAAGAACGCAAGCCGATATTGCCCGCATATGTTGTGGTCACAACAACAGTCCCCAATAAGCACACGCGCATGAACGATGCACACGTGTGACAAGGACGTGCGACGAACATCTCCAATAAACCGATTACACGTAAGAGCGACCCTGCGTGGTCGCCCGTCACCAACGACGATCGGGACAGGCCCTGGCTTCAGCGTGGGCAAAAACGGGTAGGGGCGACGCGGGATAGGCCGACGCCTTTACACAATGACGCACCCTCCTCACGCCGTAATCATTGCCCCATACCGAAGCCCAGTGGTGCGTGCTTCGATGGTAGGCATGCCCAGTGCCTGCAGGCTGGCGTGGAGGATCACGGAGCCCATTGGTACGATGTCGGCACGACGCTCATGCAGTCCGGGAATGCTGCGCAGTTCCTGCAGCGATCGCTCACATAGCAGGTGCGACAGCTCGGCGATGCGGTCGATGCTCATGATATGACCGTGCAGCTCGGTATGGTCGTAGGCCGTCAGCCCCTTGTCCAGCATGGCCAGTGCCACGGGCGTACCCGCTACGCCAATAGCGTGGTTCGCCATGACGACCTGCTCACGGTGTGGCGCAAGAGCCAATGCTACGGTTGCTGCGGCCTCTGCACGTGCCTCCACGGGAATGGGCCGGATACCAGCAAACTGCTCCGTGAACTTGACGGCTCCGATCGGAATACTCGTGGCATACGTCACCGAACCGTTGACGCCTACAGCGTACTCCGTAGAGCCACCGCCAATGTCGATCATCAAGGTTGGCTGCACCGTTGTTCCAACCGACCCCAGAAACGTAAGCCGTGCTTCTTCGGCCCCGTTGATGATGTCGATGGGATGTCCTACCACCGCTGATAGCATTGCCGCCACCTCGCGTCCGTTCGTTGCCTCGCGCATGGCACTCGTGGCCACCACACGCACAAGGACGTCAGGGTAGGGGGCAAGGACGTCACGGAAGTGCTCCATGGCATGCAGCGCTCTGGTGATTGCCTCAGAGGAGATCTGTCCCGTCGTAGCAAGGCCCTCACCTAGACGCGGCAGCTCGTGGACGTCGGCAACGACGTCATACGTGCCGTCAGCATGAAGATGCGCCACGACCATCAGCGCCGTGTTCGTTCCGATGTCGATGCCGGCACGGATCTGCGGGAACGCGTTATCCGCCATGGACGGCATCGATGGCCTGAAGGACTTCGCGTGCGGCGTGTACGATGTTGGTGCCGGGACCAAAGATGGCCGTGACGCCTGACTGCCGCAGGGCGTCGTAATCCTTGGGCGGGATGACGCCTCCGGCGACCACCAGGATGTCCGACGCGCCTTCGGCGCGCAGCGCCTCGATCAGCTGCGGGATCAACGTCTTGTGGCCCGCCGCCTGCGAGGAAACGCCGATCACGTGCACGTCATTGTCGATGGCCTGCCGGGCCGCCTCGGCCGGTGTGGCAAAGAGCGGACCGATATCCACGTCGTAGCCAAGGTCGGCGAAGCCCGTGGCTATGACCTTGGCGCCGCGATCATGTCCGTCCTGACCAAGTTTCGCAACAAGGATGCGCGGACGCCGGCCGTGGGCAGCGGCAAAGACCTCGACGCTCGCCAGTACAGCAGCATAATCGGAGTCGTTGGCATACTCCGCCCCATACACACCTTCGATGGTCATGGTAGTTGCCTCATATCGTGTGAAGACGGAAGCCATGGCTTCGCTGATCTCACCGACGGTGGCGCGGGCACGCGCACACGCTACGGCGTACTCCAGCAGATTGCCCTCGCCGGAGCGTGCTGCCTGCGTCAGTGCCTGCAAGGCCGCCTCGACCGCTGCCGCATCACGTGTGGCGCGGATCTGCTCGAGGCGCGCTACCTGCGAGGCACGCACGGCCGTGTTGTCGATGTCCAGAACGTCAATGTCCGGCTCGTCGGGCAGACGATACTTGTTGACGCCTACGATGACTTCCTTGCCCTGGTCGATCATGGCCTGACGTCGCGCCGCCGATGCTTCGATGCGCATCTTGGGAATGCCGGCCTGGATGGCCTTCGTCATGCCGCCCATCTGCTCGACCTCGGCGATCAAGGCCGATGCCTCACGCACCAGTGCGTCTGTCAGCGCTTCGACGTAGTATGAACCTCCCAGCGGGTCGGCCACTTCCGTCACGTGAGACTCTTCGGCGATGATCAGCTGCGTGTTGCGAGCAACGCGAGCCGACGTTTCTGTGGGAAGACCCAGGGCTTCGTCGAACGAGTTGGTATGCAGCGACTGCGTTCCGCCCAGCACTGCGGCCATGGCCTCGATGGTGGTGCGGATGATGTTGTTGTACGGATCCTGCGCCGTGAGTGACCAGCCCGAGGTCTGACAGTGCGTGCGCAGCAGCAGTGACGATTCCTTCTTGGGCGCATACTGCTGCATGGCCGTGGCCCATAGCACGCGCGCAGCCCGAAGCTTCGCCACTTCCATGAAGAAGTTCATGCCGATGGCAAAGAAGAACGAAAGACGTGGTGCAAAGGCATCAACGTCCATGCCACGGGCGATGGCCGTACGCACGTATTCGAGTCCATCGGCGATCGTAAAGGCCAGCTCCTGTACTGCCGTCGCGCCGGCCTCGTGCATGTGGTAGCCGCTGATCGAGATCGAGTTGAACTTCGGCATCCGCTGACTGGTGTACTCGATGATGTCGGCCACGATACGCATGGACGGAGCGGGCGGATAGATGTAGGTGTTCCGCACCATGAACTCTTTCAGAATGTCGTTCTGAATGGTTCCGCTCAGTTTGTCGGCGGAGACGCCCTGCTCTTCGCCGGCAACAATAAACATGGCAAGGATCGGGATAACGGCACCGTTCATCGTCATGGAAACCGACATCTCGCCCAGCGGGATGCCGTCGAACAGGATCTTCATGTCTTCGACGGAGTCGATGGCCACGCCGGCCTTTCCTACGTCGCCGACAACGCGTGGGTGGTCCGAGTCGTAGCCACGGTGCGTTGCCAGATCGAAGGCAACACTCAGCCCCTTTTGTCCGGCAGCCAGGGCCTGACGATAAAAGGCATTGGACGCCTCGGCCGTCGAGAATCCTGCATACTGGCGGATGGTCCACGGACGATTGGTGTACATGGTGGCGTAGGGGCCACGCATGTAGGGGAAGGCACCGGGAAGGGAGTGCAGCGACTCCAGGCGGTCGAGATCGTTAGCCGTGTACAGCGGCTTGATCGGAACTCCCTCGGCCGATGTGCGCACAAGCGTTGTTGGGTCTGCACCCTTTAGCTCCTTGCTGGCAAGAGCTTCCCACGTGTCGATGTCTGGTTTCATGGTGCAAAAATAAGGAAGGGGCCCACGCGGGACCCCTTCTGATGTTCCTGCATGCGACAGGGTGATCACCGACAGGTTTCAACGACTCGAACGGCGATGCGTCTATTCTGCTTGCGAGCCGCTTCGATCTGATCGCGCGTGCCCTTCTTCGGTTCGGGAATAACGGGTTTTGCCGAACCGTAGCCGACGGTGCGAGTAACCTTGGTAGCCGATACGCCTTGGTTGACGAGCCAGTTCTTTACGGCACTGGCGCGGAGTTCTGACAGTTCCTGGTTGCGTTCGATCTTGCCCTCCGTCGAGGCATGACCCTCGATCTCGACGCGCAGGTCGGGACACTGTTCGACGAGTGCATGGATCTTGTTCAGCGACTCCATCGTACCGGGAACGGTCATATCAAACTTGTCGGTGTTCACAATAAAGAGCACTCCCGGGAAATTCACAACCGTGTTTGCCTTTGGTGCGGGCGGACATCCGTCGGGGGCTATACCGGCGATGATGGGACATTTGTCCACGTTATCACGAATGCCATCGTCGTCCGTATCAGCCTTCAGCGGGTTCGTTCGGGTCCGTGACAACTCCTCTCCGTCCTTCAACATGTCGCCATCGGTGTCCGGCCGTGCAGGGTCCGTCTTGATATCCAGCACCTCCTGTCCGTCCGACAGGGCATCGTCATCCGTGTCGATGGCCCGCGGGTCGGTCCGATATAGCTTGATCTCGTCGCCGTCGATCAGGCGGTCGCCGTCTGTATCGCTCATGGACGGATCACTGTTGTAGGTCATGACTTCGTCGCCATCGGAAAGTCCGTCACCGTCTGTGTCTTTGGCGGTGGGATTCGAGCGGTACTTCCGCACTTCGTCACCGTCGGACAGGCCGTCATCATCGCTGTCGGTCGTGGTTGGGTCGGACATGTACGTTAGCACTTCGTCACCGTCGGGCAGAGCGTCGCCATCCGTGTCCGACTTACCGGGGTCGGACTTGTGCGTACGCAGTTCGGCTCCGTCCTGCAGCCCATCGTTGTCGGTATCGGCAGCACGAGGATTCGTCTTGAACTCACGAACCTCGTCACCATCGCCGATGCCGTCATTATCCGTGTCGGCTATGGTCGGGTTCGTGTTCAGGCGACTCAGTTCCTCACCGTCAGACAGTCCATCGCCGTCGGTGTCAACCATCAGCGGATCCGTCTTATGTCGGTCCACCTCATCACCGTCTAGGACGCCATCACCGTCAGTGTCAGGCTCGTTAGGGTCTGTCTTCCGCGCAAGCTCCACGTTGTCGGCCAGACCGTCAGCATCAGAGTCCGTCGCCCGTGGATCCGTCTCGTACACTACCAGTTCCTCTCGGTCGCCCAGGCCGTCGCCATCGGTATCCTGCCTGGTG
>JAULYI010000237.1:0-8820 GCA_032117915.1 Kapaibacterium sp. (SeqCode) | reverse complement strand
AAAAATACGCCGTGAATACAAAGCGCGATGCCCGATCAACGGTCCGGGGAACGGCACGCTGTCGGACATCGCACTTCGAGGTCGCGTGTGGCAAGACGGGGATAACGTCTGCTATAGGGGATTACGCCTACACGCTTGGACTGATGGGACAGGTGCAGTTACGATGATGGGATACGAATGTTACACCGTAGTTTCGCCGTCATGGTGCCAAACAGTGGACTTTGTGTTGGTCTGGACGTTGATCTGGACCGGATACCTGAGCATCTGCGCGACCGTGCAGATGCCGTCGAGGCCTTCAATGCGGCCGTCATCGATGCAACCCGGCACGTGGCCGCTTGCTATAAGGTGAACTTGGCCTTTTATGAAAAGCTGGGGCGCCGTGGTATCGACGCCCTGTATGCAACGCGCGAGATGATCGGCGATGCATACGTGATCATGGATGCTAAGCGTGGAGATATAGGCAACACCTCTGCTGCCTACGCCTCGGCGGTGTTTGACGACCTGCGTGCCGATGCGATCACCGTGGCACCGTATATGGGCCGTGATTCGGTGGAGCCGTTTTTGGCAGTGCCCGGACGTATGACGTACGTGCTGGCTCTCACGTCGAATCCCGGTTCACATGACTTCCAGCGTCTTGACGTAGGCGGTCAGCCACTTTTCATGCACGTCATGCAGACCGTACAGTCTTGGCCACGCAAAGGCGACGTCGGCTTCGTTGTCGGCGCCACCCATGCCAACGAGCTCGCCACGCTCCGCAGTGCATTCCCAGATGTGCCGTTCCTTATCCCGGGGATTGGCACGCAAGGGGGCGATGCTGCCGCCACGGTTCATGCCAATGGTGGCGGTCCGGCCGTGTACAACGTCTCGCGCGGCCTCCTCTACGGTAGCAACACGGAGGACTTCGCTGTGCACGTCCGCGCCGAAGCAGAACGCCTTGCCGCACTGATGGGTGTTGCCGGCTGAGACAACGAGTACGCCTCATGCGCCATTGACTGTCACAGAACCAACGGTTGCGCGCACGATGGTCCATGCAACCCAACATCCCAGAGCGAACGCTGCAGCGTGCCGTGCAGGCCGTGCTGGCAGACCCGGAACGTCGGTGGACATGTACGGACGGGAGCGTCATCCAGGTGGTGGCGTCGGGGATCATCAACGTCCACGAGGGTCCGGACATGCACGATATGGCCATCCTACACGACGGTGTGATCTATGTGGGTCATGCAGAGGTGCATCGCAGGGCATCCGAGTGGTATGCCCATGAGCACGATGATGATCGTCGGTATGCTGCGCTGCTGTTGCACGTGGTACTCGAAGCAGACGTGCATGTGGCCGAGAGTCGGTGGACGCTGGTCATGGATCCCACAGATGTGGAGCAGGGGATGCACTTAGCCGCTGCGCGTCTTGCGGCCGCGCGAAGCCGCACTACTGACCTGCCTGTGGACGAACTCCAGCAGCAGGCGCTCTTGCGCCTGTTACGGATGACCGCTGCTGCGTCTGTCCATGTGCGGCGCCTTGGTGCCGTCGCTGCGGCGCGGGCAATGGCCACGGCGTGGATCGAGCGTATGCTGCGACGACGTCACCGACCGGTCGATGCCGGACGTCTGGGCATCATGCGGTCGCGTCTTGACGCTTCGCCGCTGGGGCTGCTGATCCGCCAGATGGACATCATTCCAAGTGCCGAGCTGGTTGCGTCGATCGACCGGGCGGAGCGGAAGCGTATCGCCTATGAAGGACCGTCGATCAGGCGAGAGTTGTTCGTGAACGCCGTACTGCCCGTGCTGTGTGCCATTGCCAGCGATGAGCAGCGCGTAGTCCTGTTCAGCTGGTTCTGGTCGGCCGAAAGTGTTCACCCGTACGGGCATCTCCGACGTCGATTCCCGGCGCTGCCGCAGGAGCGCGTCTGGCAGCAGCAGGGCATGCTCGAGTACCTCCGGACCTACGGGGAGCGAACGTCCGTCTGCGCTGATATCACACGTTCCTACGGCGTCGAACACACCATGCGATTCCTGCGGGTGGCCTCTGAAGGTGCCGACGTTGTGGCGTGACTCACATCCGTATCTTTGCAGCCGATCGACGTATTTAGGGACCACCACAGCAGCATCATGAAGTACACTCTTGTTACCGGCGCCAATGGCGAGATCGGCCATACCCTGCTTGCAACCTTTGCGAACGACGCCGACCGTGCCGTTGTGGCCGTCGACCTGGCACCGTTTGACGCCAGCGTCGCCGCCCATTGTCACGCGACGATCACCGCCGATGTGAGCGACCCGGCGCTTTGGGCTCAGCTGGAGCAGTACGATTTCGAAGAGATCTACCACCTTGCGGCTCTGCTATCCACATCGGCAGAGAAAGCTCCCGAGAAGGCCCATCACGTGAACGTGAACGGCACGATGGGGCTGCTGTCCATGGCCCGCCGCATCGGTAAGCGTACCGGTAAGGCCGTTGTCTTTGTCTTCCCAAGCACGATCGCCGTGTACGGCGTACCAACGCTTGAAGCGAAGAACGCAGCGGCTCCGCTCACAGAACAGCAGTACCTGACGCCGCATACCATGTATGGCATTAACAAGCTCTACTGCGAGCAGGTCGGTCAGTACATGAGCGAGCGTTACGGACAGCTCACAGACGATGCCGGCATCAAGGTTCTGGACTTCCGGGCCTTGCGCTTCCCAGGACTCATCAGTGCCTTTACCGTGCCCAGCGGCGGAACAAGCGACTATGCGCCCGAGATGATCCACGCAGCTGCGAAGGGTGCTCCGTATGCAAGCTTTGTCCGTCCGGATGCAAAGATCCCGTTCATGGCCATGCCCGACGGTGTCCGCGCCATGATCGAACTCGCTTCGGCTCCTGCCGCGTCGCTCACGCAACGCGTTTACAACATCGGCGCCTTTGCCCCCACGGCCGAAGCGATCGCAGCCGAAGTGCGCAAGGCCTATCCACAGGCCGAGGTCACGTATGCGCCGCATCCGAAGCGCCAAGCCATCATCGACTCATGGTGTGCCGATGTCGACGATTCGGCAGCACGTCGTGACTGGGGATGGCAGCACGAGTATGACATGGAAAAGGCCTTCCGAGATTACCTGATACCGAACATCGCCGAGGTCTATGCCGGAAAGGCATGACCATCGCCCTGTGAACGCATTAGCCGGTGAACGCTCGCCGTACTTGCGACAGCATGCCCACAATCCGGTCAACTGGCTACCATGGTCGGATGAGGCATTTGCCCGCGCGCGAGAACTCGACCGACCGGTCCTCGTCAGCATCGGCTATGCAACCTGTCACTGGTGCCACGTCATGGCCCATGAATCCTTCGAGGATGCAGACGTTGCTGCCTACCTGAATGACCACTACGTCTGCATCAAGGTTGACCGCGAAGAACGGCCCGACGTTGATGCGATCTACATGGACGTCTGTCAGGCCATGACCGGCCACGGAGGCTGGCCACTGACGATCGTGGCGGATGCGGACCGACGTCCGTTCTTTGCAGGCACGTACTTTCCGAAGACATCCCGAGGGAATCGCATCGGCTTCACCGAGCTGTTGCAACGCATTCACGACGTGTGGATGTCCGACAGAACGCGCCTGATGGAGACTGCACTGCAGATCGTCAACGCTCTGCAGGAACAGGCCACGGCTGCCATGTTCGGCGATGTGCCCCAGGACGTGATGGACATCGTGGTGAACCACCATCGACGGACCTTCGATACTACCTACGGCGGATTCTCGCAACGACCCAAGTTTCCGAGTCCGCACCATCTGCTCTACCTGATGCGTGCAGCCCACCGTACCGGCGATCCAAGCATCCTCGAGATGGTAACGACCACGCTCGACGCCATGCGCGCCGGCGGAATGTTCGACCATGTGGGCTTCGGCTTTCATCGATACAGTACGGACCAACAGTGGTTGCTGCCGCATTTCGAGAAAATGCTCTACGATCAGGCCATGCTGATGATGGCCTTTACAGAAGCATATCAGCTGACGCAGGATGAGGCTTATCGTACGGTCGTGATAGAGATCGCCGACTACGTCGGACGTGCCCTGACGTCTGGCAACGGCGCCTTCATGAGCGCTCAGGATGCTGATAGTGAAGGCGAGGAAGGGAAGTGCTACGTATGGTCGCATACGGAGTTTACCGCCCTTGCCGGTGGAACGCTGGCGGAGCGCTTCCATGTGCGACCTGACGGAAACTTCCACGACGAGGCGTCGGGCGATCCGATGCCGGTGAACATTCCGCATTTGGACCGTGCAACGTGGCGCACCATTCACCACGATGCCGCTTGGACAGAAGCACGGCTTCGCCTGTTGGCCGCGCGCGATGCGCGCGTGCAACCCATGACCGACGACAAGGTCCTAGCCGACTGGAACGGCCTGATGATCGCCGCGCTCGCGCGCGCTGCGCGCTCGCTCGCCGACGGAACGCTGCTGGCCATGGCCTGTAGCGCCTACGACGGTCTGGCCGATGCCTGCGGCGCGGGCGAAGCCCTGCGGCACGTTGGAACCGTCCCCGCCATGCTCGACGATCATGCAGCGATCGCCTGGGCGGCGATGGAGCTGTACCAGACAACAGGGCAGACGCGCTATGCCGAAGACGCGGCCGTGCATGTGCGGTGCATCATGGAGCGATTTGTGGCCGATGATGGCACGCTGTGTACCGTTGCAGCATCTACGCACGACGTTATCGTACGACAGAAGCAGGGCTACGACAGTGCCTATCCCTGCGGAAACAGCATTGCGGCAATCGCCATGACCATGCTCGCGGCCGTCAACCACGACGAGACGCTCCGCGCTGCGGCAGAGCAGTGCGTCAGATCATGGGGTCGCGCCCTGCAAACACATTCGTCCGGCTTCTGCATGCTCTTGTGCGCTTGGGACGTCCTCGTACACGGCACACACGAGATCGTCCTGCACGGTCCGGCAGACGATCCGCTGTTGTGCGAAGCGCGAGCCCTGATCGGCGCCGCCTATCTGTCGGGTGCCGTGATCATGTATGAAGGAGTACCATCGGCATCGAAGCCGATCTTCGACATCGCATCAGCCCCCGTTCCTTCGGTACTGTGGTGTCACGGTAGTGTCTGTCAGCGCCCCATGACATCCATTGAGGCCGTACAGGACTTCCTTGCAGCCAGTATTGCACGTGGGAGTAGGGGATGACTTGGTACGTGACCATCCTGTTCCTGACGTCAATGCTGCAGGCCTTTCAGCTCTTTGCCATCGGGTCCTTTGGCGTGATGTCCGTGGAGCTGTGGATGGGACTCCTGTTCCTGTGGCTGCCGATCCATCTTGTATGGCAGGGAAAACCGCTGCGTGTTCCCATGACGATCGAGATGGGGCTGTCCGTTGCCGTTTTGGGAATCGTGCTGCTATCGTGTCTGTCTCCGTTGCTATCGACGGATACGGGCCATGCGGCGCAGACCATCAAGACCTTTGTTCACTTCTTCTTCATCTGGCTGTTCTTCATGCTGCTGGTGTGTCTGGCGCCTGACGAGAAGGTATGGTGGCGTGCGCTGCGCTGGTATGCCGCAACGGCATTGGTCATCGTCCCGTTTGGCATCTACCAGCTGGCTGCGCGCGCCTTTGATCTGCCGCTGGCATGGCTGTCAGTGACCAACGTGTCGTTCAAGGCGAAGATGGACGAGTCGCTCGAGATCGGACAGTTGGCGCTGCAGTTCGCAAACTTCTACCGTGTGACGTCAATCTTCAGCGAGCCGTCGGGACTTGCAGGATACTGCGCCGTTGTCTTCGCCGTTGTTGTTGTTCCCGTGGTTCGAAAAGGACATGGCGTCTTTCGGCAGTCGTGGACGAGTACGGCCGTGATGATCATGTGCGTTATAGCCTTCCTGACGGCATTCTCGCTCACCGGCATTATGCTCTGTGGTGTTACGCTTGTGCTGCTGGTGATCATGCATAAGGCCAGGATCACGTGGCGCATGGTATCGATCCTTGTGGCCAGCGTCCTGGTCGTGGTAGCGTCGGACGCTGTGATCAAGGCCTACTTCGAGGTTTCCGTGTTGGAGCTCTTTGCCATGCGGATCGAATCGATCGTCACAGGCAAGGCCATCTCTAAGGAAGCCGGATCGCTTGTAGGTGAGTCGTTGACGCAGCGCACGGGGGATTACGAAGCATCGTTTCGCGTGTGGCTCGAGGCTCCCATTCTGGGAGTCGGTCCCGGCAACTTTGCATACTCGGATTTCGGTAAGACCTATAACCAGCCCTATCCATCCACGTTGTACGGATCGCTCCTTGCCGAGCAGGGACTGATCGGCGTTGCGTTGATGATCGCCTTCTATGCGGCCCTCTTCGTCATCTCCTGGAAGATGTACTATCGATGGCATGCCATGAAGGACCTGCACCACAAGCATCCGGCCATCGATACCCTGGCCTCTCTACTGCCCTTTCTAACGGCGATCATTATGTTTGTGAGCGCCACGGGCAACATGTTCGTTCATGCCATCCTTTGGCTACAGATAGGCCTTGTGATGGTAGGAATAACAATCCTTCGACGCACGATGGGCGAGCTCCGTACCTTCGATATCTATCTCGTCCGCCGTCCATGGCGCGAGTTGGCCATCGAGCCAAGGAGAGGGGCAATGGCAACACCAAGGACAGAACTGCATGACACGGATCATTGACGGGAAGGCAACGGCAGCCGACATTCGGCGCGAGGTGGCGGTAGACGTCGCAGCGCTCCACGCGTCACATGGTATCCAAGCCCACTTGGCACTGCTGCTGGTTGGTGACGATCCTGCATCACAGGTGTACGTCCGCAATAAGGGCAAGGCCTGTGACGAAGTTGGCATGCGGTCGACCATCATACGGCACCCTGCCGACGTTTCGGCCGAGGTTGTGCTGGCGCAGGTCCAAGCATGGAATACCGATGCGTCGGTCCATGGTATCCTCGTACAGCTACCACTTCCAAAGCACATCGACGAAGAACAGGTCATCATGGCCATCGACCCCGCGAAGGACGTCGACGGCTTTCATCCGATGAATGCCGGACGGTTGATGATCGGTGCTGACGGCTTCATTCCCTGCACCCCTGCCGGTATCCTTGAGCTTCTAAAGCGCTATGGCATAGATACTACCGGCAAGCATGCCGTCGTCATCGGCCGCAGTAACATCGTCGGGAAGCCTATCGCTATGCTGCTTGCGCAAAAGCGACCGCAGGGTAATGCAACCGTCACGATGTGTCATACCGGAACCCGCGATCTTGTATCATTCACGAAACAGGCAGACATCATCATTGCTGCCGTCGGTGTACCTCGTCTTATCACTGCCGATCACGTCAGCGACGGTGTCGTCATCATCGACGTAGGCATGAACCGCGAGGTGATCGCTGACGGTACCAGCCGCCTGTGCGGTGACGTCGATTACGCTGCCGTAGCGACTAAGGCGTCGGCCATCACCCCCGTACCTGGCGGTGTTGGCCCCATGACCATCGCCATGCTTCTCAAGAACACCCTGCTGGCTGCGCAACGGACCGCACAATGAAACACCAGAAGCTCGACGAGCTCTATTCGGATGACGACATCGTCGTTGTCAACAAGCCTACAGGACTACTGTCGATCCCTGACCGGTTCGACACCGAGTTGCCAAACGTGCGGAACATCCTGCGCGATCGCTATGGCACCATCTTCGTGGTGCACCGTCTTGACCGCGAAACCTCCGGTGTGATGATCATGGCCAAGACGGCCGAGGCTCACAAGCATCTGAGCGAGCAGTTCGAACACCATACGGTCAAGAAGCTCTACCATGCCATTGTGAGCGGCATCATCGAGCCGGATACACTCCCGATTAATATATCGATCGGACCAGATCCGCGCCGCAAAGGACTTATGAAGCCGACGGCAAGGGGTAAGGCAGCCCATACGGTTGTGCGTGTCGTTGAGCGCTTCCGTGTTGCCACGCTCGTGGAGTGCGAACTCATTACAGGCCGGCAGCACCAGATACGCGTCCACTGTGCGGCCGTCGGACATCCGCTCTTTGTTGATGCCGACTATGGTCGTGCAAAGGAATTCATGCTTTCGAGCATCAAGCGCAAGTTCAACCTTGCCAAGAACACCGAGGAGCGGCCGGTCATTGCACGGGTGACGTTGCATGCTCATGCACTGCACGTGACCCATCCTACGACGGATGCGCGCATGGCGTGGGAAGCGCCGTATCCAAAGGACTTTGCCGCAACCCTGCAGGTCCTGCGGAAGTATGCTGCACCGTATGCTTCGCGCTTCGATGACGTGGAGTTCTTCTAAGTCCTATTTTTGACGCTCAACAAATGCATCCTCATCGAGGTCCCATGATCATCGTTCTCTTTGGAGCTCCCGGCGTAGGTAAGGGCACGCAAGCCGAGATCCTTGCCGACAAGCTTGGCATCGCGCATCTGTCCACCGGTGCGGCATTCCGTTCAGCCATTCAGAATGCCTCACCGATCGGCCTGATCGCCAAGGAGTACGTCGAAAGCGGAGGTCTCGTCCCCGATGACGTGGTCGCCAAAGTCGTCGAAGAGGCGATGGCTGCCTCCGGCTTTGCCGCAGGGTGCATCCTTGATGGCTTCCCCCGGACGAGGGCCCAGGCAGAGGCGCTCGACGCCATGCTGGCGTCGACGGGCCGGGCGATCAACTTCGTGGTCAACATCGAGGTTGACGATGCAACGATCATTGAGCGACTCATGCAGCGCGGCCGTTCCGATGACCGCGAAGAGGTGATCAAGCATCGCTTGGACGTATACAACGCGGAGACAGCGCCCCTTCTCGACTTTTATGGTTCCCGTGGATCGTTGGTGAGTGTTCACGGTATCGGAACGGTTGACGAGGTGAATCAACGGATCCT
>JAULYI010000236.1:0-1871 GCA_032117915.1 Kapaibacterium sp. (SeqCode) | reverse complement strand
TCCAGCTCCGGTGACCCAAATGTGAAGACGTTCAGACATCGCCATGCTCGTGGATTGACGTGATGAGTGCCTCCATGTTCGGTCCCATTTGCACGGACCGACGTAGCATGACCGTGCGAGCCGTCGCAAGTGCCTTTTGCAGCGTAACCCGAGGCGAAGCGTTGTCTTTCCACATGAAGGATGGTACAAGCGCAGGCGGATATTCTGGCGTAACGACGTTGGCGCACACACCGACGTTCGTGCCCGTCATGAACGTGGTACCAATGGCTGACTTGGAGTGTTCGCCCATGGCGAGGCCGACAAACATGCGCTCGGTGCTGACGCGACCACTCGGAAGATGGGACACGATCATGCCATACGTGTTCAAGAGGTTCGACGTAATGCTGCCTGCTCCAAGGTTCGTCCACTCGCACAGATACGAATGTCCTGCAAAACCGCCATGCTGCTTACTACCGTATCCCTGCATCACAACGGTGTCGAGTTCTCCGGCAACCTTGCATAAGGGGCCCAGCACAACCGTTCGCAAGGTCGTATGCGGCTTGACCAGACATTGACGACCAATGGAGACCGGTCCCATCACCACGGCGAGTGGTTCGATGATCGCTCCTTCATCGATGAGAATCGGGCCGTGTCGAGTATCGAGAACGGCCGTTGGATGCACGTGCGCCGTCGATGCCGTATGCCTGTCTACAAGGGATGCATCGTCGCTGATCGCGTTCTTCAGCAGATCGTAGATCTGCCAAAGACCTGAAATGACTGTCCCGTCGACAAGCAGCACATCAACATCGTCTGCACCGAGCGCGTTGATCGAATCATTGATCGCTGTGATGGTGCCGAACGGTGTCGGTAGAAACACGCCGATCGTATCCGTACCACAGACAATCCGCATCGGCCGGTCGGCTACGCTTGCGATAATCGACCGCATTGTCGAAACAGATAGAGCGGCATTGGATGCCATGACGAGCGTCGGTACGTGCGACAATTCTGCAACGTCTTGCCCATACCGTTCCATAAACGCTGCTTCGACCGGCCTGCGTGGTGAAGAGACGCAGACGCTATGCGGTGCGGCTACACGTTGCCACCGCTCGAGGATCGTGAAGTGACCGTACCGCAACTCCCAAGAGCAGTGCGTGGCCGAAAATGGCCATAACAAGCGCACGTCATCCTGCTCGATAAGGAGGATCTGCATCATGCGTTCAAGCTTTCCAGATGATGAGCCAGTGAGGCCTTCACGAATGCAATAAAGAGCGGATGACCGGTTACGGCACGACTCTTGAGTTCAGGGTGGAACTGCACGCCAACGAACCATCGATGTTTCGGTAACTCCACAATCTCAACAAGGCGGCCGTCGGGAGACGTACCGCTGATAACGAGACCATGTTCGGTCAGTGTATCTCGGAAGTCATTGTTGAACTCATAGCGATGCCGATGCCGCTCACTAATGTGTTCATTCTTGTATGCAGCGTACGCCTTCGTGCGACGATTGTCGATATGGCAGGGATAGGCACCTAGTCGCATGGTGCCGCCCTTGTCTGTAATGTGCTTTTGCTCCGGCAGCAGGTCGATCACGTTCTGAGAACTCTTCTTGAACTCCGAAGATGTAGCCTGCGACAGACCAGCGATGTTGCGTGCAAACTCGATCACAGCACACTGCATGCCAAGGCATATCCCAAAGAAGGGAATGTTGTGCTCACGCACGTGGCGAATGGCCGTGAGTTTTCCCTCGATACCGCGAGAGCCGAACCCCGGGGCTACCAGAAGTCCATCGATACCCTCCAGAAGCTCGCCCACGTTGCCCTCCGTGATCTCCTCGGAGTCGATCCAGCGGATGATCACCCGCGTGTTGTTGATGGCTCCGGCATGAACGAAGG
>JAULYI010000235.1:0-13302 GCA_032117915.1 Kapaibacterium sp. (SeqCode) | reverse complement strand
AGAACTTCGCGGCCCTAGTGGGCGAACGCGGCGTAAAACTCAGCGGCGGCCAGCGCCAGCGCATTGCCATTGCCCGCGCCCTGCTCAAGAATCCGCCCATCCTCATCCTCGACGAGGCTACGAGCTCCCTGGATGCCGAAACTGAACACCTCATTCAGGAAGCTCTCGAGCGGCTTATGCGGCAGCGCACCACCATCATCATTGCGCATCGTCTTAGCACCGTTCGTACGTGCGACCGCATCTACGTCTTCGAGAAGGGACGCGTCGTTGAACATGGTACCCACGAAGAACTCCTCCGTGGCAACGGACTCTATCACCGATGGTGCGACCTGCAGTTCATCACATGAGCTTTCCACATTGACCTTGCGGGTCTTGCACAAAATCGGTGCATGCCCTATGTTTGTACTCCGTTTGAAACAGAACGGGCCCATAGCTCAGCTGGGAGAGCGCTTGAATGGCATTCAAGAGGTCAGCAGTTCGATCCTGCTTGGGTCCACGGTTCTGGGATCGTAGCTCAGTTTGGTTAGAGCGCCGCCCTGTCAAGGCGGAGGTCGCGGGTTCGAGCCCCGTCGGTCCCGCATCGCATCGCCGATGCAACACGCAACAGCCCTCCTTCGGAGGGCTGTTGTCGTTTTGGGATACCGTGTTCGTAGTGGTTCGCCGTTATTCCCCTGCACCTCTGAACTTGTCGTCATCATCGGCGAACATGAAGTTGAATGACGTCAGGCTGCCGTAGATGCGTGTGATGTAGCTCTGTAGCTTGATCTTCTCGCCGCTCTCGAGACTCTTATTGCTGTTGATCTGCTGCTCGAGTACGCGAAGGTTATCGCGCATCATCACGACCTTATGCATAAAGCGCTCGATGGGCAGCTCGTGCTGCTTTAGCGAGGTGTCCATCGGTTTAAAGATGACCATGCCATGCTGCCACTTTGGCGCAAGGTCTGCATTGCGGTCGGCCTCCATCTCACGCATGATCATGCGTGCCAGCATCCGTGCTTCATCGCGGTCCATACGAGCAATCTCCGGTGAATTGTGAACGAAATGAACATGCAAGGAGTCCGACGAGCGCTGACTTCACCACACTTCCGTTGATGAAGGGGGCAATGCCGTACGTCCATGCGGACGTCATGCCTATGAACAAGCCAAGGGTCAGCGATCCCGCCAGCAGGATGCCTGCATGGGCCAACAGTGCGAGGCCGATCGTGCCGATCATCGACCGGGTCCAGGCACTGGCAGATGCACGCCCAACAAGCCAGGCCGCCGGAACAAAGGCAAGCAGATACCCCGCTGTTGGACCCGCCAGCGCAGTCGTCGAAGCACCGCCGGCAAAGACGGGAACGCCGAGTGCCCCTGCAAGCAGATAGATGACGACCGAGATGGTGGCTTTCGTGGGACCCAGCAGTATCGCTGCGGCGACCACCACGACCGTTTGTCCGGTGACGGGTACGGGCGACTTGGGAATACGCATCGACACATTGGCAGCAAGAGCCATGCAGGCTACAGCGACACCAACGTGCAGGATGTCTCGTGCAGACGCCGTGCTTGTCAGCGTCAGAATGCGCTGCATTAGCATGCGAGATGCCTCAGCCATGGGCAATCACTCTTTGAGTGCTCCTGCGGTAAGGCCCTGGATGATGCGTCGCTGGAACAGCACGAACATCACCAAGATTGGCAGGGCACTCATGCTGGCACCGGCCATCAAATGGCCCCAATCGATCGACTGTTTGCCAAGATAGAAGGCCAGTCCGACGGGCAGCGTGCGGTGCGCCTCGTCATTGACAAAGAGAAACGGAAACAGGAAGGAATTCCAATTGCTCAGGAAGGCGTAGATGGCCAGTACGGTGAGTGCAGGTTGGGCGAGTGGCATCACGATGCGGAAGATCACGTACCACTCTCCTGCCCCATCGATGCGGGCCGCATCCTCGATGTCCGACGGAATATTCATGATGTACTGTCGCATGAAGAACACGCCAAAGGGCGTCACCAGCCACGGCACGATCAGTGCCCAGTAGGTATTGATCCAGCCGAACTCGGCCATCAGACGGTACAGCGGGATCATGATCACCTGCTGCGGGATCACGAGTACGCCAAGGACGGTTCCTACAAGGAGCGTTTTACCGATGAATCGGCGACGCGCCAGGGCATAACCGACAACAAGACAGAAGACGATGTTGCCGAGGGTAACGGCCGAAGCGACCAGTACACTATTCAGGAAGTAGCCAAGGAAGTTATCAGACGTCCACGCATCGGCGTAGTTCACGAATGTCGTCGGCGCAGCCAGCAGCTCCGACACGGTACGGTACTGTTCAGGAAACTGCTTCAGCGACAGCAGCAGCATCCACAGCAGCGGAACCAGCATACCGACGCCCACCGCCACCAGTGCGGTGGTCGATAACGTTGATCCAAGCAGTCGCAGTGCACGCATCGGATGTCCGTGGCTCAGGTTCGGTACAGTCCGTGCTGCTCGA
Organism: Kapaibacterium sp. (SeqCode); assembly: GCA_032117915.1. Classification (GTDB taxonomy): domain Bacteria; phylum Bacteroidota; class Ignavibacteria; order Kapaibacteriales; family Kapaibacteriaceae; genus ZLKRG46. The sequence goes on along the minus strand of JAULYI010000235.1, from coordinate 10,834 downwards.
TGTAATCGCGCACGGCCTTGACGGTCAGATAGTTAATGGTCTTCCCCGCTGCAACGCGTTGTCTGATCTCGGTCGACGAGATCTCGAGCAGCGGTGCGCTGATCCATACCGGCGTGCGACCATCGACCGTCAGGAGCTCCGACGTGCGCGCTTCGATCTCATTCGTCAGCAGAAACGGACGTCGAACGATGCAGAGCTGCGCTTCGCGCACGATCTGCTCCCACTCCCGCCAGCGCACAAACTCGATGGCCTGATCACTCCCGATCAACAGGAACAACTCGGCATCCGGATACTGAGCGCGCAGTAGTCGCAACGTATCGACCATGTAGGACACGCCGCCACGACTGAGTTCGACATCACTGACGGAGAACATGGCATTCTGCTCGACGGCGCGACGCACCATCGTAAGTCTATCCTCCGGTGCTGCGTCGTTCGGGCCTTGGCCCACCTTGAACGGAGACTGATTGGCGGGCACGAACATGCACGTGTCGAGCTGCATCTGCTCGACAAATCGATCTGCAATGATGAGATGTGCGATATGAATGGGGTTGAAGCTCCCACCCACGATGCCGATTCGCTGCATGGTTACGCCGTTGTGCGCACCAGCGTTTCGGCAGTGCTACGACGTCCGTGCACGACGTTCAGGGCAACAAAGCTGCGCTCAGGACGGCAGCGTGCCTCGAATTCGCCGCGGAACTTCTCGATGAATCCCTTCACCGGCCATGCTGCGGCATCACCAAGGGCACAGATCGTATTGCCTTCGATGTTCGATGCCACGTTATACAGCAGGTCGATGTCCGACGTTGTTGCATCACCATGGTCAAAGCGGTGCAGCACCTTCTCCATCCAGCCGCAGCCTTCGCGGCAGGGCGTGCACTGACCGCATGATTCGTGGTGGTAGAAGCGAGCGATACGCAGGGTCACCTTAACGATGTCCGTATCCTCATCCATCACCATGATACCGGCCGTACCAATATGCGTTCCGATCTTCTTGAGCGATTCTTCATCCATCAGCACGCCGTCGATCTCGTCGCCGCGCAGCGGCGGCATGGACGACCCGCCAGGGATGACGGCCTTGATCTTCTTGCCACCTGGCACACCGCCACAGTGATTGTTGATGATCTCGGTGAGCGGCGTTCCGGTGGGCAGCTCGATCACTTGCGGCTTGTTGACGTGACCGCTCACGCCGAACAGAATGGTACCCGAATGTCCGGGAGCACCGATACCGGCATAGGCCTCGGCACCAAGAGCAAAGATCGGAGGGACGGTTGCAATCGTCTCGACGTTGTTGATGGTTGTGGGCATACCCCACAGACCCTTGTTAGCCGGGAACGGAGGCTTGAACCGCGGATAGGCACGGTCACCCTCCAGCGAATTCATCAGCGATGTTTCTTCGCCGCAGATGTAGGCACCGGCCCCCTTGTGCACAACGATGTCGATGGCATAATCACCACCGAACGTCGATTTCATGCGCTCACCGACAACGCCGCGGGCATACGCCTGCTCTACGGCCTTCTCCATCATCGTCACCCAGGCATGGTATTCACCACGGATGTAGATGAAGCACTTGCTGATGCCCATGGCATAGCCGGCAATCAGGATGCCCTCGATCAGTTGATGGGGGTTGTACTCGAAGATCTGACGGTCCTTGAAGGATCCGGGCTCCGACTCGTCGCCGTTGATCGCGAGATACTTCGGCTTGTCATTGCCCTTAGGCATGAAGCTCCACTTCAGACCCGTCGGAAAACAGGCGCCGCCACGGCCGCGCAGACCGGAGCGCTTGACGGTGTCAATGACCTCGTCGGGCGTCAGTCGCAGTGCCTTCTTGTACTGCTCATAGCCGCCGTTGGCCATATAGACGTCGATCTCGTGCAGGTTCTGGATCTTGGGAAGGACGAGGTGCGGTGCGGTATACATAGCGTCGTGTTGAGTTGCGAAATACCGGGGGCAAATATACCACGGAGCGGCTGTTCGCAACGTGGTGGTGCATGAGCGTCAGCAGCGTTCAACAACGACGGCCAATCCCTGGCCGACGCCGATGCACAGCGATGCCGCGCCATAGCGCAGTCCTCTGCGATGCATCTCGCGTACAAGGGCACCAAGAATCCGAGCTCCGCTGGCCCCCAGCGGGTGTCCGATGGCGATCGCTCCGCCGTTGACGTTCACGATGGCAGGGTCAAGACCGAGTTCGCGGACGCAGGCCAACGCCTGGGCGGCAAAGGCCTCGTTGATCTCCACGAGTTCCAGATCGGCCACGCCGATACCAGCACGCTTGCACGCTTGGCGGATGGCCTCGACGGGTCCGATGCCCATGATGCGCGGATCAACACCCGACACGCCCGTGCCGGCGATTCGGGCAAGCGGTACAAGACCGTGCTGCTGTAAGGCTGCGTCGCCGGCGATCAGCATGGCGGCTGCGCCGTCATTCAGCGACGACGCATTTCCGGCCGTCACGGATCCGCCCTTGCGGAAGGCGGGCCTGAGCGTGGCAAGCTGCTCCAGCGTCGTGTCTTGGCGGGGTTGTTCGTCGGCATCGACCGTGGTGACGGCACCCTTGCGTCCGGCGATCTCGACGGCCACGATCTCGTCGGCCGTCAGTCCGGTCTGTCGTGCCGCAACGGCGCGCGCATGGGACTGCAGGGCAAACGCATCCTGGTCTTCCCGCGTGATGCTCCAGCGCTCGGCGATGTTCTCGGCCGTCTCGCCCATCGTCTCCAGCGGGAACAGCGTCTCCATCTTCGGATTCGGATAACGCCAGCCCAACGCCGTGTCGTAAGCCGTTAGATTCCCGAACATGGCACCACCGCTCACGTTCTTGGGCAGGCTGTAGGGGGCACGGCTCATACTCTCGACGCCGCCGGCGATGATCGCGTTTGCATCGCCGCAGCGGATAGCACGCGAGGCCTGGATAACGGCTTCGAGTGACGAGGCACACAGACGATTGACGGTCGCACCCGGGACGCTGTACGGGAGTCCTGCGAGCAGGGCCGACATCCGGGCGACGTTACGGTTGTCTTCGCCGGCCTGGTTGGCACAGCCCATGATCACGTCGTCGATCGCTTCTGCCGGAACACCGCTTCGCTCAACGACGGCTCGGATCACGATAGCGCCAAGGTCGTCCGCGCGGACCGACGAGAGCGCTCCGCCGTACTTCCCTACCGGGGTTCTCAGTGGTGAACAGATATAGGCATTCATTGCAGACTCTCCAGGTTTCGTGCAAGTTTTTCGGCCGTAGCCGTCCAGTCCGCCAGCTTGCGGCGTTCGCCCTCGACAACTTCGGGCTTTGCGCCGCTCACAAAACCGGCATTCCCAAGCTTCTTCTCAATGCCCACGATCTGGCCGCGCAGGCGCTCCAGCTCCTTGGTCAGCCGCTGGCGTTCTTTCTCGAAGTCGACCTTACCGGCCACAACAAGAAAGACCTCGACGCCGCGGACGACGTCGGCGACCGACCCGTCGGGTTTGGCCAGAGCGGTGCCAACGGTAAGCTCGGAGGCCCTGCCAAAGGACACCAGCACGTCTCGCTGCTCTTCGATGAAGGCCGCAAGAGCAGACTCGGCCGAGATCACGATGGGCAGACGCTCGCTGGGCGGAATCATCATTTCGTTGCGCTGCCGGCGGATGGACTCTACAACGCTCTGCAGAAGATCGAACCGTTGCTCGACCACAGGATCGACGTGGTGGTCAAGGCCATTCGGCAATCCACGCATTCCGACGGTTTGCGATGTGTCCGCGCCGTAGATGCGGTGCCACAGATCATCACTGATAAATGGCATCACCGGATGCAGCAGGGTCAGCGCGCCTTCGAACACCTCGAAGGCCTGATCAAGCAGCCAGCGACGATACGTTGCGTCATCGCGATTGGCAAGCTGTACCTTGACGACTTCGACGTACCAGTCGCAGTAGTCTCGCCAGACAAAGTCGTATAGGATCTTAGCGTATTCCGTGATGCGATAAGCGTCGAGGGCCTGCGTGGCAGACGTAACCGTCGAGGCAAAGCGCGACCGGATCCAGCGGTCTGCGGTCGATAGCAATACCGCAGGGTCACCGTCATATGCCGGCGTTCCCTCGGGCACCAGCTCGTCGCGCTTCATCTGCAGGAAGCGCGCGGCATTCCAGAGCTTATTGGCAAAGTTTCGGCCGATCTCCATCGACGGAACGTCCTGTGTTGCCTCGTCAACGTCCAGGCGCACGTCCATGCCCAGGGGTGACAGATACGTCATCGTAAAGCGGACGGCATCAGCGCCGTACTTGTCCATCACGTCGAGCGGATCGGGCGAGTTCCCCAGCGACTTGCTGAGTTTACGACCCTTGCCGTCGCGGATGATGGACGTGAAATAGACGTCACGGAACGGGATACGCTCGCCGAACTTCAGCGTGGCCATGATCATCCGGGCAACCCAGAAGAAGATGATGTCCGGTCCCGTCACCAGCAGATTCGTTGGCACATAGTAGTCAAACAAGGCCTTGGATGCAGGGGGCATAGCAGCCACCGGCTCACCGGCCCACCCCATGGTTGTCATTGGCCAGAGCCATGACGAGAACCACGTATCCAGAACGTCGGAGTCCTGCGTCAGGACGGCATCGGCCGGCAGGCCGAGCTTCGCACGTGCTTCGTCGGCAGATCGTGCCGCCGTCAGGCGTCCGTCGGCCGCATAGTACACCGGGATACGGTGTCCCCACCACAGCTGCCGCGAAATACACCAGTCGCGCACATTCGTCATCCAGTGCTCGTACGTCTTCACCCAGTGCTCCGGGTAGAACCGGATCTGGCCGTCGGCGACGGCCTTCAGGGCCGGCTCGGCAAGGGGCTGCATCCGTACAAACCACTGGTCGCTCAGGAAGGGTTCAACGGCTTCGCCGCCACGTTCGCTGAAGCCCACGTTATGGGTGTAATCGTCGATCTTCTCCACCAGCTCCATCGCCTCGAGCTTCTTCACCACGGCCTTGCGTGCGGCAAACCGGTCCAACCCGGCGAACTCGCCGGCCATGGCATTCAGCGTGGCATCGGCCTCGATACAGGACGGCATGGGCAGCCCGTGGCGCTGGCCCACTTCAAAGTCATTCGGGTCATGGGCCGGCGTGATCTTCACGCAGCCCGTCCCGAAGGTTGGGTCGGCATAGTCATCCGCAATGATCGGCACGTCACGTCCGCACAGCGGCACTGTCACATGCTTACCGATCATGTGGGCATAGCGTTCGTCCGAAGGATTCACGGCCACGGCCACGTCGGCAAAGATCGTCTCGGGTCGTACGGTCGATAGCAGCAGCGTTCCCGATCCGTCGGCCAGATGGTAGCGCAGCGTATAAAGATGCTCGCGCACCTCCCTGAAGATCACCTCTTCGTCGCTCAGGGCGCTTTGTGCCACCGGAGACCAGTTGATGATGCGCTTTCCGCGGTAGATCAGGCCCTCGTCGAATAGCCGGATGAAGACCTCCTGCACGGCAGATGATGCCGACGCATCCATCGTAAACAGGGTTCGTTCCCAGTCAGCGGCATCGCCCAGGCGGCGCAGCTGCTCCAGGATGATACCGCCGTACTTCTCCTTCCACGCCCACGTCCGCTCAATGAACGCCTCGCGTCCCACGTCGTAGCGCGTAAGCCCTTCGGCCTTCAGCTGTTGCTCGACCTTGGTCTGCGTGGCGATCCCCGCGTGGTCCAGACCGGGGAACCAGCACGTCTCTGCCCCTTTCAGCCGATTCCAGCGGATATAGATATCCTGGATCGTATGGTTCAGGACGTGGCCAAAGTGCAGGATGCCCGTCACATTCGGTGGGGGCATCAGAATGCTGTAGGGGGCCTTGGATGACGGCTGGGCATGAAAATGGCCGGCATCGAGCCATGCCTGATACCAGGCCTGTTCCGCCTCGGTCGGCTGATACGTCTTCGGGAGCAGTTCGCTCATCGCGGTTGGGTACTCAAGGGAGTGGAATGAAGGAAAGAGGATGTGCAAAGATACCAAGCCGGATTAGGAGAACTTTATCCCTTTCCGTCAACCGTGCCGTCGTATATTCGCGGATAATTGTCGGATGCCTCGGTCGTATTATGCATCCGTTCTACACAGCGAACAAGTTTACCGTCAATAACGAGGAGAGCATCATGCGTCAACTTCGCCCGAGCCAACGGCTTGGTGCCGGTACATTCGCGATGGTCGCCATCGGCGCGTCGCTCGTACTGACGTCATGCACGTGCAAGATCAAAGAGGAGCAGATGGCGTCCATCTCGCAGCTCCGTACCGAGGAGCGCCAGCTGAGCGCCGACATCGAGAAGGCAACACGGGACAAGTCACGGATCTCCGGTGAGCTGTCCTCACGCGAGAAGGAAGTGCGTGATTGCAACCAGAAGAAGGCATTCGTGCAAGACAAGCTGAACAAGTGGCCGTCGGCATGGCCGGACTACGATCCGAATGCCCCCGCCCCGGCTCCCGAGCCGGCACCTGATCAGCCGAAGAAGCGGTAAGGGACAGGACCTTCCTGTCAGCCCCAACACTCCACGAATGAATCTGAGGAACCAGACATAATGAAGAAACTCATGATCCTTGCGTTGTTTGCCGCTACAACCGTGTCGGCAACCTACGCCCAGCAAATCCCGCCCCCGCCGGCCTCGAAGCCCGACGCAGAACTGCTCTGCGAAGAAGCCGATGCCCGCATCAATGAATTCAAGAAGCAGAACGGCGACCTTACGCTGAAGCTTGACGGTCTGAAGGCCGACATTGCCAAGGCCGAGAGCGGTCTTGCCGATGCTGTTGTTGGTCTGAAGCGCTGCAACGATGACATCTACTCGCTGCTGAATGCAACGGACGCCGACGTGGCAAACTTCCGTCAGCGCCTTGGGCAGCTTGAAGGTCGCGTTCGCGAAATGCAGCGCATGTCCGACGATGCTCTGGCCGACCGCCAGGAGGACGTCAAGGCTCTCGGGATGCAGCTGAACGCCATGCGCGGCGAGCGCGTCTCTGTCCTTCCCGAGTTCTACGATCGCATCATCGCCCTGGCCCGCGACATCAAGGGTCTGTACCGCGAGAAGAAGATCAAGGGCTACGTCGTGGGCACATGGGCCGAGAACCGCGACTGTCTGTGGAACATCGCCGGCCGTGCCGAGATCTATGCCGACCCCTTCCAGTGGCCGAAGATCTGGCAGGCCAACACCGGTCTGATCAAGAACCCTGACGTCATCCAGCCGGGATGGAACCTGCAGGTTCCGCCTGCCGGCCCCAAGACGTCGGACGAGATGAAGGCCGAGCGCTCCTACTGGCGCAAGAAGCGTGCTGCCGCACGCGCTGCCGCCGATGCCACTGCCCCGGCTACGCCGGCCCCCGCCGGTTCGGGTGCCGACAGCAAGTCGGAAGCCGGCAACTGATCCCGCAACCATCGTTGATCGATCTAGCACGGGCGGGGTATCCCCGCCCGTTTTGTTTTTCGTCGTAGGTTCGCCCCATGCAGATCGTCGAAAAGAAACTGAAGATCGCCGATGTGGATCCGCTGGAACTCTTCGGACCGCATGAGGCACACCTGCAGCTGATCGAGAATAAGTTCGACACGGCCATCACCGTCCGTGGCGACACCATCGTGCTACGCGGCGAGCCCGCCGAGGTGCGCCGGATCGAGTCGATCTTTACCGAGCTGATGTACACGCTGCAGCGCAACGGTAAGCTGGCGCTGACGGATGTGTCGACGATCATCGACCTTGTGCAAGGCGGCCGCACGGGGGCAACCACACCCGTGGCACAGGATGATCTGGAGAACGTCATTCTGTGGGGCAAGAAAGAGGTCATCCGCGCCCGCACACCGAAGCAGCAGGAATACTACCACAAGGTACAGCATAACGACATTGTCTTCTGCATCGGCCCTGCCGGTACGGGTAAGACCTTTCTGGCCGTGGCCATGGCTCTGTCTGCCCTACGCGCCAACGAAGTGTCACGGATCATCCTGTCCAGACCGGCCGTCGAGGCCGGTGAGTCACTTGGCTTCCTGCCGGGTGACATCTCTGAAAAAGTTGATCCGTACCTGCGTCCCCTGCTCGACGCGTTGGCCGACATGGTAAGCCCGGACAAGCTGAAGAGTATGATCGAGCGACGCATCGTCGAGATCATTCCCCTGGCCTACATGCGCGGCCGAACGCTCAACAACTCGTTCATCATTCTGGACGAGGCGCAGAACGCCACGAAGATGCAGATGAAGATGTTCCTCACGCGGATCGGACGCCAGTCGCGGGCCATCGTCACCGGTGATATCACGCAGGTGGACCTGGCCTCGCGGGCAGACTCCGGCCTGCTCGACGTCTATCAACTCTTCCGCGATATCAAGGGCATCGACTTCGTGGAGTTCGGCAAGGTCGATGTGGTGCGTCACCGCATCGTGGCCGAGATCATCAGCGCCTACGAACGTGATGCTGAACGCCGCGCTGCACGAGAAGAGGCTGGGCGCAATACCGGTGAAGCCCCGGTATGATGGAGATCGTTCGCATCGGCTTTTTGACGATCACGATCGTTGACGTGCTGGATGTCCTGCTGATCACTGCCCTGTTCTTCGTTGTCTATCGGCTGCTGCGCGACACCATGGCCGTCCAGATCCTTTCGGCCCTGGTCGTCCTGCTGGCACTGTCCTTCGTTACCGAGTCCGCCAACCTCAAGACGGTCAACTGGGTTCTCCGACGTATTGCCGACATCGGTCTGATCGCCTTCGTCGTCCTGTTTGCGGCCGAACTGCGCCGCGTTTTGCTCGTGGTAACGCAGTCGCGACTATTCCGCTGGTTCGTGCGGCCGTACAATGCCGAGACCGTCGATGACGTTGTCGAAGCCTGTCGCGAGCTCTCGGCCAAGCACATCGGTGCGCTGATGATCTTCTCTCGGACGGACCAGGTGAAGGTCACCGTCGAGACGGGCGTCGAACTGCGTGCAGCCGTCTCGTCGGAACTCTTACAGTCTATCTTCAATCCGCGTTCGCCGCTCCATGACGGTGCTGTGGTGATCGATGGTACGACCATCGTTGCCGCGCGCTGCGTGCTCCCGCTGTCATCCCAACAAAAGGTCGGTACGCGGTCGCTGGGCACACGCCACAGGGCCGGCCTGGGACTGACGGAGCAGGCCGACGTGGTTGCGCTGATCGTGTCTGAGGAGACCGGCTCCGTAAGTGTTGCCTACCAGGGTGACCTTGACGTGGACATACCCATGGACACGCTCAAGGTTCTGCTACAGGAACGCCTTTCAGCTCTTGCTGTTTCGTAATTCACACGCTCTCAGCGACGCTTTCCCCGCCATACCATGAACCCTGCACCCAAGCGCGTTCCATCGCTCCTAGACCAACAACGTGCCGGCCTTATCCAGCAGCTCCGCGAACGCGGTATCAGCTACCAGCCCGTGCTCGAGGTGATGCAGCGACTGCCACGCGAGGCATTCGTAGCGCCGGCCATTGCGTCGAGGGTCTATGAGGATACGGCCCTGCCGATCGACGAGCAGCAGACGATCTCGCAACCGTACACCGTTGCGCTGATGACGCAGACGCTGGCCCTGCCGGTGGGTGCATCGGTCCTGGAGATCGGTACGGGCAGCGGCTATCAGGCCGCTGTTCTTGCCATGCTGGGCCTGCGCGTCTTCACCATCGAGCGGCATGCAGCGCTGTCACGCCAGGCCAAGCGCGTGATCGGCGACCTTGGTCTGTCGGTGCAGTTCCGCGTTGGCGACGGCACCATTGGATGGAGCGAGCATGCGCCGTATGACGGCATCGTGGTGACGGCAGGTGCGCCCGATGTGCCGGAGACTCTTGCGCGACAACTTTCGATGGGTGGCCGTATGGTGGTACCGGTGGGAACGCTGGCCGAGCAGACCATGTACTGCGTGACGCGTCACGGCCCGGAAGACTGGAAGGTCGCAGACCTTGGTCCCTCCAAGTTCGTTCCGCTGATCGGCCGTGAAGGCTGGGACCATGGCAACGGCTCCTGAATTCGCCCGCACGGTCGTCCTGCTCTGCGGTCCCACGGCCGCCGGTAAGTCTTCGCTTGCCATGCAGCTGGCCGACGTGATGCCCATGCAGATCGTCTGTGCCGACGCACGCACGGTCTTTCGTGGACTGGACATCGGCACAGCAAAGCCTACCCGGGAAGATCGGCAGCACGTCGTGCATCACTGCGTGGATACCTGCGACCCGCTGCAGACGTATGATGCTGCGCAGTTTGCGCGCGATGCCCATGCGGCGATCGACGGGATGCCGACCGACGTGACACCGGTGATGGTAGGCGGCTCCGGCCTGTACATCCAGGCCGCCCTCGACGGTCTGAGCAACACCGTTCCCGTGGATCCGCGCGTCCGCGCGTCCCTCCAACGGCGTCTCGCGGCCGAAGGCCGCGATGCCCTGTACGAGGAACTGCGGACCGTAGATCCGCGAGCAGCAGAGCGCTATGCCGACCGGAATCCCGTGCGCGTGGTCCGCGCCCTGGAGCATTACGTAGCCACCGGACGTCCCTTTTCGTCAACCTGGGATGAACCGCGGCAAGCACCTCCGTACCGCGTCGTTCGCATCGGCGTGACGCGTCCAAGGGACGTGCTCTACGACGTGATCAACGCCCGCTGTATCGCGATGTGGGAGAGCGGCCTGGTCCAGGAAACGCAGCGTCTGCTCGATGCCGGCGTTTCGCCACACGCTCAGGCATTGCATACCGTAGGATACGTCGAAGTGATCGATTACCTGCAAGGGTCCATCGACGCAGCTACGGCGCTACAGCGCATGCAGCAGGCCACGCGCAACTATGCCAAACGTCAGCTCACATGGTTCCGCAAGGATGAGCGGCTTACGTGGATCGACGCGTCGGAAGACGCTGCCGTTGCTACACTCTGCGACCTGC
>JAULYI010000234.1:0-15918 GCA_032117915.1 Kapaibacterium sp. (SeqCode) | reverse complement strand
CGACGATAGTGTATGCCGTTACGGCAGCAATCGCCATCGTGGTGGGTATGCTCTCGCCGGATGTGCTGATGCCCCTCTGTGCAGCAGCGATAGCGCTTCTTGGCGTGCCCCATGGATCGCTCGACCTGCATCTGCTGTCAACCAAGCAACAGCGCATGCGCGAGCTAGCCGTATACATCGGAAGCATCGCCCTTGTGCTCCTGGTATGGTACATGCTACCTACGGGTATGCTTGTCGTCTTTCTGCTCAACTCTGCGTGGCACTTCGGCGACTGTGACCTTCGCATGTCCGGCCGCTTCCGTGTTCCGGCGGCGCTGGTTTACGGTGCAGCCGTATTACTCCTGGTTGTAGATCCGGCCGATGCAACCGTCACGTGGATCCTGCGCGAGCTTGTCGGACAACAGGTAGACACCCTCGCGGCATTCGACCTTGCTATTGCCCGGATCATAGCATCACTCGCCGTTATCATGTTGCCACTGATTGGCTCATCGACAGACAGACCGTCGGTGTTCCTTCGCAGCGTGTCCGTTGTTGTTGTGGCAGCCCTGGTACCGTCCTTGCTGGCCTTCACGTGGTACTTTGCCGTGGTCCATGCGTGGACCAGCATGGACAGTCTTCGTCATCACTTGGACGAAGAGCATCCGTGGACCTGGACGCGCACCCTTCTTGCCGCCGGACCGCTTACCGTGCTTACCTATGCCGGCGTCGCTGTAGCAGGTCTTGCCTTTTCGGGAACTGCCATCCTTACCATGCTCTTTGTTGCCCTGAGTGCCCTCACGGTACCACACAGCCGCCTCTTTCACAGGGTGTATGCGTAGGAGCCCGTCCTGCCGTGATCTGCCGTAGTTTTGTGGCATGTCTCTACCAAAGCGCGATATCGTTTCAGGACCTCCGGAGTTGCTGGGCCTTGTGCTGTCCGACCTGGAACAGCTGATGCTGGACATCGGCGAGAAGAAGTACCGCGCGGCGCAGATCTACGACGCGCTCTACGTGGAGCGCGTGCCGGACATTGCCGACGCAACCGCGCTGCCGGCAGCACTGCGGGAGAAGATTCAGGAACAATGTGCTACCCATAGCGTGGCACTCGACACCGTCCAGGATTCCGAGGACGGTACCCGCAAGTTCCTGTTCACGCTTCGTGACGGTAGGGCAGTCGAAAGTGTGCTTATTCCGAGTGAGCTGCGCGAGGAGGACGGACAGCCCCGACGTCGCACGCTCTGCGTATCGACACAGGTAGGCTGCAACCTCGGTTGTCAGTTCTGCGCGACCGCGTCGCTGAAACTCACGCGCAACCTATCGGCCGGCGAGATCGTGGACCAGTTTCTGGTGGCACAGCAGCACAGCGAACGCCCCATCACGAATGTGGTCTTTATGGGCATGGGCGAGCCCATGAATAACTACGATGCCGTGATGAAGAGCACGCTCATTCTTAACGACCAACGAACGAAGATGGTCGCACCACGTCGCACCACGCTCAGTACTGCCGGTGTGGTGCCGGGCATCGAGCGCATGGCCGACGAAGGTCGTATCATCAAGCTTGCCGTGAGCCTGCACGCCACAACGCAGGGCGTGCGCGAAGAGCTCATGCCTATTGCACGGAAATGGCAACTACCGCGTCTGATGCAGGCCATTGAGTACTACTACCGTACGACGCGCAAGACTGTGACCTACGAATACATCATGTTCGACGGAATCAATGATTCACTCGACGACGTCAAGCGTCTTGCCCGCATCGTCCGTCGTGTTCCCTCCAAGGTTAACGTCATTCCCTTCCATGACATCGGCTTTGTGCAGCCCGAAGGGTTTGCAGCAGAGCTTGCACCAACGCCCCCTGACAAATTTGATTGGTGGGTGCAGAAGCTTCGTGACGAAGACGTACAGGTGATGGTGCGATCGTCATCCGGGAAGGATATCGACGCCGCCTGCGGACAACTCGCATTTTCTAAGGCATTGTGATGCGGGCGAGGATTCTTGCATACATCGTCGTTGCTGCATCCCTGCTGCTGCCGCTTCAGGCGCAGGTGTACTTGATGCCCGACGAACTTGAGCAGCTCGAGAATGATCTCCGCGATGATCCTGACCGCGAATACGTGTTCCGGCTGGTGAATGGCGACATCGTGAGCGGCCCCATCATCGATATCGAAGCGTGGGATCTGTTTCTACGTCCGGGTACCGACTCGATGTATCTCCGAAAGCTCAGGAAACAGTCATTCGGCTTTGACGTTACCGTCGATGCATTGACAGGCAAGCTCAAACTCGATTCACGCAACATTGCCTACTTCGAGCGTCGATACGAGGCCTACCGTCATCGTCACCGTGGTTACATTATTCCCACCGCACAGCCCATCGGCGATGATGCGTTCATCGGATTGTGGGAGATAGGGTTCCTGTATGCAGGAGGGGGCGTTGGTCCGCTCAGCATAACGGCCGGACGTTCCTTTGTTCCGGGAATACCGGCACGAGACCAGCTCAGTCTGGTGAACGTTAAGGCAACAGTTGCGGAAGCTGACAACGGTCTTGTCGAAAGTGGTAAACAGTATTATGCACTCGGCTTCAACGGTGCATGGCTGAACGACAAGAACTTCATTGGCCATGCCTACGTGAATGCGACGTTCACAGGGGCACGTGCGGCTGCAACGACGACGTTCTTTACCAAGGTTGCCGGACCGGAGCTGATGCAGGTGAACCTTGGTACATTGGTTGATGCGTTCAATCTGCCGCTTGCTAATGGTGCATTTGGTGTTGCCATCAGCATCGACACACGGTTCCCGGACTTCCATGATTTGCACGCCGTGATGGAGCTTGCAAATGCCGACATCACGCGTCCGGGCAACACGTTGCTCTATCTGGGTGTGCGCACCGCTCTGTCGTCCGTAGGTATGGATTTTGGCATAACACTCGCGCCGGGTCCAACGGTGATCCCGGCTGTAGCATTTGCCTGGACGCCATTCTGATCGCTGAAAATGCACTTCGGAAATCGAGCCAAACCCCTATATTTGCAGTCCCTCTGGTTCGGTAGCTCAGTTGGTAGAGCAATGGACTGAAAATCCATGTGTCGGGGGTTCAAATCCCTCCCGAACCACAAATTTCAGCAGGGAAGAAAGGTTAAAACTTTCTGGCATGAAGGTTAGAAACCCTATCACAACGTATGTGATGGGGTTTTCTCGTTTAGATGGACTTCCACGAGCTTCAAGGGCCTGGAGTTGGCGGGTCTTCATTTGTTGTGCGACTCATGCTTTGACATTCGGCTTCCATCGAACAGGCGTAAAGCAAGACGTCACCAGGATGGAACGAAGAGCTCCGGTATGATAAACAACCGTAAGGTGGTTATAAGGGACGTTACCACGTGAGACGTCCCCTAGATACCGAATCGGAGAAGCCACCGGAGGGATGCTTGGCCTATGCGGATGCGCCGTGTACCTTTGCATATGAAGCAGCTTATCGTCCTCCTTATTACAACGTGCGCACTACAAGCGCAGCGACCAGACCTCAGCACGCTGAACTTGGACGGCAGAATTGTGTACGAGTGCAATTCGATCAACAGCGAAGGTCTGAAGGAAGTCTCACGCTTCATTTCCGACGGCGCAGGAACGGTCTACGTTGGGATACCTGTCGCGCTCTACGCGTACGGCGCACTTGCATCTGCACTCGATGCACCCTCTGCTGCTAATCGATATGCTGCGCAGACGGGACTTCAAGCAGCAGCAACGCTTGGCATATCCTATGCGATTGCCGTTGCCGCAAAGATCATTGTAAACCGCGAGCGTCCATACGTCGCACATCCAGACCTCATTGTAAACGGCGAGGGAGGATATGACAAGTACATGAGTTCGTTCCCGTCGGGTCACGCTACCGGAACGGCAGCTATCGCCACAACGTTGATCTTACGCTATCCATCGTGGTACGTGATCGCCCCTTCTGTTGGATATGCCCTCTGGATGGGGTTCTCACGTATGAATCTTGGCGTGCACTACGCTACGGATGTACTGAGTGGATATGCAATTGGAGCAGGTATAGCATATGGCGTGCATCTGCTAAGCAACCAGCTCTTCAAGCTTGCCGAGCCGATAGTACCAACAGACGGCTCCATCGTTGTTGGCCTGTCGGGAACACAGACGATGCCGATTCTTACGATGTCGATGCGCTTCTAAGCGTTTATAGCAGCGGCAAACCGTCACCCCCTCCCACTCATCGCATCATACAACATCGAGTGTGGGCCGATGTGGTAATAATGGGGCAGTGGTGTGCATGTCGATAGCGTCATGCCTGTGGAAGACAATCATTGGCTGACTCCTGTCATGATGCGTCGTACGGCATAGTTGTCTGTACATAAGGACGACCGAATCGTGTGACACGTCGACGTGGAGGTTCTTAATGTGATACGTGAGCGGACCGGGCGGATACAACACAATGGCGTGTGACCGCTAGGCCCGTAGCCTCTGTTTTCGGGTTGCCAACACCACGAGCAATGCACTAACGACGGTAAAGCACGATAGCACAAGAAATGGCGCATCGGGATGGTAACTCGAACTTCGCAACCGTCCGATGATCTCCGGGCCGATCTGTCCACCAAGATTCGTAATGGAGTTGATCATTGCAATGCCGGCAACAGCAGCACTACCACGGAGCAGCGTAGTTGGTAGGCTCCAGAATAGCCCACTATAGGAGAGCGTCCCGCAGGTGACGATCGTGATGGCAATCACCGATAGGATGGGCTCGGGGTCGACCATGGCAAACATGAGTAGACCAAGGCTACAGGCCAGAAGGGATCCGGCGATATGCCATCGGCGCTCAGAGGTACGATCCGAGTTGCGCGCCATCGCGATCATCGCTACACCTCCAATTCCCCACGGAATGAGAGAAACTAAACCCACAAGGAAATAGTCTTGTTTGCCAACACCAATCTCCGTGAGAATTGTTGGCAGCCAGAAGTTTATGGCATACGTGATGGTTATTCCGAGCATGTTGGCAACCGTAAGCATCCAGACCCTGCTATCAGAGAACGCTTGCCGGAACGTATGGTTTGATGTTGCGCTCGTATGCTCTTGAGATAATGCAACGGTGTCGATCACTTGCTGTTTCTGCTCTTCGGTTAGCCATGGTGCTTGGCGGGGTCCGTTGGGCAACTTCAAGAACAGCACGATCCCCATGATGATCGCTGGAATGGCTTCTATAATGAACAGCCACCGCCATCCCTGCCACGCGCCAACGCCGTGGAGGTACTCCATGAGAAACCCTGAAAGCGGACCTCCGATGATGTTTGCTACGGCAATGCCGAACATAAATGAAGCAATGGTCCGCCCCCTCATTGATGCCGGATACCAGTACGTGAGGTACAGAATGATGCCCGGAAAAAAGCCTGCTTCACTCAAGCCCAACAGAAAGCGCAATGCGTAGAGACTGAACTCATGATCCGGCAATCCAACCATCTCCGGTAGCGGTCCCCAGGGAATCATGTCCAAGAAGGCAAACATGCCGGAGACGATGCCCCAGGTTATCATGATTCGCGAGATCCATACTCGGGCACCAAGGCGGTGTAGCAGGATGTTACTCGGCACTTCGAATAAAAAGTACCCAAGGAAGAAGATGCCGGCACCAAATCCATACACAAGGTCAGAGTACCCTAACTCGGCAGCCATCTGCAGTTTGGCATATCCAATGTTGACTCGATCAAGGAAGGAAACAACGTAACCGACGAAGAGCATGGGAATGAGTCGTCGGGAAACGATTCTGTATGTTTCTTGTGTTGCGTTATCCATGAAACGTGCCATGATGTGCCATCGATGCTATCGTCGAGATCTGCATCGTGATGGAAGCCACGCTGACGTGATCAGCCTTCATGGTCGCCTGTCCTAACGATCACTGGCACCGTTCTTGGTCCACGAAGTTGGCCCTCTGACCAGATTACTTCCTTGTCGGGGGCCAGCTCGAATTCCGGAATACGTTTCAGCCATTCCTCAAGGGCAATCGTCATCTCGAGTCTGGCAAGGTTTGAACCAAGGCATCGATGACGTCCCAATCCGAATGCAGCATGAGGATTGTGTACACGATCGATAACAACACTGTCGGCTTGTTCGAACTTCTCCGGATCGCGATTTGCAGCAGGATATGACAGGAGCACCTGTCCGCCCTTTGCATACGGACATCCTCCTACGACGGTGTCTTGAACCACCTCGCGGGCCATGGTGACAGGTGAGTACACGCGCAACAACTCTTCGATAGCAGTAGCCATCAGATCAGGCTGTGCTACCAAACGGCGACGATCTTCCTGATGCGCTGCCAGATGCCACAATGCTGATCCAATTGCACTCCAGGTTGTTTCAATACCGGCAGCCAGCAGAAGTGTCAGTGCGCCGATGATATGTTGGTCAGTTAAGGGTTCTCCGTCTATCTCCGCATGCGCCAGAAACGAAATGAGATCATCGCTTGGCTGTAGCCGACGTTGCTCAATGTGCGTTCGAAAATACGCTGCAAGTTCCGCGAGGGCTTGCATTCCAACGTGCGGATCATGTACGCTACCTGTGCCAAGGTCGTATATCCACTTCCGAAACAGATCGCCGTCTGCGGCATCAATACCTAGCATGTGGGCTATCGTATATACCGGCACGTTCTGGGCATAGTCGACAGCAGCATCGAGCTCTCTACGATTGGTTAGACCATCGAGAAGATCCACGCATATCGCACGAATGCGTTGCTCGTGTTTTTGGATCTCCTTGGGCGAAAACGCAGGTAGCAATATCCTCCGTGAGGGCGTGTGCTCCGGCGGATCCGAGGTGATGGGTGGCATGCCTTTGACCGGCTGCTTCTGCTCGCGCACTACGATACGTTGTGACGAGAAGTGGTCCGTATCGTAGGCAATGGCGTAGATATCGGCATAGCGAAGAGGCAGGTAGGCACCGCCCTCGAAGCGCTGAGACGTTGCAACCGGACATGTTGATCGTAGGTCAGCCCAGACTCGAGCAGGGTCCCTCGTCCACTCCGGATCAAAATGGTCGAAATCGTGTTCCCAATCGGTTACCGGCAGCCGAGGCATGATGGATCTCCGTGATTCATGTGTTGTGTATCACTCGGCTTTTGCGATGCGCTTCAATGTCACGGCAAACTCCGGACAGTTTGCAACGACAAGTCTCGCCTTGTCGAGCAAATCCTCTGGTACAAGGCCATCGCCCCTTACAACTCCAAATCCCAAGTCGTCGGAATCAAAGAGCTGGGGGGCTATGGAACAGCAGCGGCTGTGTCCCTGGCAACGATCGTGATTGATCGAGACCACATGCGTAGATGGTACTGTGTCACTCATGGCGTGATAGTGTCGTACGGTTCTTGGTTCGGATTTGTGTGGCTGGGTTGAATTGTCGAATATAGGCTGCTCAACCAGACATAGCCATGATTACCGTGCCCACTGCAACACCGATCGATCTGAACACGTATGCCAGAAGGTACTGGTATGAGCACTTTTGTCAGTTCGAGATACCCATCACCTATCGAACGATACAGATCGACGTCACAGCGTTGAAGCAATACTGCAAGCAGAACAACCTAAAGTTCTCGCTGACGCTTGGTTTTATCTTGACGAGGGCGAACAACTACGTCCGTGAGTTCCGTCATCGAATCGTCAACGACACATTGGTTGAGTACGACAGGATCATACCCGCATTTACGGTGCTTCAGCCCAACAAGGTGTTTGCGATTGCTAAGGGTGTGTACACCGACAATTTTGCGGATGATTACCATGTAAACCTGTCAAACAACCATACTGTTGCTACGGGGCAGATGACAACGCCGCCGTCGGAGCATTTTGGACAGATCTTTATCACGACCAATCCATGGACGACGCAAACGGCGGTGCAGGCGCCCTATAGTAAGCGATTTGCATCAATGCCAGTGTTCTGTGCTGGTCGGATGTATGATGATGCCGGGCGTATTAAGCTGGGCCTTGGTCTGCAGGTTCACCATGGACTTGTTGATGGATATCACATTGGGCATCTCGTCGATATCGTACAGAGGCACCTTGAAGACCCTGCTATCATCGAAGGCCACGTTGTTTCAACGTTTGAACAACGAGCATAGGTGCGTTGGAAATCGCGTGCACTGCAATGATGCGGTCAAGCGCGAACAAGCTCATTATTCCGAGAGAATCGCATGGTAACCACAGCACATAAGATTACGAGTCCCGAGGATCTGCAGACCTTCGTCGAATGCTACGATCGTGCCTTTGGCACGCAGTTCCTTACGCAGGAGTTTCTTGCAGGGTGCGAAGACGTGTTTCTGTTTCGCGATCTCGAAGGTACTCCTGTTGCCGGATACACGATCAACACGCAGCAGTCATATCGACTACTCGCCTCAATTCCGGATACGTTTGCTGCATTCTACCGAGAACAATCCACCGATCTGCAGACGTATGAACTTGGAACGATCTGGGTGGACGAGTCTCGACGAAATGGCAGAGAAAAACTCGAGATGTGGGTACACATCTTTGGGAACATGCTTTCGAGAGCCGATGCAGTTATGGTCGGAGCAACGGTTTCTGAGGAGATCTATCGGTTTTATCTGCGATATGGGGTGAAGGTTGCCTATCAAGGACCTATACAGGCAGGCGACCGTGCGCTTGTCCAAGGTTGGATTGTGTACCTTGACGACATCTCCACGTCGAAGGTGCCGGAGATGTATGAACAGCTTTCGAGGCGACTGGGCAGATAAACCGCAATCCTGAGTACAGGATGTTGCTAAGCACGGAGTGAACGATCACGATCGGGAGTGCAACGTCGGTAGGCCCCCAACCCTGTATGCGTTCGCGTGACGATGACTTGAAACAAAGAATAGGCCTAGGCATAGCATGCAAATGCGACGTATCGCATCGCACTCGGCTAGGCAGCATGTAATCTATCGACGTCACCGATGCAGTCTAACAATCCATCATGGCGGTGTGCACCAGCGACAATAGTTGAATGATCCTGCCTGGGCCTTCTTCCGTAGTTCCTCAAGGTCTTCGTCGATCAGGTATGCCGGTTCGGGTAACGGAAGGTCTGGCGGCCAAACAAGCAGTAACGCCATGAGGCTGTTTTCGTTGGCAGCGGTAAAGACATTTGTTACTAAGCGTGCGTCGTTGGTCAAGCTTGAATCTCCGATCTGCCTATACTCTGCGACTGCAAACTCGAAGACGTGAAACACGGCACGCCAAGCCTCATCGCTGTCATTGATGCGACCATCACCTCCAAGAGCGCTGTTCCACGCTGCATCGACCTCGTTGTTTTTATAGACACCACGTGAGTTTTCTGGCAGCGCCTCCGGCAGGCCATACACGTCCAGAACAACCAGCATCGCAGCTGCTTGATTCTCCTCTTCGTCTACCATGGAAGAGACGGCAGGGGGCAGAAGCTGCGGATAGGACGACTGCAACTCCTGAAGCAGTTCCGAGCAGGCTTCTTCGATCTCTTGGCAGTCTAACACCTGGGGGAAGCTGTCCGCCACGGGTGTGCGAGTACTAAGCTGCTGGCGCAGATCATCGATGTCGATCTTCGTGTAACCGGTCTGCGGGTCAACAACCAGGAACGAATAATCCTCTGAGCCAGGGTCAGTAGAACTTGAACAACCGATAACCGTGCCAGCGAGAATGAAGGCACTGACTAACCATGCTTTGCTCTTGAACCCTACCATCTCCGATCTCCCGATGGAATAACATCTGCATGTGCACAGGACCAGCCTGCTGTTCGGCAAAAAAAGGAAAACGATCTTCGGCCGCTACAGCACTGTGCATACTCTGGTGACGATTGCATAGTTGATCAAACACCTGTTGTGCACGTTCGACAGCAACGAGCGTGGATGCGTTCATGCGATGATCGCTATACAAACATTCTAGAAACACCATGATCATACTGCGAGATTCTGTTCGCTTTCTCTCGACGGTTGTGGTGCCGGAGTACGCGCTACATTGTGTAAACAGGCACGTGATAGTTGTGCTAATTTTCAGGCCTCGACGACCAACACCCCTCAGGACACCTGGATGTTACAACCGATTGAATTCGACACGCTGTCGGACGAGCAGCTGTTAACGCTTAGTACCTACTTGGAGGAGTTCACCTGCGAAGCAGAACACATGATCTTCCGTGCCGGACAGGTAGGCGAACGAGGATACATCGTTGACGAGGGTGAGGTCCGGTTCGAGATCGACCACGATGAACTCGATACCGAGCGTGTTCTGGAAGTGGTGCCGCCGGGAGTGCTGTTTGGCGAGGGAGTTCTTCTTGGCATTCGAGAACACAAAATGAATGCGGTAGCCGGTACGGCTGTACGCGGCCGCAGTCTTTCTCGAGAAGCCATGCAACGCATGCAAGCCGAGGATCCAGACCTTGCAGCTGGACTGTATGCTGCAATAGGTAAGTCCGTGATGGCAAAGCTCGTACTGGCCGTTACGGTCGTTGCTGATCAGAAGATTGCAAAGTACGCTCGCAATCCGATGGTTGACGACATGGTTGATCGAGCCAGAGAGGCGCATGCTCAATTCACTGGTTGGACGGAGAGGCAGATCGATGATTTGCTGTTTGCTCTCTGTGAACCCGTTATAACGCGTGCCGTCGAGTTAGCCGAAGACGCTGTGGCCGAGACCCATATGGGCAACGTACGCGATAAAACAGTCAAGCACATCAATGGTGTGCTCGGCGTTTATGAACACATCGTGGGAAAAGCCGGCTCAGGTGCCACGCGACGTTCTGCTTCGGCAGGGGTCACGGAGTTAGCAGACGCCATGGGCGTGATCTTTGGTCTCGTACCCGTGACAAATCCAGTTTCCACAGCCTGCTTCAAGGTGTTGATCTCGATCAAATCACGCAATGCCATCATTCTTAGCCCCAATCGCATCGGCAGCAAGGTTGTTGTGAAGGTCGTTGATATGCTGCGTGAGGTGCTGCGCAAGCATGGCGCACCAGAAGATCTGATCCAGGTCGTACGGGAACGTCAAAGCAGACAGATCACCGGCATGTTTATGCAGCATCGTGGCGTCGATCTGGTCCTTGCCACTGGTGGTGCGGCCATGGTACGCGCAGCATATAGCTCCGGTACACCGGCGATCGGCGTTGGCCCTGGTAACGCACCGTGCCTGATCGCCGACGATGCAGATATCGAACACGCGGCAAGATCCATTGTGCGCAGTAAGTCATTCGATAATGGCGTGATCTGTGGTGCCGAACACAATCTTGTTTGTGTGGCCAGCCGTTATGCCGATTTCGTAAGGGAACTTGAGCGACAAGGGGCGGCGGTGTTATCGGAAGTTGAAACGACGAGGTTCATGGAGAAGGGCGTTTCAACCGGGGTGCTTGGAAGACGTGTTGTTGCTCAAGACCCTGATGCTATCGCTGCCTATATCGGTATTGAGCGACCATATCAGATCAAACTCATTGTCGTGCCAACAGACGATGTTAGTGAAGACAATCCCATGGCGCGCGAAAAGACTGCACCCGTGCTCAGTCTGTTCACGGCGTCAACCAATGAGGATGCCATTGCAATCGGCGAACGCCTACTCGCTATCGAAGGGTCCGGACACACGGCGATGATCCATACGAAACGAAGGTCGCTAGCTGAGACATTCTCACAACGAATGAAGGCCAGCCGAATCCTTGTCAACGCTCCAGGTACGCAGGGCATCATGGGTGCCTGTACCGGCCTTACGCCGTCGTTCACGCTGGGATGTGGAACATACGGGGGAACGTCAACGACAGACAATGTTTCGTTCCGACACCTTGTGAATGTCAAGCGCGTCGCCTGGTATCTGCCACATAAGAAGACCGCCGATATCGTGCTTCGAATGCAGTCATCAGCTGGCTATCTGCTGCGCGGTATTCGCATCATTGGAGCCTGGCGCAGACTCTTGACAGGAGTAAAATGATGCGTATCGATAGGCCCGTGCGAGTGGTTGCTTTGGGTGGTGGATACACGACGATTCACCTTGTGAAAGCCCTGAAGCGGCAGATATCCTCTGGTCGCGTTCACGTAACCGTGATCGACAAGAATAACTACCACGTGTTCCATGGATTAGTAGCGGAGATGCTCACCGGCAAGATCCAGCCGGGGAACATCGTTTCTCCGGCGAGGATGGTGTTTGATGGTGCCGACTTCCACAACGCTGAGGTGAACCACGTTGACTTTGATTCGAAAACCGTAACGACGCGCCGATATCTCGACGGTCAACAGTACAAGATAGAGTATGACCATCTTGTTGTTGGTCTGGGCTCTCGTGACAATCTCTCTCGTTACACAGGAGTATCACAAAACACCTTCCGATTGAAATCCTATTGGGATGTGTTTGAACTCAAGAACCACATCACCGGCATACTGGAACTCGCAGAGATTGCGAAGGACCCGCAAGAGCGCCAAAGGCTGCTGACGTTCGTGATCGCAGGCGGCAACTTCGCTGGTGTTGAGGTGGCGACGGAGCTTGATGAGTTTCTCGAATACACCACAGAGCGCTACTACAAGCGTTTGCGTTATGAGGAAATGCGGATCGTTCTGCTTTGTAGCGGTCCGACGATCTTACCCGAGCTGTCGAAGCACCAACCCAAGCTTGTGCGTTTTGCATCGCAGTTCATTGCGCGCAGAACGCGTATTGAGGTTCAGTATGAGACGTATATCTCATCAGCCACGCCGATCAGTGCGATGACCAGTCATGGACAGGAGATTCCCACGCGGACGATCATTTCGTGTACTGGCAATGCACAACCGGAGATCTTCGACCAATGGTCCGTGAAGCGCGATGTGTCCGGTAGGCTGTTGACCAACGACACGCTGCAACTTGTCGGTTATGACGAAGTCTGGTCGGGCGGTGATTGCGCCGCTGTACCGCACCCCAACGGGGGATTTTGTCCGGGCCTTGCACTGTATGCGATCAAAGCCGGTGAGCATATCGGCAAGAACATTGCGCGGGTTGTGGATGGAAAGCCTCCGAAGCCATACACATTCACAGGCCTTGGAGACGCATGCTCCTTGGGAAGACGGAGGGCCGTCGGCCACTTGTATGGCGTTGGCTTCAGTGGCCTGCTGGCCTTCATTACCTGGCGACTGTTCATGCTGAAGTACTTGCCAATCTGGAATCGTCGCCTTCGAACGGTCTATGATTGGATGGTATGGCCGATCATTGGGCGTGACATCAGCAGCATTCGCCCGAACGACGATACGAGTGTGCGCGAACGGCTGTATGAAGCCGGCCAGATACTCTTTGAACAGGGTCAGACTGGAAACTCCATGTACCTGATACTCGATGGAAGCGTGAACACGTTTATCGACGGCGTCCACGTGGAGACACTCGAGACCGGAGGCTACTTCGGTGAGAAGGCGATTCTCAATGAAACAACACGATCACGCACGGTCGTTGCTGCCTCGCAACTTCGGGTTCTAGAGATCAGACGAGAGATCGCGAAGCTATTGCGACGTCAGTTCACCTCAGCAACGTAGTTCGAGCACGCTAGGCGAGATGTTTCGGTGTGGCGTGCTTGTTCGCAGGTCACGCTACTGTGTTCGATGAGCACTTTGGCATTACGAGCAACGCTCATTCTGCCTTGTATATCTTGTCCCGTACCCGATTGCGATTTGCACTACCTTTGTCCATGGCCTCTTCAGTCGCAGCATTTGTTGGCATGTTTCTCCTGATGGTCGCAATCACGTTGTTGTTGCGGCGATATGGTGTATTCGGCAAGGACTCCGCACGTTCACTGTCAGCGGTTCTGATGCGCGTTATCATGCCGACGGTGATCTTTCATTCGTTTGCCAGGGCAAACCCAGACGTTTCGCAGCTTATCGGTACAGGTGTCGTGTATACTGCCGAAATCCTCAGTGCCATCGCTGCATTCATAGCAGGGCGATGGTTGCTTCGTCTTGAGCGTGCCGCACTGGGCGTGTTTATCATTGCCTGCACATTTGGCAGTACCAGTCTGATTGGCAATACGCTCGTTCAGGTTCTTTTTAAGAATGATCCCGAGATACTGTCAATGTCGATGGTCGTTGGACAGTTTGCCTTTGGCATTCCGACAAATACAATAGGTCTCTTACTTGCCATGCGATTCGGAGCAGCTGAACGGAGGATGCCGCTATCAAGACAGGCCTTAACCATTGCCAGACATCCATCGTTGCTGGCGCTGTTTGCGGGAGTTACCTGGTCTTTGCTGGATCTTCCGGAGACCGGATACATTTTAGATATCATATTCGGTGCCTGTACGTTGATCGGTGCGTCACTCCCAATGTTCACGGCAATGATTGTAGGGTTGTCTCTTACCGCCCTCAATGTGCGAAATGATCTACCAGTGCTAGTCGCAGCTATCATGATCGCGCTGTTCGTTGAACCGCTCATCGTTTCAAATTTGCTTGGCATGATCAGTGTCGATGAGAAGACGCGCATGGTAACGGTGCTCTTCGCGGCCATGCCGGCTACACCATTGAGTGTAGCGTTCGCACACCAGTTTGGCGGAGACGTGGCATTGGCAAGCAAACTGTCAACGGCGACACTCATCATTAGTGCCGTATCGCTACCGCTAATCGCTTTGACCCTCTAGGCGGTGGATTCCATAAACGTTGCCCTGCAACAACAGATAGCAGCACATGAACTATCGAGATCGATTCAGAGGACTTCGGGCTATTGTGCTCTTACTGAGTACGCTCTCGATACAATTGTTCGCCTCCGATCTGGACACTGGCAGGGTTGAACGCGTGCTGCGCCGCGACTCATTGGCACAGATGTCGTCCATAGCCTACATGTATTTCGTAGCGCGACCAGACATGCCACGCTATCAGCGCGCCGTGAACGAGTTTGTCTCGAATAGCGTCGGCACGTTATGGCAGGATCAGCCGGATCGAACAACAGCAGAGCTTTCCCCCGCATGGTTCGGTCGTGTTCTGGAAGATTTCGACTCCGTGTTTCGCGAGGGTATGCGGGTCAATCCAGAGTCTGCACCATGGACGCTTATCGATTCAATTGAGATCACCGACCAGGTTGTCGTGAAGCGTCGAGCCACAGCGTTGGTACAGGTATTCAAACGCCAGTATGAATTCACCGGTGGTGCTCACGGTCTTTCCAGTTCAATCTCGATGCTATTCCATCGAAATACAGGTGAGATGGTGTCTTTCAAGGACCTCATGGGTTCGAGCATCAAGAAGGTTACCTCCATAGCTGAATCATACTTTCGCAAACAGCGAGGTATCCCACCAGGGCAGTCGCTCAAGAAGGCAGGATACTGGTTTGACAACGGATTTACTCTTCCGGACAACATGAGATTCGAGGATGACAGCCTCGTGTTGATCTACAACCAATACGAGGTTGCACCCTACGCACTTGGTACGATCGTGATCCGAGTTCCGATAGACAAGGTCCTGCCATTCATACGGATTCCATGGTCGGACTAGCCGTTGAATCACGTCCTTTGATGTCTGATTCTTCTGGTGTGTTTGCGTGCAACCCAAAGCACAGTCAACCGACACGG
Source organism: Kapaibacterium sp. (SeqCode) (assembly GCA_032117915.1). Lineage (GTDB taxonomy): Bacteria > Bacteroidota > Ignavibacteria > Kapaibacteriales > Kapaibacteriaceae > ZLKRG46. The sequence goes on along the minus strand of JAULYI010000234.1, from coordinate 460 downwards.
TGACGGCTTCGGTCAACCATGCATGGGGCACGAAGTCGTGATGGAATAGTGTGAGAAGGCCGAAATCAAACCGGCATTATCATCGGCAAAGCGCAAATCACTACCGCCTAACCCGTGCCCCCTGCCAAGCTGAATCGGCCACGGTAATGACGTGATCGAACGACATCAGTGGAACAAGGGAGTAGTGCTCAAACAGCACATGCCGTTTGTGCACAACCATAACCATGTGAAGGTTTGTCGTGGTCCCATCCACTTCGTCTATGACGCAGCCAAGTGCGTTGGCTGTGGTGTTATCCGTATCAGAACAAAGTGTTATCGATGTCGAGTCTAGGTCGAGTCGTTGCATTGCCGATGCGCACGTGTGCGGGTCGTCGTGCGACATCGCGATCACATGAAGACCGGCAGTGCGAATCCGCTCGCTTGATTCGCGAAGTGCCAATAGCTGATCGATGCAATGGGA
>JAULYI010000233.1:0-6709 GCA_032117915.1 Kapaibacterium sp. (SeqCode) | reverse complement strand
GACACCGACAACGAATCAACGAAGGCGTTACAATGTCGACATTAGGTGATGGTGCTGCGCATGCAGCCTATGCCAAGGATATGGACGAAAACGATGCCCTTACAAGGTTTCGCGAGCGATTCCACGTCCCGCTGATGCAAGGGAAATCCGTACGGTATTTCTGTGGGAACTCCCTTGGTCTGCAACCAACATCGGCTCGCGATGCCATTCTTGCCGAATTGGATGACTGGGCGAACCTCGCCGTCGAAGGTCACTTCCATGCACGACACCCGTGGGTTTCGTATCACCGGATGTTTGCCGAGCCGCTGGCGAAGCTCCTTGGAGCGCATCCGCATGAGGTGGTCTGTATGAACACCCTCACGGTGAACTTGCATCTGATGATGACGTCGTTCTACCGACCGTCCGGCCGCCGAACCAAGATCATCATTGCCGGTCACGAGTTCCCGTCGGACCGCTATGCTGTTGAAAGTCAGGTACGGCTGCACGGTCTTGATCCGCAGTCCTGCGTCGTCGAGGTGCAGCCGCTTCCGGGATCGGCAACGTTGTCCACGCAGCAGATCATTGATGCGATACACCATCATGCTGATACCACGGCACTCGTGCTGTTCAGCGGCGTGCACTTCTACACCGGTCAGCGATTTGATATGGAGGCCATTGCCAAGGCAGCACGGTCCGTTGGTGCCAATGTTGGTTTCGATTTGGCCCATGCCGTAGGAAACGTGGACCTGCATCTGCATGACTGGGATGCAGACTTTGCCGTGTGGTGCTCATACAAGTACCTGAACTCCAGTCCTGGTGCCATCGCCGGGTTGTTTGTGCATGAGCGCCATGCTAATCGTCCGGATCTCATTCGACTTGCGGGCTGGTGGGGCAATGACGAATCGACACGATTTGCCATGGAACATGGATTCAAACCGACCTTCGGGGCCGATGGCTGGCAGCTCTCGAATGCGCAGATCCTGCCGATGGCCGTGCATAAGGCGGCACTCGACATCTTCATGGAGGCTGGTCTCGAGGCACTCTGGCGTAAGCGTGATGCGCTAACAGCCTTCCTCGAGCGGTTGATCGACGAGGTGTCGCAGCGATTCCCGCAGGTGTCTATCATCACCCCGCGCGACCCCGCACAGCGGGGTGCCCAGCTTTCGGTGGCCTTTGCCGAGCATGGTCGCCGCGTCTTCGAAGCGCTCCATGCTCGCGGCATCATTGTTGACTGGCGACTTCCCAATGCGATTCGGGTAGCACCGGTACCGTTGTACAACACGTTCGACGATGTGTATGCATTTGGCTGTGCGTTACACGAGGTCTGTTGCGAGGTGTACGTATGAGCGATACAGCAGTTGACCCCTCACAGTATGTCATTGGACGCCGTGCCGTTGCGGAAGCACTGTCGGCAGGCGCCGGACTTGAAAAGGTCTTTCTGAGCTATGGTGCCGAAGATGCCGGGCCCCTGGCATCGATCCGTGCAGCCGCGAAGCGGAACGCTGTCGCGGTAAGCGTTATGGACCGTCGGAAGTTCACCGACCTCGAGGCAAGTCTTGGAGTTGCCCGCAATGATGCCCAGGGCGTCATCGCCTTGCGAGCAGTTCGTGCGACGCTAACACTCGATGATCTTTTGGAACAAGCGCTTGCATCGCGTCCGGACCCCATTATCGTAGCCATGGATGGCATTACCGATCCGCATAACCTTGGAGCGATCGCCCGCAGTGCCGAATGCGCTGGTGCATTCGGATTGCTGCTATCGGCAAAGTTTACTGCTCCGGTTACGCCGGTGGCCGTCAAATCGTCGGCAGGCGCCCTAGAGCTTCTGGCCATGACGCGCGTTCAGCGGATCGCCGAAGCCCTCGATCATGCGCGGGCGAGGGGGTTCCGTGTCATCGGTACGGCCATGCCGGCGACGAACCGGTATGACGAAGCCGTCTATAATGGGCCCATCATCATCGTCATCGGAAGTGAGGGCGAAGGTCTTCATCCCCGTGTACTGGCAAGCTGCGACGCTTCGGTGGAGATACCGATGCAAGGACGTGTTTCATCACTGAATGCAAGCGTTGCCGCCGGTGTCGTCCTATTTGAGGCGGCCCGTCAACGCCGCACGTAAAACAAAAGGCCCCTCGCTTGGTGAGGGGCGAGGGGCACAGGGGTTTGTCGGTTCTGCGGTTTGCACCGCAGATCCCGATGTCACGTTGCAGCAAGATAACCACGCTCGTGGGTCTCGCGGTTCCCGCATCGGTAAAAATCAGCGTGAACAACCGTTAGGGAGTAATCGCCAGGGGGTGATCACGCCGACGGCTTGATCACACCGTCGAGCAGTATGTGAACGACGGTCGATAGCCTTGGCAACGAATAGTCCTTTGGACGGTGGTCCGGATGGGCGGTTGCCAGGGTCAATCGCGAAAGCACCTCGCCGGCGATGATCGGGTTGACGTCTTTGCGCACCGCTCCGATACCTTGTCCGTCGGCAATCAACTGTGTAAGAGACTCTCGCATGTACCGGTCTCGCCAACGCTCGATGTAACGGTGCAACCGGGGCTCCGACGTTCTGAGGTCTTCGATGAGTGGCGTTGAAAACCGCGTAAAGGCATCGCTGCTGGCGTTGATCAGCGTGGTCATGTCCTGACGAAAGCTTGCTTCCGTGAACGGAAGTTGCCGACGGGCGGCTACGGTCTTTCTGGCCGCCCGAATGCAGGCCTTCGTGATGATCTCGGCTTTTGACGGGAATAGGACATAGAGGGTTTTCTTTGAGATGCCCGACGTCTTGGCGATCTCCTCGGTTGTAACCCGTGAGTAACCATAGCGGAAGAACAACGCCTCGGCAATGTCCAGGACACGATGGTGCTGTGGAGAAATATCGATCATGGCACTACCTCGCTCGTCGGTTGCACCATGATGCCATGAAAGAACACATCGAGGAACCCTTTGTATACTTCCGGCGAAGAGACCCGTGTATCGCCAGTTACAAGGAATTCCGTGGCCTGCAGCAGAGTGAGCTGAAACACCGCTCGGATGTCTTCCATGTTGAGACCATCCCGCAATTCCTGGTGTAGCAAGCATTCATCGAGTAACGCCATGAAGCGCTCAATGTGCGAGGTTCGCCATGCCATGATGTGGTCCCAGACTGCCGGGGCAGAACGTTTGATGTCACTGATGAGCGCCGGCGAAGCGACCATGCCGAACACACCCGTTGTACGCTCCATGATCTCGGCAATGCGTTGCCGAGGCGGCATATCGGTCTGCGCAATGATCTGGTCGTTATCCGCTTTGATCATGCCGAATAACACGTCAATGCCGTACCGTAGAAGTGACTCCTTCGTGGGGAAGTACTTATACATGGTCTTCTTGCTGATGCCGCAGGCCTTTGCGATCTCATCAGCCGTCGTTCCGGTATATCCCTGAGCAACAAACAGCGGTGTTGCCGTCCACAGAATTCGCTGTACAAGCTGCTGATCGGCTTCGGAATCAGAAATATGTGGTACGGCCGCGACGACCATAAGAACGAACTTCTACCGTTGAACGAAACGAGCGGACGAGGGACCCGCGCACTTCCGTAATTTACGCCCTTTACCGCACGAATAGCACGACACTGTCATGTCAGAACACCTTCGGAATGACCAGGAATTGCGCCGACTTGAGGAACTTCAGCTCCTTCGAGAGCTCGGTGTGAACCCCTATCCATCGACCTTCGAGAAGACCCATACGGCTGCGGATATCCTCACGACCTTCTCTGATGACGATCCTAGCCCCTTGGCATCAGTATCTGTTGCCGGACGGATCATGGCGATCCGAAACATGGGGAAGGCAAGTTTCCTCCATCTCCAAGATGTCAGTGGCCGCATACAGATCTATTTGAAAAAGGATGATCTCGGTGAAGTCTATGACCACGTGAAGCTTTACGACATTGGTGATATCATTGGCGTTCAAGGCTTTGCCTTCAGGACCCGCATGGGTGAGATCAGCGTCCATGCCCAATCCGTTGCCGTGCTCTGTAAGAGCATTACGGTCATCCCAGCCGGAAAGGAAGAAGTTGATGCGGAGGGGAATGTGACGCGGTACGATGCCTTTGCCGACAAGGAGCAGCGGTATCGTAAGCGCTATCTCGACCTGATCGCGAACGCACACATCAAAGACACCTTTGTGAAGCGCGCCAAGGTCATCTCGACGATGCGTCGATTCTTTGATGATCGCGGCTGGCTCGAGGTCGAAACGCCTATCCTTCAGCCGATCTACGGCGGTGCAACAGCCCGCCCCTTTGTTACGCACCACAACGCACTCGATATACCGCTGTATCTGCGCATCGCCGATGAACTCTATCTGAAGCGCTTGATCGTCGGTGGATTTGAGGGCGTGTATGAGATCTCAAAGAATTTCCGGAATGAGGGGATGGACAAGACCCATAATCCGGAGTTCACCGCTCTTGAGATCTACGTTGCATACAAGGATTACGTTTGGATGATGGACATGGTTGAAGAGCTCTTCAACGTTATCGTCCACGAGATCCATGCCGCAGACACCGTCGACTTCCAGGGTACAACGATCTCCTTTGCGCGTCCGTTCGCCCGTCGTCCGATGTTCGACCTCTTTGCCGAGCACACCGGTCGAGATCTTCGGGGTCTGACACGCGAACAGCTTGTGGTCGCCGCCAAGGAACTGCACGTCGATATCGATCCGTCGTGGAGTGCCATGAAGCTGCTTGACGAGATATTCAGCATTAAGGTCCAACCCCACCTGGTGCAACCAACCTTCGTTATGGACTATCCGGTCGAGATGTCGCCGCTGGCCAAGGCGCACCGCACCGAGCCAGGATTGGTTGAGCGGTTTGAACTGTTCGTCATGGGCAAAGAAGTGGCCAACGCATTCTCCGAGCTCAACGATCCGATCGATCAGCGGCAGCGACTCGAAGATCAGGCTGCCATCCGAGCAGCCGGCGATGACGAAGCGATGGTTGTCGATGAGGACTTCCTGCACGCCATCGAGGTCGGCCTGCCGCCGACGGCTGGTCTTGGTGTTGGCATCGATCGACTGGTGATGCTGCTCACGAACAACGACTCCATCCGCGACGTGCTGTTCTTCCCGCAAATGAGACCCGAGCGAACCGTCGAGCAGACGCGTACCGAGGATTGACGTGGGCTATACACCGATCTCCGCATCCGACGGCTCACGTCGTCCTTCGCGACTATGGGTCCATGTGCTCTTGTTCGTGCTTACGTTCGCAAGTACGGCACTTGCCGGTGCTGCATGGGTAGGGAAGGACCCCAACGAGCTTACGAATGTGATGTACGGGCTTACGTATGCACTCCTGCTGATGTCGTTCCTCACAGCACATGAATTCGGACACTACATCGCAGCACGCATTCACGGCATAGACACATCGCTGCCGTACTTTTTGCCGATGCCTCTTATTCCGTTCGGAACGTTTGGCGCCTTCATTCGCATCCGGCAGTCGATACCCTCGCGTCGCGTCCTGTTCGATATCGGCGTGGCAGGACCACTGGCCGGTATGGCCGTGTGTTTGCTAATCCTTGGTATCGGTTTTGTAACGCTGCCGGACGTCGAGTATCTGCTACAGATCCATCCCGAGTATCGCGCAACCGGTGTCATTGCCCCTTCCGGCATGTATTTCGGCGAGACGTTGCTGTTCAATGGACTTAAGGCCGTGCTGGTTCCCGAGGGTGCCTTCATGCCTCCGATGAATGAGATCTATCATTATCCCTTTCTGTGCGTTGGATGGTTTGGATTGTTCGTCACGGCACTGAACCTGTTACCTCTTGGACAGCTTGATGGTGGCCATGTGCTGTACGGACTTATCGGAAGACGTCAGCATCCCGTCGCCCGGACGATCTGGTGGGTCATGTTCCTACTTGGCATGTTGTCCCTGCTCGGAATGATCCGTGTGATGTATGACGAGCCCTCACCAATGCCCTTTGTGATATGGATCCAGCACATGATCTTCCCAACGCTGGATACCGTCATTCATCTTGCTCCCGGACTGTTCACCATCGGTGAAGGCTGGCTCCTGTGGGCCCTGCTGATACGCTTCCTGGTCCGCATCCCGCACCCGCCCGTAGTTGATGAGCAGCCGCTGGATAGGCGTCGGCAGATCATCGGGTGGGCAGCCATGGTATTGCTGATCCTCTGCTTGCCCCCACGAACCATCTACTTCATCGAATGACACAGCGGGGACATACTGTCATTGCCACCATCTTGGTGCTGACCGGACTGTTGTTCATGCGCGTGGGTAGCATCGAGGTGCAGCCGTGGGATGAAGGACTCTATGCCATGCGTGCTCGCGCCATCGTCGAGCATGAGGTATGGATGGATCAGACACCCTACACGATCGGCGGTCTGTATTCCTCGACGCCGCCACCGCTGCCGTCATGGGCAATGGCCCTGAGTATGCGGGCTCTTGGCCCGTCAACAACATCGATCCGCCTGTTTGGGCTGCTCTGCTCAACGCTGGCCATGGCCATGCTCTACCTGGTCATGCGGCGCATCGTGACGTTCGAACATGCTCTACTGTCCGTCGTTGTGCTGGCATCCGCACTGCCTTGGTGGTGGTATGCCCGTCAGGGTATGACGGAAGTACCACTGATGGCTTTCATGCTCACAGCACTGTGGGCTTCTATCAAACTCGCCGAGGGATGGAAGTGGGGGGCACTGGTCTTTGCCGCTGCCTTCGGCAGCGCGTTGCTCACAAAGATGGCCGTATCGTTCCTTC
>JAULYI010000232.1:0-10096 GCA_032117915.1 Kapaibacterium sp. (SeqCode) | reverse complement strand
TTCAAGCCGTCATTCGTGACGATGCTTCGTAGTACCTGCCATTGTTGCTCACCCGCACGTCTGATCTTCAGGTCACGTCCCTGCCAGACGACATCGTGTTGCCCCATCGGTACAACAGTGTACACGGGCTGTCCGACGATCTCGGTGCGCGGCGTCAGCGTTGGCGCATCGAATGAGGATGCTCCACCATCGGTCATGCCCCAGATACGTCCGCGGTGCACCACGGTACGCCGCTGCTCGACATCGCCGTAGGCCTTCTGGCGCAACAGCGTGTCTGCATCGCCCCATACCACCAGCCCTCGAGTCGTGATCGACTGCCATGAGTCACCGTGCCCCACAGCATCGTCAAGTTGCAACAGGGGCTGTGATAGCACCGGGTCGATGAGTCCCTGGTTGTATGGCGCCGCCTGTGACTGCTGCCACAATAGCGGCCCGAAGCCATGCACACTCAAGAGCAGTGCCGAGTCGATAACGGCGTGACATCGCAGCGGCATGAGCGCTGACAACGCCGCATCGCGCTGCCAGGCGACTCCGTTTGCCGATGCAAAGACGCCACTCTGCATCACGATCAGCCATCGACGTCCATCGAAGGCGATGTCAAGCGGATAGCCAAGATCACTCGTGCGATATGGCATCACCAGCTGCACATCGGGTTGCTGCTGCGGGCGCATTGTGTCTTGCGACCATTGACCGACATCACCATGCCGAAGCATACTGACATGGCGTATCGAGTCAACATAGACAGGATCCCATGTGCGTATCGGCATCCCTATGCCCTGCACGCGCCAGACATCACCCACAACCGCAGCTGTAGCCTGCGCGCCGTACGCCGCGATCCAACACGACGTATCGGTGGTAGTAACGGCAATGTTCTCGACGCAGGGGATCGGGGATGTCAGGTAGCGAACGGTATCCGCCTCGATGTCGTACAGCGTTACGACCAGTCGATCATATTCGCAAAGGCTTGTGGCGACACCCACGCGTCCGTGATCGGCGAGAGCTACGATATTCGGAATGGCCAGCATGGACGTCCACGTTGCGCCTGCGTCAACCGATGTCCTGCACGTATCGAATACATCCACCAGCCGTATCGTATCACCATGGACGTACAGCACCGAAGCTGAGCGCGGCCTGAATGGCAACCGTCGCCATGAGGCATCATCAGACCCCCTGGTGCGCTGGAACGCACGGTCTCCAGAGACCATCACCATGCGTCCACCGCCTTCCACAACATAACGCACATCGGCCCCCACGGGCACACCAAGGGTGTCTATGGCATTCCCCCGTGCTAGATGCATCATTAGAAGCAGCAAGGGGGCAAGGAGTAACCATCGATGGGCGTAGATCATCATCATCGCAACATACGGCATTTACAAAACGAAAGCCCCTCACCGATCGACTCGATGAGGGGCTTGATTGCTTGACCTGAGATTGCCTGCGTTATGCCTGGGCAGGACGCTTGCGGGCGGGCTTGCGGGCGGGCTCTTCTGCTGGCTCCTCGACCATCGGAATGATGGCGTCGGCACCGAAGATGTTGCCAACAGCGCTAGTGACGAGCATCTCCTGGTACGAGCGGAGGCCGGTACCTGCAGGGACGAGCTGACCCAGAATGATGTTCTCCTTGAGACCTTGCAGACGGTCTGCCTTCGCAGCTGCCGATGCATCGGCGAGCACACGCGTTGTCTCTTGGAAAGAGGCGGCCGAAAGCCACGACTCCGTTGTCAGCGACGCTTGCGTGATACCCAGGAGCAACGGCTCGCCAATGGCCGGCTCTGCCGTACGGCTCTTGGCAATGGCCTTCTCCTTCTTCTTCAGCTCGGCATTGACCTCCTTGAAGACGCGCTTTTCAACGATCTGGCCGACCTTGAACTTACTGTCGCCCTTGTCGGTCACGACGACGCATTGCTTCAGTCGCTCATTCTCGTCAGAGAAACGCATACGGTCCGTCTGATCTGCCTCGAGGAATTGCGAGTCGCCCGAGTCGGTAACGCGGACCTTCTGCAGCATCTGGCGCACGATCACTTCAATGTGCTTGTCGTTGATCTTCACACCCTGCATGCGGTACACTTCCTGGATCTCGTTCACCAGGTACGATTGCACCTCATTACGGCCCTTGATGTGCAAAATGTCGTGAGGATTGATAGCGCCTTCCGTCAGACGGTCACCTGCACGGACGAGGTCGCCCTCCTGCACAAGAACGTGCTTACCGATAGGCACACTGTAATCGCGCTTCAGCTCTCCGTCGAGCGACGTCACCGACAGAACGCGTGAACCACGCTTCGGCTTGTCGATCGAGATGATACCGTCGATTTCCGTGACGGCGGCAGGGGCCTGCGGTGCACGTGCTTCAAAGAGCTCCGTAACGCGGGGCAGACCGCCCGTGATGTCGCGGAGACGACCAAGGTCGCGCGGCATCTTCACGAGCTTCGATCCAACGCTAACCACTTCGCCGTCATCAACGACGATCTGTGCACGCGTCGGGATGATGTAGCTCTGGATCAGCACGCCATCATCATCCACGATCTCGATCGCGGGGCTCTTCGTACGGTCACGCGAGTCTGTCACGATCTTCGCCGTGTGACCCGTCTGCTCATCGATCGCTTCCTTGAACGTCAGGTTCTGGATAAGGTCGCGATAGCGAACGCGGCCTGACTTCTCCGTGATGATCACGGAGTTGTACGGATCCCATTCGTACAGTGTGTCGCCCTTCTTGACCTTCTCGCCTTCCTTAAGCTTGAGTTCGGCGCCGTACACGGCGTCATACTTTGTCAGAACGCGGTTGGACTCGGGTTCGACGATATTGATAACACCGGCACGGGAGACCACCACGTTGATCTCTTCGAAGTCGCCTTCGTAGGACACATAGCGGATGTTCTCGAACTGGATGACACCATCGAACTTGGCCTGCGTCAGACTCTGCGATGACGACAGCGAAGCTGTACCACCGGTGTGGAACGTACGGAGCGTCAGCTGCGTACCAGGCTCACCGATCGACTGCGAAGCGATCGTGCCAACGGCCTCGCCGGTATCTACCAGCTGGCCTGTGGCCATGTTTCGGCCATAGCACCGAGCGCAAACACCACGGCGCGACTCGCACGTAAGGACGCTTCGGATGTTAACCATTTCGAGCGAGGACTGCTCAATCTCCGAGGCGACCTCTTCGGTGATGATGCCACCCTTCGTCACAAGCAACTTGCCCGTGAGCGGGTCAGTGACGTCCATGAGCGACGTACGACCAAGGATGCGCTCATACAGCGGTTCCTTCACATCCTCACCGTCCTTTAGCGCTCGCATGTCCACGCCGCGGATCGTACCGCAGTCATCTTCGGAGATCACAACATCCTGTGCAACGTCATGCAGACGGCGCGTCAGATAGCCGGCGTCGGCCGTCTTGAGAGCCGTATCGGCAAGACCCTTACGGGCACCGTGCGTCGAGATGAAGTACTCAAGGATTGTCAGACCTTCCTTGAAGTTCGAAATGATGGGATTTTCGATAAGCTCGGCGCTTGATGCCGTTGCCGTCTTTTGCGGCTTGGCCATAAGACCACGCATACCGGCCAACTGACGGATCTGCTCCTTCGAACCACGAGCCTGCGAGTCAAGCATCATCCAGAAGGTATTGAAACCGTCAAGATTCGTCTGCAGTTCGCTGTAGAGCTTATCGGCAACCTTGTTCGTGGCCGTTGACCACATGTCGATGATCTTGTTGTAGCGCTCGCCTTCCGTGATCACACCCGAATGATAGTAGTCTTCGATCTTATCGACTTCCTTCTGTGCGCTGTCGATGATCTTGACCTTCTCGTCGGGCACAACCACGTCTGCGATCGACACGCTCAAACCACCACGTGTAGCTGTCGTGAAGCCGGCTTCCTTGAGCTTGTCGAGGAATTCAACCGTCTTAGCCAGACCGGCCTTACGGAAGCAGAGCGAGATGATCTGACGCAGGCGCTTCTTGGTGAGAAGCTCGTTGAGATAGCCGATCTCCGAGGGAACGATCTTGTTGAACTGGATACGTCCAACGGTTGTCTCGACCAGCTCGTCGATGCCCGGAATACGAACCTTGACCTTGGCATGCAAGCTGATGCGCTTGCTGTTGTAGGCAATGATCACTTCATCGGGTGACGAGAAGATCTTGCCTTCGCCAAGGGCTCCGCGACGCACCTTCGTAAGATAGTACGTTCCCAGAACCATGTCCTGCGACGGAACGGCAATCGGCTCGCCGTTCTGCGTGTGCATGATGTTGTGGGCCGACAGGATCAGCAGCAGTGCTTCAAGCTGCGCTTCGTGGCTCAGCGGCACGTGCACGGCCATCTGGTCACCGTCGAAGTCAGCATTGAAGGCCGTCGTCACGAGCGGGTGCAGCTGGATGGCCTTGCCTTCGATCAGCTTGGGCTGGAAGGCCTGGATACCCAGGCGGTGCAGCGTGGGAGCACGGTTCAGGAGCACCGGATGGCCATCGATCACCTTATCCAGAATGTCCCAGACATCCGTCGTCTTCTTCTCGACCATCTTCTTGGCACTCTTCACCGTCTTGCAGTGACCGCGCTCGATGAGCTTGCGGATTACCAGGGGCTTGAAGAGCTCAACGGCCATATCCTTGGGCAGGCCGCATTCGTAGAGCTTGAGCTCGGGTCCAACGACGATAACGGAGCGGCCCGAGTAGTCAACGCGCTTGCCAAGCAGGTTCTGACGGAAGCGGCCCGTCTTACCCTTGAGCGTATCGGCGAGCGACTTGAGCGCGCGCTGGGACTCGCTACGGACGGCACGACGCGAATTATCGAAGAGGGCGTCGACAGCTTCCTGCAACATGCGCTTTTCGTTACGCAGGATCACCTCCGGCGCCTTGATATCGATCAGGCGCTTGAGGCGGTTGTTGCGGATGATCACGCGACGGTACAGGTCGTTCAGGTCGGACGTTGCAAAGCGACCACCCTCGAGCGGCACCAGCGGACGCAGGTCTGGCGGAATGACCGGGATGATGTCGAGCACCATCCACTCGGGGCGGTTCGGTTCCTTGCCTTCGCCAGAGCGGAACGCATCAAGAATGCGCAAACGCTTCAGGACGTCAGCCTTCTTGGCCTGCGACAAGTCCTCGCGAGCGACTTCGCGCATGCGGTAGTACTCTTCGTCGGCATCGACGCGACGCAGCAGCTCCTTCACAGCCTCACCGCCGATAAGGGCGATGAACTTGCGAGGATCTTCGTCATCCATGTTGCGCTCCTCCGGACGGAGGTTCGCAAGAACGTCGAGGTACTGGTCTTCCGTCAGCAGATCCTTGGGTTGCAGACCCGTGGAACCCGGCTGGATGACGACGTAGGATTCATAATACACGATGCGCTCGACATCCTTGGTAGGCATGCCGATCACACCGGAGATCTTGCTGGGAAGCGAGCGTAGGAACCAGATATGGACGACGGGTACGGCGAGCATGATGTGTCCCATGCGCTCGCGGCGCACGGACTTCTGCGTCACCTCTACGCCGCAGCGATCGCACACGATACCCTTGTAGCGGATACGCTTGTACTTGCCGCAGGCGCATTCCCAGTCGCGGATCGGACCAAAGATCTTTTCGCAGAAGAGGCCGTCCTTCTCAGGACGGAACGACCGGTAGTTGATCGTCTCGGGCTTCGTCACTTCACCGTGGGAACGGTTCAGGATGTCGTCCGGCGATGCGATACGGATCGTGATCTGCGAGAAGCCACGCTTCGGTATGAATTGATATTGCATCACAACCTCGTGAGTTTTTCAGTTTCGTGGAGTAGCCGCCGGCAGATCAATCGATCTTCACATCAAGGCACAAGCCTTGAAGCTCGCGAACGAGCACGTTGAAGGATTCCGGGATGTTCGGATTGGGCATGTTGTCGCCCTTCACCATGGACTCGTACATCTTTGCACGGCCCGTCACATCGTCGGACTTCACAGTGATCATTTCCTGCAGCGTGTGCGCAGCACCGTAGGCCTCAAGTGCCCACACTTCCATCTCGCCCAAACGCTGGCCGCCGAACTGAGCCTTGCCCCCTAGTGGCTGCTGCGTGATAAGCGAGTAGGGTCCGATAGAACGTGCGTGGATCTTATCGTCAACAAGGTGAGAAAGCTTCATCATGTAGATGATACCAACTGTCACCTCGTTGTCGAACGGATCGCCTGTACGACCATCGATAAGGACGGTCTTTCCGGTGCGCGGCAGCCCTGCCTTGTGCAGATACTCACCAACCTCGTCCCAGGAAGCTCCGTCGAAGATCGGCGTTGCGAAGTGCACACCGAGCTTCTTGGCAGCCCAGCCAAGAGCGGTTTCGTACAGCTGACCCAGATTCATACGCGAAGGCACGCCAAGCGGGTTGAGCACGATGTCAACCGGTGTACCATCGGGCAGGAACGGCATGTCTTCGAGAGGCACGATCTTGGAAACGATACCCTTGTTACCGTGACGACCGGCCATCTTGTCACCCACCTGAAGCTTGCGCTTCTTGGCAACATAGACCTTTGCCATCTGGAGGATGCCCGGCTGCAGTTCGTCGCCTGCTGCGATCTTGTTACGCTCGACACGTGCATCGGCGATGATGGCGGCACGACGGGCCATGTAATTGACCGACAGCGAACGAACCATGGTCATCGTCTTCATGTCGGCGATCCAGTCCTGCTCGTAGTTCATCATGGAGGGCACAAAGGTGCCTGCCTCGAACTTGGCCAGGAATTCCTTTTCGCTGAGCTTGGATCCCGAGCGGAACACGACGGAGTCGTTGGAGCTGCGAACGCCCAGCGACGTCTCGCCGTCGAGCAACTTCGCAATGCGCTCAACGCAGTCTGCGTCGAGTGAGCGCAGAGCCTGCTGCTCACGCTTGGTGATCAGGTCCTGGCGCTTCTTTTCCTCGGCGCGGAATTCAGAGTCGCTCGTCAGGACGCGGCGAGCAAAGAGCTTGGTGTTGATGACCGTGCCCTTGAGTCCCGGAGGCGCCTTCAGCGATACGTCCTTCACATCACCGGCCTTGTCGCCGAAGATTGCTCGAAGCAGTTTTTCTTCCGGTGTCGGATCGGTCTCGCCCTTCGGCGTGATCTTACCGATCAGGATGTCTCCTTCACGAACCTTGGCGCCAACGCGGACGATACCGCGCTCATCAAGGTCCTTGGTAGCTTCTTCGCTTACGTTCGGAATCTCTCGTGTGAATTCTTCTTCGCCGCGCTTGGTGTCACGAACCTGGAGCGTGAATTCTTCGATATGAACAGACGTAAAGACGTCTTCGGCTACCATGCGCTCGCTGAGCACGATAGCATCTTCGAAGTTATATCCGCGCCAGGGCATGAAGGCAACCAGCACGTTGCGGCCAAGAGCGAGTTCGCCCTGCTCCGTCGATGCACCGTCGATCAGCGGCTGGCCGCGCTGTACGCGCTGACCAACGTGAACGAGCGGACGCTGGTTGATCGACGTATCCTGGTTCGTGCGGTAGAACTTGAGAAGCGGATACGTAACAACACGGTCGTCGTCAAACGCAACCAACTTCTCGTCATCATTCCGGAGATCGTCATAGCGGACCCGTACATAATCTCCGCAGACGTATTCGATCACGCCGTCGGCTTCGGCGAGCACAAGCGTGCGCGAGTCGCGCGCGACACGTGCTTCCATGCCCGTGCCGACAAGCGGAGCTTCGGGACGCAGCAGGGGCACGCCCTGCCGTTGCATGTTGGAACCCATGAGTGCACGGTTGGCGTCGTCGTGCTCGAGGAATGGGATCAGCGAAGCGGCCGGTGACGTGATCTGGTCGGTCGAGACCTCCATGTAATGGACATCCGTCGGGTGTACGACCTTGTAGTCGCCAGAGAGACGAGCCTTCACTGTCTCACCGAGCAGCTTGCCCTTTGCATCCTTCGGCGTCGAGGCCGGAACGATGATCTGCATTTCCTCTTTATCGGCAGCCAGGAATTCGATCTCATCGATCACCACACCATTGACGACCTTGAAATAGGGCGTCTCGATAAAGCCGAACTTGTTTACGCGGGCGTGCATGGCCAGCGACGAGATCAGACCGATGTTCGGACCTTCCGGCGTCTCGATCGGGCACAGGCGACCGTAGTGCGTGTAGTGAACGTCACGAACTTCGAAGCCTGCACGCTCGCGCGTCAGACCACCGGGGCCAAGGGCCGACGTACGGCGCTTGTGGGTGATCTCGCTGAGGGGATTCGTCTGATCCATGAACTGCGACAGCTGATTCGTGCCGAAGAACTGGTTGATGACGCTCGTGATCGTACGGGCGTTAACCAGCTCGGCAGGCGTAATGTTCTCGCTGTCACGAACGCTCATACGCTCCTTGATCGTGCGCGCCATACGCGTCAGACCCAGGTTGAAGGTGGCTTCGAGCTGTTCGCCTACCGTGCGGACACGACGGTTCGAAAGGTGGTCAATATCATCGACCGACACCTTGGCATCACGCAGATCGATCAGATACTTCACGATCGATACGATATCATCGACCGTCAGCGTCGTCACATCAAGCGGCACCGTCATAGCAAGCTTCTCGTTGATGCGATAGCGGCCCACAACACCAAGGTCGTAGCGCTTTGCATTGAAGAAGAGCTTCTCAAGCAGACCCCAAGCGGTATCACGATCCGGCGGATCAGAGGAACGCAGCTGACGATAGATCGTCTCAAGTGCGTCATCCGTCGTGCGCGACGTGTCCTTCAACAGCGTCTTCGCGATGATCGGCTCGTCGTTCACGTTCTCATACTTGTAGATCTTCAGCGAATCGACATCCGACGCGCGAAGTGCCACTAGGAGGTCTTCAGAAATGATGTTGTCGCGCGAAGCGACGATCTCACCCGTCGACATATCGACAGCATCCGAGGCGATCCGGCGTCCAAGATGATCCTCGCCGATCTCCTTCATGGGCACATCAACAGCAAGGTCGAACAGTGCCAGCAAGTCTTCGTCGCTTGAGTATCCCAATGCGCGCAGAAGCGTCGTTACCGGGAACTTCTTCTTGCGGTCGATGTAGGCATACATCACATCGTGAATGTCCGTCGTGAACTCCACCCATGATCCCTTGAACGGAATGATCCGTGCAGAGTAGATCTTCGTACCGTTCGGGTGAATGGCGTCGTCGAAGAACACACCCGGCGATCGGTGCAGCTGGGCAACGACAACGCGCTCGGCGCCGTTGATGATGAATGTGCCACGAGGCGTCATCGCAGGGATGTTGCCAAGGTACACTTCTTGGTCGATGGCCTCGATGTAGTCTTCCGAACTCGGATCGGCCTTGGAGGACAGTCGAAGGCGCGCCTTCAGCGTCTTCGCATACGTCAACTCGCGCTCGCGACACTCCTCTTCGGTGTATTTTGGCTTCTCGATGATGTAATCGATGAAGTTCAGTTCGTACACGCCCGAGTTGTCCTCGATCGGGAAGTTATTCAGGAATGCACGCTGCAGGCCGAGCATCCGGCGATCGTTGGGATGGGTTCCCTCCTGAAGAAAGTCGTCGTACGAATCCACCTGCAATCCAAGCAGGTCGGGGTACTCGACTTCGCGGTGAAGGTTGCCAAACGTGATGCGATCGCGCAGACGCACAAGGTGCTGCGTGTACATCGAAGGATCCTGGGGACCGTTCATGGGTGCTCCAGTGTGCTCATAAAAAACAGAATCTCGTGACCGGTGAATCGCAATTCACCCGTCACGAAATTCCGTCGTAGGTGGTATGAAAGGGGCCGTGCATTGACGTCGTAGCCTGACCGTGGGAGAAGCCGTTCAAAACGACAACGCCCGGAACGGCTGTTCAAGCCGTTCCGGGGTTGATGTGCAATGCCTGGATTACTTGAGCGTGACCTTGGCGCCAGCTTCTTCGAGCTTCTTCTTGAGCGCGTCGGCGTCGGCCTTGGGCAGCTGCTCCTTGACGAGCTTGGGTGCGCCTTCGACGAGGTCCTTGGCTTCCTTGAGGCCCAGACCCGTGACTTCGCGCACAACCTTGATTACGTTCAGCTTCTGTGCACCACCTTCCGTGAGTTCGACGTCAAATTCCGTCTTCTCTTCGGCAGCTGCAGCAGCACCGGCGGCCGGGGCACCAGCAGCCATCATGACAGGGGCGGCAGCCGTAACACCAAACTTATCTTC
>JAULYI010000231.1:0-2700 GCA_032117915.1 Kapaibacterium sp. (SeqCode) | reverse complement strand
ACATTATTGAACTGCGCGGACTGCGCAAGCATTACGGCGGCTTCCACGCCGTTGATGGTCTGGACCTTACGGTTCAGGCCGGCGATGTGTATGGGTTTCTGGGTCCGAACGGAGCCGGCAAGAGCACCAGCATCCGCATGATGATGTCGCTCATCCGTCCGACGGGTGGCACCATCAAGATCTTCGGCCTAGACCTGACCACGAATCGTGAGTCCATCCTGCGACGTATTGGCGCCATCGTTGAGCGTCCGGACTTTTATAACTACCTCACGGCCCGCCACAACCTCGAGTTGCTCGGCAGAATGAGTCGCGCCGACGTATCGCGTACCAACCTGCTTCGCGTGCTGGGTATCGTCGGCCTCGACCATCGCGCAGAAAGTAAGGTCAAGACCTTCTCGCATGGCATGAAGCAGCGCCTTGGCATCGCACAGGCATTGTTGCACGAACCGGACCTTATCATCCTGGACGAGCCGACGACGGGCCTCGACCCGCAGGGCATGAAGGACATCCGTGACCTGATTCTCACACTGAGTTCCGAGCACAAGAAGACCATTTTCCTTTCATCGCACATTCTTCCCGAAGTCGAGCTCACCGCCAATCGCATGATCGTCATCAACCGCGGCAAAGCAGTGGTGGAAGGGGCAGTGCAGGACCTGTTGAATGCCGGACGTATGAAGGTTACCATTTCCACGCCGCAGGCGCAGGAGGCGGCTGTCATTCTTCGCAGTACGCATGCGGATGCAAACATCCAGGTGGCAGACGGTGCCATCGTCATGCTTGCTGAGCGAGCAGACATCCCGCACATTGTGCAGCATCTCGTCCATGCGTCCATCAGCGTCGAACGTGTCGTGCCCGTCCGATCCCTCGAAGAGTACTTCCTTACGCTTACCAAGGAGGATCGCCATGGGTGACCTGCTGCTAATGCTCCGTGTGGAGCTGTCGAAGGTCTTTTCGAAATGGCGGACATTCATCGGCTATATCGCCATCGGCATCCTTGTGCCGATCATCGTTGTGGCAATGCGCGCCGAAGGCGTGTCCTACTTCGCGTTTGCGACGCAGTCCATCAAGGACGTCTTTGAGTTTCAGGGGAATCTCCTCAACGGCTATACGGTCTCGCTCATTATCATGAGCACGATGTTCGTCCATGTGCCCTTCCTGGTGACGTTGGTCGCCGGTGACATCCTTGCCGGCGAGGCCACCGGTGGAACCTATCGGCTGGTCTTCACACGTCCGATCCCGCGCAGCACCGTTGTCACTGCCAAATGGCTCACCTCCATGCTCACGGCCGTGATGCTTGTTGCGTGGCTGGCCCTGCTGAGTTTTGGTCTGGGTATTCCGCTGCTCGGCACCGGCGAGGTGGTAAGCATACGCTCAAAGATCACCATCATCGCAGCCGATGACGTGCTGTGGCGCTTTGTGTGGGCCTATGGCATGGCCTGTATGTCGATGATGACCGTCTCTTCAATAGCCTTCTTGCTATCGTCATTGGTCGAGAATGCCATCGGTCCGATCATGACCACCATGGCTATCCTGATCGTGTTCACGATCATCTCTGCCATCGACCTACCGTTCTTTTCCACGGTGCGACCTTTTCTCGTCAACAACCACATGATATCCTGGCGATACATGTTTGACGATCCGGTACCGTGGGCACGGATCTATACCTCGATCTCGATCCTGGCTGCACACATCGTCACGTGCTTTGTTGCAGCACAGATCATCATTCGTCGGAAGGATATCCTTACATGATCGTGCGCCTGCTACTTACGCTTGCCCTGTCGGCCGCTCCAATGCTTGCCGTGTCTGATGCAACGGCACTGCTTGACCGTGTGAAGGCAAAGATGGATCGCGTCGAAACGTACAAGGCCGTGGTGGGGATCACCGTTGACGTGCCCTTCATGAAGGTGCCACCGGCCGAGGCGACGCTGTACTATAAAGCGCCAGACAAAACGGCGTTTGTAGCCAAGGGCTTTGCCATGCTGCCCAAACAGGGAGCCGACCTTACGGCCACGCGCCTGCTCCGACGCCCCTATGCCGCCGTCGACGTCGGCACGGGCCAGTTCCAAGGCTCCACGTTGCGTAAGGTCAAGATTCTACCCGCCGAAGAATCCAGCGACATCGTCGTTGCCACACTCTGGATCGACGAGTCCACGCTGAACGTCCGCAAGATCGAAAGCACCATGAAGAAGGGCGGCACCGTCGTCGCCGAACTCGTCTACAACGATGCTGCCTCGGCCGCCTATGGCATGCCCTCCTACGTCAAACTCATGATGGACGTCGGCGCTTTCGAGATCCCCAAGACCATGACCGGCGACTTCGATGCGCCTGCCCGCGACAACTCCAAGGCCGCGCAAAAGGCCACCGTCCAAGTATCCTACAAATCCGTCGAATTCAACAAGCCGCTACCGGAGAAGGTGTTTAAGTAGGGCTGGGGTTCTTCAAACCGTTGCCCGCGCAACATCAAAAGCCCACGCTGAAGCTTGGGCCTATGCCGGTTGTTGTGGCGTGTACAATGAAATGTGAGAGCACGTTGTCTCGATAAACGACAGCAACGATGGTTCGTCACATCCTGAGTCCGTCGTGTCGCGTATCGCTATGAGAGTTCATCATACTATCTGGACGACCTACAACGCACGCAGTCCGAAAGAGGTGTGGATGATTCGGTGTGGATGATTCGACCTTCCGTTGCACTTAGACTAA
>JAULYI010000230.1:0-2224 GCA_032117915.1 Kapaibacterium sp. (SeqCode) | reverse complement strand
ATGCGTCTGCTGGAACAGTCGGCGCGCCACGCCCCCTCACCCGTCGACGTCTTCTCTGCCTTCTCTACGGGTCTTATCGAGGTATGCGACGGACAGGCACTCGACCTGGAGCTGCAGACATCGACGCGAGCGTCGATCGACGCGTACTTCGAAATGATCACGAAGAAGACAGCACGACTGCTCGAGACCAGCGTGGTCCTGGGTGCCCACATCGCCGGCGCTTCGCAACCACATGTCGATGCTCTGCGCACGTTTGCACGGGACATCGGAGTGGCCTTCCAGATGCAGGACGATCTGCTGGACCTGCTGGGAACAGACGGATTCGGCAAGACGCCCGGCGGTGACATCATCGAAGGCAAGCGCACCTGGCTGGTGCTCACAGCCATCGAGCGCGTAAACCGTGGTCTTGACGGACACGCAACCGTGAGCGCTGCGGATCTCGCTGCATACAGGGCCATGCTCGATGCCTTTGATACCACGCCCGGCCTGCCGGCCGATCGCGTTCCTGAGGTACGGACGATGATGGACGCGCTTGGTGTGCTGGATGATGCTCGGGTCGTTGTGCGGGATCTGACCGAGAACGCCTTTGCTCACCTGCATGCCCTGCCGGAAAGCGAGCCTCGGTCGCTGCTGCTGGGCCTGGCACAACAGCTGATGGCGCGTACCACGTAAGACCATTGGTTGCTCGTACGGTGGCAGTCGCTCCGCCATTCCCGATATTCGCAGCATGCGAATCACCGTTATCGGTGCCGCCAAGAGTGGTCTTGCAGCGGCACACCTTGCCAAGCGTCGTGGACACGACGTCTTCGTCACCGACGTAAAGCCCGCTGCGAATGCAGCGGCCATCATCGCCGAGCTGGATGCAGCAGGTATCGCCCATGAATTCGGCGCACATACCGAACGTGCGCTAGAAGCCGACCTGATCATTGCGTCGCCGGGCGTACCACCCAGCAATGCCGTGC
Organism: Kapaibacterium sp. (SeqCode); assembly: GCA_032117915.1. Classification (GTDB taxonomy): domain Bacteria; phylum Bacteroidota; class Ignavibacteria; order Kapaibacteriales; family Kapaibacteriaceae; genus ZLKRG46. The sequence goes on along the minus strand of JAULYI010000230.1, from coordinate 1,262 downwards.
GCAGTGGTGCCGCAGAACGAGGCATCGAACTTATCGGCGAACTCGAGTGGGCCTACCGCCACCTGCGGCATACCATCGTTGCCATCACCGGGACGAACGGTAAGACTACCACTACGGCCCTTATCACGCACATCCTGCACCATGCCGGACGCAATGCCGTGGCCGCAGGCAACATCGGTACACCACTGTCTGCACTGGTTGATACCATCAGTGACGACACCATCATTGTAGCCGAGGTTAGCAGTTATCAACTGGATACCTGCGTGACGTTCAAGCCACGCGTGAGCGTGTTGTTGAACATCACCCCCGATCACATTACCTATCACGGAACCTTTGAACACTACGTGGATGCGAAGTGGAAAATTTGCCGACATCAAGGGCCGAATGACGTTGTAATTTTGAATGCCGATGATGATCCAGCAGCAGGAGCATCAGCGGTGACCCAAGGGACAGTTCAGATGATCAGCACGCGCTCAGAGCAGCAGGACGCGTTCGTCCGGGGGGACGAGATCATCCTAAGGGTCGGAGGTGAGCATAAAGAGGAGCTTCTCATGCCCGTTCGGAAACTTGGCGTGCCCGGAGTACACAACGTGTACAACTCCATGGCCGCCGCACTTGCGGCTCGTGCGCTTGAAGTGCGTAACGAAGACATCCGTGATGCCTTACACTCGTTTGCCGGCGTAGAACATCGTCTCGAATATCTTCGAACGGTAAAGGGCGCACGGTACTATAACGACTCCAAGGCCACGAACATCAATGCGGCCTGGTACGCACTCACCAGTTTCGATCGCCCGATCGTGTGGATAGCGGGTGGTCGCGGTGACAACAACGATTACAGAGAGCTCAACGAAGTGGTGTCTGCAAATGTGCACGCCATCATCTGTATCGGCGAAGAGTCAGACGCCATCTTCAACCACTGGTGCACCACAAAGCGCTGTGTGAAGTCGGCATCGCTTGACGAGGCCGTGCGCGCTGCGCATGATCTATCCGAGGCCGACGACATTGTGCTGTTCTCCCCCGCTTGTAAATCATTTGACATGTTCGACAACTTTGAACAGCGCGGTACAGCATTCAAGTCGCTCGTAAAGCAACTCTGAACTATTTCAGCGCCGAACACGTTATCCCCGGCGCATGAACATTATTGAACTGCGCGGACTGCGCAAGCATTACGGCGGCTTCCACGCCGTTGATGGTCTGGACCTTACGGTTCAGGCCGGCGATGTGTATGGGTTTCTGGGTCCGAACGGAGCCGGCAAGAGCAC
>JAULYI010000229.1:0-1778 GCA_032117915.1 Kapaibacterium sp. (SeqCode) | reverse complement strand
TCCATATGTCGAACAACGACGTTGTGGTGGTTTCCGAGCGCTACCGCGAATCGCTGTTGCAGTGTCTGCCAGAGGCAGTGCGACCGAAGCAAGCATGAACATTGCTGTGGACGCTGGACGGTATGCTTTGGCTCCTTCCCACGACGTAGCGTGTGCTTGTTACCGCCGCACGCTTAGGAATGCCCTGAGCATCGCCAGGCGCCAAACAAAGAGTGCATTCGTGTTGTCGCCCTTGCGATAGCGATCAAGTACGGCATTGAGAGCGGGTCGGTTGACAAGACCGTCAAGGTCGCTCCATGAACCATCCAGGAGATACGAAAGGCTGCCGCGCAGCCAGGTAATGTGGCCGGGCGTCGTGAAACCCGTCTTATCAGCACGGTCAAGCACGGCGTCCGGCACGATGCCTCGCATGGCAGCGCGCAGAACGCGCTTCGTCTCGCCACGATACACCTTGTGCTCTGTAGGCATGTGGAAACAGGCCTGTACAAGGCGGTGATCCAGGAATGGCACGCGTGACTCGATGGAAAAGGCCATCGAGTTCAGATCTTCGGTGTGGAGTAGCGTGGGAAGCAGCGTTACGTGGATGAGATTTGAGAGGAAGGCATTGAGGCGACTCCCGCGTGGCATGTCGATCCGCATGCCGACGTCGGAGGGAGGCATGGCAAGTACCCACGGGAATGCATTGCGCAATTCGAGGGACGTCATGGAAGGCTCGTCGCGGAGCGCCGCAAGCAAGCTTTTCGCGAAGACGTTGGCCGACTTTGAAGCGCTGAAGTGCTGCCGCTGCACATGGGCCAGCTGATCGCGCACAGCGTCGACGATGCCACGGTCACGGATGGCATCGGTGAAGACCCGGTAGGCCGAATGCATGTAGCCACCGAGGATCTCGTCCGAACCCTGACCGTCGAGGACCACCTTGACGCCGTGAGCCGCAGCGAGCTGCATGACAAAGTACTGGCTGACATACGATGACGAGGGCATTGGAGCGTCCATCATGTGCACGATCCTGTCGATGGACGCAGCCACATCTGCATCTGTCGGCGAGATGTAGGCGGGCTTGATCTGCGGATAGGCCCGCAGGACATGATCGATGTACGGACGCTCGTCGACCTGACCCGGGCCGTCGTAGTATGCCGTAAAGGTTCGTACTTCGAGCTCGTCCGTGCTTGAGGCAAGAGCACAGGCGATCGACGTGCTGTCGAGACCTCCGCTCAGACAAACGCCCATGGGCACGTCGCGTCGGGCGGTGAGACGGACGCTGTCAAGAAACAGCGACCGGAACGTCGAGACACTGTCGTCGAAGGTTGCCGAAGCAGGCACCGTATCAATGCCGGCATAGCGCCACACCGTGATCTGGCTGTCCTTCCAACGAAGGTTATGCGAGGCCGGCAACGCCTTGATGTCCTGGAAGTAAGTCTCTTCATGGTGATGCATCCATCCCATGTACAGCCCGCGTGCGATCTGTGCCTCATTGAGGCCGCCGCGATAGAGCGGACACTGCTGGATGGCCTTGATCTCGCTTGCAGCGTATAGCGAACCATCCCTCTGGGCATAATGGAACGGCTTGATACCGAATCGGTCTCTTGAGCAGAAGAGCGTCTTAGAGCGTTCGTCCCAGATCGCGAAGGCCCACATACCGATGAAGTGCTCTACGCATCGTTCGCCCCAGCGCAGGTAGGCGGCAAGGATGACCTCGGTATCGCCGCTGGTACTGAAGGTGAAGCCGTCATGTTCTAACTGCTCACGTAGCTCGACGTAGTTGTACACCTCACCGTTAA
>JAULYI010000228.1:0-13207 GCA_032117915.1 Kapaibacterium sp. (SeqCode) | reverse complement strand
TGCTGATCGGTGTTGCATGTTCGCTGCTCGATCGTCAGGTGAGCGCTCTGGAGCGGCGCTTCATGCGCGAGGGCGGCATCACGGAGCAGATGTACAAGGCTCGCCGCCGCGATCGTGGTGACGACACGAAGTAGTACAGACCGCTGTTTCAGGCAAGGAGCTAGCTGCGACTGCGCAGGGCGTCACGGATCTCCGTCAGCAGCACAATGTCCTCAGCCGGTGCCGGCGGTGTAGCCGGTTCTTCGGCCTGCTTGCGGCGGAGAGCACTGATGGCTTTGATCACCATGAAGATCGCAAAGGCCACGATCACGAAGTCCACAAGGGCATTCAGGAACAGACCGATCTTGACTGCTACGGCCGGTATCATCTCGGTCGAACCCTTCATGACGGCAGGCTTGAGCGTGATGATCATGTCCTTGAAGTCCATGCCTCCGGTGATGAGGCCGATCGGCGGCATGATGACGTCATTTACAAGCGACGTAACAATCTTGCCAAAGGCACCGCCGATGACCACACCGACTGCAAGGTCGACCATGTTGCCCCGTGAGGCGAACTCTTTAAACTCTGTTATGAATCCCATGGGGTAGTCCTACAGATACATCGTGAACGCTATCTGGAGTCAACATACGCAGGATGTTCCACGATCGGATACCGTAGGAAACGCTTCGTGGTGTGAAGGCTGGTCGATCAGGGGAGATGCGTCGATGCACGTGGCGTGGACGCTACACGTTGCCACTTCATGGGAGGATGTCGTGCGAGCCACACGGACTCGTCAGCGGAAGCCTCTAGGCTTGGTCCGGCCGCGGCTGCCGGCCGTCGGTACACCCGCACTGCTGTCGGAGTGTTTCCCGCAGTCGCGCCTTCTCATCAGCAGTCAGGTTCGAACAACGAGATTGTACCGTTTCCGTGTTCCGCTGAACTGACGCGGGACCGTCACTGTTGGAAGTCGCGTCGTGGATCGGAATCGTACGTGTCGTTCTGCGCTCTGCGCGCACTGCCTGAAGGGCGTGCCGCATACCGAATACGCCAACGTAGGCGAACGCTGTGATGCCGGCACCTTCGAGAAACGACAGCTGGCGCTCGGCGATGATGACAGAACCGAGAACCTGGTTCCACAACACCATCACAACGAGGGCATTTAATACCAACAGCCCGCCGATGCAGAGAATGTAAATGATCGCGCGGGCTGTTGGAGAAATCATCGAGGTTGATTGTCGGGGTTAACTCTCGTTGACCGTGTCGTATAGGTCCTGTAGCTTCTTGCGAAGGTACAACACGGCGTAGCGTTTCCGAGCGAGAAGCGTGTTGATGTTCACACCGGTCTCTTCGGACATCTCCCTAAACGAAACACCTTCGAATTCATTTTTTACGAAGACCCACTTTTGCTCCTTGGGGAGCTCTTCAAGGCCCTCGAGGACGGCTTCCCAAATGGTCTTACGTACCAGGTCGCTCTCGGGGTTATACGAGAAGTCCCCCAGAAACCGTTCTACGTGGTCGAGGCTGCCGTCTTCCTTCTGGTCGGACGTGCCGATGTCCGAGAAGTTGTCTGCGCGCTTCTTGCGGTACGAGTCGATGATACGATTACGTACCGACGTGAAGACCCACGAGGCAATGTTCTCGATTGGTTTATTGACGTCTTGAGAGGCTGCAAGGACGTTGGCAAACACGTCCTGAAGGATGTCTTCAGCCTCTTCCTGGCTGCGGACGCGCTGGCGAATGAAGCCCAGGTACTTCTTCCGGTCGTTGCGGAAGAGTTCTTCGATCTGCAAGGCGAGGTCCATAGAATCGCTCCCTTCTGACAGTGTGAAACCTTGTTTACGCACGTTGCCCATGACGGGCCTGATGCCAGTCTTCCGACGGAATTCTGCGGTCTTCATGACAACTCCTTGCTACAGTCTGACGAATTGACGCAAGCTTGACCCTGCGTCTGATGAATTGGCGTAGCAACTGTGCCATTATGTCCGAGATATGTGCAACTAGCGTTGTTCAGAGAGTAGCGGTATTTCTATGCCAAATTTCCTTGCGTTGTGGATAGCTCTGTCGTATCCGGCATCTGCGTGTCGCAATATGCCCATTAGCGGATCATACGTCAATACGCGTGCCAATTTTTGTGCTGCCAAGTCCGTTCCGTCGGCAACGGCGACCATCCCTGCGTGGAGCGAGAGTCCCATGCCCACACCGCCGCCGTGATGGAGTGACACCCACGTGGCTCCGCCCAGCGTGTTGAGGGCGAAGTTCAGGTACACCCAGTCAGCGATGGCATCCGACCCGTCCTTCATGGCCTCGGTCTCGCGGTGCGGTGATGCCACCGAGCCGCAGTCTAGGTGATCGCGGCCGATGACGATCGGGGCAGACACCTTACCCGAACGCACGAGCTCGTTGAATAAGTTCCCGGCTTTCGCGCGATCTCCGTAGCCAAGCCAGCAGATGCGGGCGGGAAGTCCCTGATAGCCAATATGCTGTTGGGCCTCCCGGATCCACATGTGCAGGTGGTCATTGTCCGGGAAAAGACCCATGATGGCCTCATCGGTTACACGAATGTCTTCCGGATCGCCGGAAAGGGCCACCCAGCGGAACGGTCCTTTACCGTCACAGAAGAGCTCACGCACGAAGGCGGGAACGAAGCCCGGGAAGTCAAACGCATTGGCAACGCCGGCATGGTCGCGGGCGATACCGCGGATGTTGTTGCCGTAGTCAAAGACGACAGCGCCCTGCTTCTGGAAGTCGAGCATGGCCGACACGTGTGTGCCGATGGAGCGGTGTGACTGCTCGATGTAGGTGGCGGGATCGCTCACGCGAAGCGTGTCTGCCTCGGCCTTGCTAAGGCCCACCGGGTAGTAGCCGTGAAGCGGATCGTGGGCTGACGTTTGATCGGTAACCACGTCAGGCGTGATCCCGCGACGTACCAGTTCGGGCAGCACGTCGGCGGCATTGCCCACAAGGCCGATCGAGATCGGCTCGCGCCGCTCTTGATAGTCCCTGATGACGGCAAGCGCCTCGTCAAGGTCGTGGATCTTGCGGTCAAGGTAACCGTCCTTGATGCGCTTGTCGATCCGTGTTTCGTCGATCTCGACGCACAGCGCAGCGGCACCGGCAATGGTGGCTGCAAGGGGCTGTGCTCCACCCATGCCGCCAAGGCCGGCAGTAAGTAGAAAACGGCCGTGGAGCGTTCCGCCAAAGTGCTGGCGGGCACATTCGGCAAACGTCTCGTAGGTGCCTTGGACGATACCCTGTGTGCCGATGTAGATCCACGAACCGGCCGTCATCTGACCGTACATCATCAGGCCCAGGGCGTCCAGACGACGGAACTCATCCCAGGAGGCCCACTTGGGTACGAGGTTGGAGTTTGCAATGATGACGCGGGGCGCGCCTTCGTGGGTAGGTACAACGCCAACCGGCTTACCGCTCTGTACCAGCAGCGTCTCGTCGGGATTCATCTCCCGCAGACTTCCGAGGATCGCGTCGAACGACTCCCAGTTCCGCGCCGCCTTACCAAAGCCACCATACACCACCAGGTCTTCCGGCCGTTCGGCATTGTCAGGGTCAAGGTTGTTCTGGATCATGCGATACGCAGCTTCGATCTGCCAGTTCTTGCATGTAAGCTGTGAGCCGTGCGGTGCGCGGACGATGCGGGACGTTGTCATGGTGAGTTGTTACGAGTTGGCGTTACCGCCCAGTTGTTGATCGATCTCGGCTACGGTGGCCGTCGTGAGCTTCTTCGTTTCGAAGACCTGTCGAAGCAGTTCCCACGTGTAAATGCCGGAATCGTGTCCATCGTTCCACGAGGCCTGCACACCGTAGTTACCGACCGGTACGAGCGAGGCCAGCTCGTTCATGCCGGGGGCGAAGGTCTTGATGCCGACGAAGACCTGCTGACCCATGATCTCCTCGCCGGTGCAGTAGGCGCAGGGACATGCGTCGCGGAGGTCGCTTAACAGGATGCAGGAGGCAAAGCCATCTGTCCAGGCACTTTCCAGGACGGCGGGGTTGCGGCGCTTGAGGGTGGTGGGACGTGTCATGCTTCAAAATTACGTGGTTGCATCGCATCATTCGTGCATGCATGTTTGTCGGCGGAACGTGGGAGGACAATTATGCGATCATGCATCATCACAATGCTCGTTGTTGCAGCATTGCCCCTTTCGGCACAGGGACTCGTTAACCTCGACTTCGAGGAGTGGAAGACATTCAAGGGGCAGCTGATATTCCGTGACTACGAGGAACCCGTTGGCTGGACCTCCGGCAACGGCGTCATTCACGTTGCGCCCAACACGGATCCGCTGACATCGAAATCCTCCGATGCCTACCAGGGAAACCACTGCGTGCAGATGAAGACGTCGAGCATCTTCGGGCAGATCGCCGCCGGCACGTGTTACACGGGCAGGTTCGAGGTGAACCTGACAGACCCCGTCAAGAGTGCCAAGCTTGGCATTCCGTACACCCAGCGTCCCGCCGTCTTCGCCGGCATGCACCGGTACGCGCCGGTGAAGAACGACTCTGCAACGCTCTACTGCGTACTGTCACGCTGGGATGCCGCCTCATCGAAACGCGTTACCGTTGGCGAGGCCCGTCGCGTGGTCTATGAGGCTGTACAGACCTGGACACCATTCTCGTTTCCGATCGACTATCTGTCGGGAGATCAGCCAGACACCATCACGGTTGTCTTTGCCGCCAGTGCCGGCGGCGACATGATGAAGGGCGAGCCCGGCAGTACGCTGTGGATCGATGCCGTGCACATCGGCGAAGCAACAACGGTGGCCGAGACTCCCGAAACGCAGCATGCCGTCACACTTGTGGGACGAACCCTTGGTACCACCGACGGCAGCCAGGCGATGTCGCACATTACCGTATGGTCGCTTGACGGACGTCGCCAGTGGCACAGTGATGCCATCTCCTCTACGGCCTCACTCGAGGAATGTCCTTCCGGGCCTGCCATGATCGAAGTGGGGCTTGTACGCGCCGACGGTTCCAGTGTATGCCATCGCATGATGGCCATCCTGCCGTGAGACGGCTGGTCTTGACCATGCTGGTGCTCACCATGGCTTGTGCCATGCATGCCCAGTCGTGGATGGTGCACGCCGGGATCACGCTGGGTTCACCCGTTCCGTTTGGGAACATCCCTGAGGGTGCCACCGGAGCGCCGGCACCCAAGCTGACCGCTGCCATGGCTGCGGCCTATCCCCTGAGCAGATCCTGGTCGATCGTTGGCGAGGTCCGCTTCTGCGGCTATGGCTCGACGTTTTCAACGCCCCTTGTGAACCAACCCATCATCGACAAGATTCCGGTGCGAATCGGTGACGGATCGACGGTGATCTACGAGGTAGAGACGATTTTCAACGGATCGTCGGCGGGTACCTTCAACAGCTCCTACATCCAGATGCCGGTGTTGCTGTCGTACGGACTGAGTGCGTCATGGGACGTGCTGGTAGGCCCTTACGTAGCGTGGATGATGTCCAACACCACAACGGCCCGTGGCGTGGGCACGGTCGGTATCCGTCCGGAAGTGGTGGAGCGGGATATGGAATTTGGTGACCGCATGGCATTGCTCGATTACGGGCTGCAGGTAGGCACGCAGACCGCATTGTCGGCCTCGCTCGTCTTGGACACCCGCCTTGTGCTCGGCCTGACCAGTGTCTTCGACGCCTCGTACCGGACGATCCAGTATCCGCTGCAGAACGTTTACGCCCATCTTGGACTCGGCTACAGGCTCTGATCGCGTCACGGAATGGTCGCACTGGCGTATTTTCGCCGCATGAACTCGCGATACCAATCCTTCTGCTCGATCGAGCAGCTTGCCGACAAGATCGGCGAGACCGTGACCCTGAACGGCTGGGTCTATGACAAGACCGAAAAGGGTAAACTGATCTTCATCAAGCTGCGTGACGGTAGCGGTACTGTGCAGGGCGTACTCTTCAAGCCAAACGTTGCAGAAGACGTCTTCGCGGCCGCATCCTCGCTCACGCAGGAATCCAGCGTCTCCATCACCGGAACGGTGCGTGCCGAGCAGCGTGCACCGGGCGGTGTAGAGCTCGACGTAACGGAGGTCCGCGTGTGGCAGGTAGCCCGCGACTATCCGATCACGCCCAAAGAGCACGGCGTGGAGTTCCTGATGGAGCACCGTCACCTATGGCTTCGCTCTGCGCGTCAGCATGCCATCATGCGCGTACGTGCCCAGGTGATCAAGGCAATCCGTGACTTCTTTGACGGCAACGGCTTCAAGCTGATGGATTCGCCCATCTTCACGCCGAATGCGTGCGAGGGTACATCGACGCTGTTCGAGACGGAGTACTTCGATCTTGGCAAGGCCTACCTGACCCAGTCCGGTCAGCTCTATGCCGAAGCCTCGGCCATGGCGCTGGGCAAGGTCTATACGTTCGGACCTACGTTCCGCGCCGAGAAGTCGAAGACGCGTCGCCACCTGACGGAGTTCTGGATGGTTGAGCCGGAAATGGCGTACTTCGACCTGAACGACGACATGGACCTGGCCGAAGACCTCGTGGTGTACATTGTTGAACAGTGTCTCAACAACTGTCAGCGCGAGCTTGCCACGCTCGGCCGTGACATCTCCAAGCTCGAAAAGGTCAAGCGTCCGTTCTACCGTCTGAGCTACACCGAAGCCGTCGAATGGCTGAACACGAACAACGTGAAGCTGAACCGCAAGCAGCCGGACGGCTCGGAGATCCAGATCGACTTCCCCTGGGGTGAAGACTTTGGTGCACCGCAGGAAGAGGCGATCATGACGCAGTTCGACCGACCTTGCATCATCCATCGGTATCCGTCGGAAGTCAAGGCGTTCTACATGAAGCGTGACCCCGACAACAGCAATGTTGTGCTGGCCATGGACATGCTTGCACCGGAAGGTGCCGGCGAGATCATTGGCGGTTCGCAGCGCGAGGATGACCACGATCTGCTGCTGGAGCGCCTGCGCCACGAGGGTCTGCCCGAAGAGGCCTTCCAATGGTACCTTGATCTGCGCAAGTTCGGCTCGGTGCCGCACAGCGGCTTCGGCCTTGGCGTTGAGCGCACAGTCAAGTGGATCACCGGCGCAGAGCACATCCGCGAAGTGATCCCGTTCCCACGGATGATCTACCGGATCGTGCCGTAAGCGTCGGTACGTCGCAGTCCGCCGTCGTCAACGCAACACTCATAAGCGCATTCGCCCACGTACATCCAACCCAACAACGCACCATGGAAGCAACAACGAAGGTAACCGGCGCCGAACAGGTCTTTTGGGACCTGTCCGACCTGTACCCGTCCACAGAGCACGAGAGCTTCAAGAACGACCTCGGCAGCATCGTCGCACGTGCCGAAGCCTTCCGCGCAGCGTGGTCCGGCACGTTTGCCACAGCCACGGATGATCAGATGGTGGCCTTTGTTGAAGAGTACAGCGCCATCATCGAGAAGGCCGACCGCCTGGGGTCCTTCACGCAACTGCGGTGGACGACCAACACGGACGATCCGGAGTACGGGCGGACGCTGCAGACCGTGCGCGAGACGTTGTCTGGCGCATGGCAGTGGATGGTCTTTGTCTCCACAGAAATGAATGCCCTCGAAGAGGCACGCCTGGATCACTTTATCAATGCCCCTTCACTGGCCCCTTGGAAACACTGGTTCGAGGTGGTGAAGAAGACGCGCAAGCACGTGCTGACGGAGGAAGTGGAGAAGGTACTGAGCGAGAAGAGTCTGACGTCGAGAGCCGCCTGGGTGCGACTGCACGACGAGCTGATGGCTGCCGAGACGTATGCGCTTGACGGTCAGGAACACACGGAAGCGCAGATCCTGAAGTTGCTTCACGACCCAATCCGTGACAAGCGCAAGGCCGCCGCCGAAGTATTCTCGAATGGTCTGAAGCGCGGCGCAAAGACGCATGCCTTCATCTACAACACAGTGATCGCCGACGTTGCCAGCAATACCCGTATGCGCAGCTATGCTTCGTGGGTCTCATCGCGCAACGAGGACAACGAGGTGAGCGACGCATCCGTTCAGGGACTTGTCGATGCCGTGGTTGCCAAGTATTCCATCGTAGAGCGCTTCTACAACCTGAAGCGACGTCTGCTGGGTCTTGACGAGATGTTTGACTACGACCGCTACGCTCCAGTTGGCGGTGACTCCGGATGGTGGACGTGGGACCAGTGCCGCGAGCTGGTGGTGAAGGCCTACACAGACTTCCACCCCGAGGCGGGCGAGATCGCCGGCATGTTCTTCGACAAGCCATGGATCCACGCTCCGGTGATGAAGGGCAAGAATGGCGGCGCTTACAGTGCGGGCACAACGCCGCTAGCGCATCCGTACGTCTTTCTGAACTACATGGGCACTAACCGCGACGTCCAGGTTGTTGCCCACGAACTTGGACATGGTATCCACCAGTACCTGTCGCGTCGCAACGGCCAGCTTCTGGCTGACACGCCGCTGACCATTGCAGAGACGGCGAGCGTATTCGGTGAGATGCTGACGTTTCAGACGCTGGTGGACCGTATGACGTCCGACAAGGAGCGCCTTGCCCTGATCATGGGCAAGTTGGATGACATCATTGCCACGGTCTTCCGGCAGATCGCACTGAACCGCTTCGAAAATGTCATGCACGTCACCCGAGCGGCCGAGGGAGAACTTAGCGTCGATCGTCTGTGTGAACTGTGGATGTCAACGCAGCAGTCACAGTTCGGCTCCAGCGTGACCTTCACCGAAGGCTATCGCTACTGGTGGTCCTACATCTCGCACTTCATGCACGTGCCCGGCTACGTCTATGCCTACGCATACGGCGAGCTGCTCGTGCTGGCACTCTATGGCATCTACAAGAAGGAAGGCGCAGCCTTCCCAGAGAAGTACATGGACCTGCTGCGTGCCGGCGGATCAAAGTCACCGGAAGAGCTCCTGGCTCCATTCGGATGCGACATCAACGATCCGTCGTTCTGGTCCGTAGGCCTGCAGGCCATCGAAGAGCTTCTGCAAGAAGCCGAAGCACTGGCGGGCCCGGCGACCACGTAGGGTCGCCCCCTACCGTGCTTTTTCGGCCAGGGTCAGCACGGCGTGCACGTAGGCACTGCTGTTGTTGTAGTGGCGCACCGCTGCCTTGTGGCTTTCGTCGGTGTCGGCCCACCCGTTGGACCGTAGGTAGTTGCCAACGCTGTGCATGGCATCGGTCAGGTTGAACAGGTCGATGCGGCCATCGTTGTTGCCGTCACGTGCCCAACGCTGGTATGACGACGGAAGAAACTGCGGCAGACCAAAGGCACCGGCCCAGGATCCGCGCAGCGACAGGATGTCAAGACCTTGCTGCCGTTCGACGACTTCCATGGCCTTGATCTGCTCGATGGCCCACTTCGTTTTGCGTTGTGCCTTTGCCGTGATGAGTGCTCGCACGGAGTCGATACGCTGCGCCTCGCGGATACTGTCCCCGATCACGGCCTGTAGGTTCTGCTCGATGAACTCGGGCTCTGACGCTAGCGCAACACTTAGGTACACACTCGGAAGATGGTGGCGTCCAAGGACGCGACCATACTTGGTCTCGACCCAGATGATCGAGGCGATAACTTCCTTGGGTACGCCGTACTGTGCTTCGCAGGCCGACAACACAGAGTCGTGCTCGCGGATGAAGCCGCGTACACGGCGTACACCAGCCGCATCGTAGTTGTGGGCGTAGTTGGGCTTGAGCGTGAAGTTTGTGACGTTGATCCGAACGAGGCTTTTGTTGAACTGCGTTTCGGGGTCTGTGATCAGTCGCACAGCAAAGGCGCTGTCGACTCCCCGGGCCGTCACCACATCAAGGGCACGGCCGAGCATGGAGCGCTTGACGACAACCGGCGGCGGAGCCGCTGCCGGACCCGGAAGGGAGGTCGACAGGACGGCTACTCCAAGAACAACGGTGACGACAGCGGCGAGTGAGATCATGAGTATTGCGGCGTATTGGCGCATGACGCACGAAATAACGAACTTGGATCGTCTTGACCGTCTCCAAAAACACGCAGTTGTCCACACCGTTATGAACACATCAGCTTCAACCTTCTCACGGTCGCTTGCCGTGCTGCTATTTGCCCTTGCCACAGCAATATCCGCCATCGCACAGCCCATTCTTTCGATGCCAACGGTCCATGATTGGGGCACAGTGACGGCGTCGAATTCCACGTCCGAGGTACCGTCGGTGAAAGCCACGATCCCGCTGACGAATACCGGCACGTCCATGCTGAAGGTCAAAGAGGTTCGTACGAGCTGCGGCTGTACGTCGGCACCGCTCGATAAGGACTCGCTGGCACCGGGTGAGACCACGAATCTGAACGTGTCGCTCAACCTGCCCAACAGCAACGGTCCCATCGAGAAGTTCATCACGATCTTCACGAACGCATCCGAGAAAACGCCCCACATCCTTACGATCAAGGCGAATGTCCAGCGGGCACTGGAATTGTCTTCGAGCTACATTCCGTTCAACATGGGTGTGGTCAACACGCCTCACCTTGGGACGATCACAGTGACGTCGAACAACGATGCGCCGGTGACCATCACGCCGTCGACAGAGATGGTGACGATGACGATCGACCCTGCCAAGGCCTTCACGCTGAAGAAGGGCGAGTCGCGCACGATCACGTTCACGCATACGCCCGACGCCGTAGGATCATACACCGTAAAAGCGCTGCTGAAGACCGACCTGGCCGGCTACGAGATGATCGCGCTACAGGGCTTTGGTAACGCCTCTGCAAACAAGGGCGACGCTGCGCCGACATTCATGAAGATCGGCGAGTAAGCACGCTGGTGGCGCTGCTATGTCTGTATGCGCCAGAGTGGATGTCCGGCGCTATGGATGCCAACGGTGACACCTGCAGACGAGACCGCTGCGACCACCACCGGGGTAATGCCCGAGAGCGACAACATAGGCAGCTCGAAGTATAGTCGAATCCATGAGATGGGCGGCACATCCGGAGCGACGGTGATACCGACGACAGCTAGCACTGATGACACTGCCAAACCCGCTAGTAACCGTTGAACCGCTTTATCGCGATCTACGAATGGCAATGATGCAAGCACGGACGCAAGAAGCGTGACGTAGATCGGAAATGCCGTGTCCATGGCAAGCGCAGGAAGAACAAACCATGCCGATACGCAGGAAACGCATGCTGCCAGCGTCATCATGACGGAGTACCGCAGGATCTCGGCATAGGGCCGTTTCACGGGCATAACAGAGCGGGACCGTGCAGCAAGGACGGCCGACGGTATTGCGACGGCTAGCACGGCGATCAGACCGCCGCGTCGCGGCGTGAGCAACAGCGGCAGCGACGTGAGTGCGGTCAGGAGACCAACGGCCAGCAGCACGGCATTCTTTGCCAGAAAGATGTTCGCGATATGCATGATGGTGCGCATGGCAATGCGCCCTTCGTGCATGACCGTTGGAAGCACCTCAACGCCAGCTCGGTCGATGACGATGTCGGCAACATGCCGGGCAACATCAACGGCCCCGCGAACGGCAACACCAATGTTCGCCTCACGCATGGCCGGCACGTCGTTCACGCCATCGCCCACCATGGCAACGTGATGGCCTTGAGCCCGGAGGTTGTTTACATACGCCTGCTTCTCCTTTGGAAACATGCGCGCCTGCACGAAGGTATTGCGTGTTAATGCGCCGTCGCCATCGATGCGTCCCGCGTCGCGCAGCACGCGTTGCGCCGACGCTTCGGCGTCACCCGTAAGCACGTGTACGGCGATATGCTGCGCATCAAGTCCGGCAAGCAATGGAGCCGCCTGCGCCGACGTTGTATCGTCGAACGTGACAAGACAGATCAGCGTCAGTCCACGCAAATCCGGCGCAACAGCGGTTGCGGTGCACAGTGCCAACTGGCGTCCAACGGAGTGTTCGCCTTCAGCCGATGCCTGCGGCAACAGCAGCTCGGGAGCACCTAGCACATACCAATGATCAGCGTCCGTCTGTACAGCGCTGAATCGTCGCTGCGACGTGAACGGCACGTGCTGCAGTGCCGCGATGGTGCTGCCGTCAACCATCGGTAGTATCCGCAGGGCATCAATGACAACGCCCTCATCGTTGATAGCATGCGCATACGCAGCAAGGATGCCGCGTACATCATCTGCCGACGCTCCTCCAAACGCAACAACATCAGCAACGCGCGTCTGTCGCTCCGTTAGTGTGCCCGTCTTATCGAAGCACATTGCATCGACCGATGCAAGGCTTTCGACGGCGGGCAGGTGTTGGACGATGACGCCAAGCTTGGCCATGCGTGCCATCGTTAGCGCAAACGTCACCGTCGAAAACAACACAAGTCCCTCGGGGATCAGTCCGAGCACGATCGCGGCCGTATGGCGTACGGAGTCGGCGTCCATCGTCTGACTCTGCAGTCGCAGCAGCACGTCTGCTACGGCGATGCCAACGGCCAGTGCAAACGAGATCTGAAAGAGCCTGTTGATATGCCGCTGCATGGGTGACGCTTCAAGCAGCAGCCGCGAAGCGGCGTGTCCGATCCGTGCAGCCTCTGTAGCATCGCCACTGCGCGTGATGCGCACGGTGCCGCTGCCGGCTACACACACAGAGCCGGCCATCAGTGGTTCACCGGTAACGCAGACGTGGGCAACAGCCTCACCCGTAAGCATACTCGTATCTACCTCGAGTGCTTCGCCGCTCGCCACCACTCCATCGCCGGGCAGCATAGTCCCACGCGCTAACACCACGACGTCGCCAACGACAACCTCGGTACTATCCAGCGTATGCGTCGCGCCATCCCTGACCACCATCACCCTGTGTCTGAGTGCTGACGTCGCCCGTTCCACGGCGCGGTGCGCACGTACTTCCTGCAGCACCGCCAGTACATTGTTCGCCACAATGGCGATCATCACACCGAGAGCATCAAACAGGAACCGCACATCCTGCTGCCACCAGAACACCATAGCCAACGCCGTCACGATCACAACGTTCAGTCCATTGAACGGCGTAACAAGATTAGAGGCCAGGATCGAAGCAAGGGGCAGTGTCTTACCGGAGGTGCTCACCATGGAAAATACGAGGGAGTTGGGTCGGAATAGCCCACAGCCTTGGCTGTGGGAGCGCAAAGGGCGAATAGCGAATAGCCCACAGCCCACAGCCTTGGCTGTGGGAGAAGGCGAGATAGCTACCCCATTAAACTCGCCTAGCACGTTCCACATCTATGCGCTCGTGACGGCGATAGCCGGGGCGGACACGCTATTGTAACCAACGGCTACATGTGATATTCTTGCC
>JAULYI010000227.1:0-1858 GCA_032117915.1 Kapaibacterium sp. (SeqCode) | reverse complement strand
GCCATGGTGTCTAAGACTTCGCGGGCAGAGTCGAGGGTGATGCCGACGGCGTCGGCGAAGGTGCGGGCGTCAATCTGACCGTTGGTACCAGCCTGGGCGTTGACCTCGGTCTCGAAGCGGGCGTGCATGACGGAGCGCTGACGCAGGCCGATAAGGACGACCAATACCGTGAGAGCCGTACAAATGCCGGTCAGAATCCAGATGCCCTCAACGTTAGCCTGCAGCGGATCCTTGTAAGCTCCCATGAGCATGACGATGCTAAACACTGCGAACATCATCAGGATGCCCGACATGATCAGGAGGATGCGGTAGGTCATAGGCGAAAATTACGCCGATTCAGCGCTCGCAATGCGCCGAAGGCGGTAATTTTGCCCATCGTATCAGCCAAAGGAGCTCTTGTGAAGGATCGCATTCAGGAACTACGTGACCGTAAAGCCGAAGCACAGCTCGGCGGCGGCCAGGCACGGATCGACGCACAGCACGCAAAAGGGAAGCTCACGGCACGTGAGCGCATCGACGTGCTGCTCGACCCCGGTTCGTTCACCGAACTGGATATGCTGGCGCGCCACCGGTCCACGCGGTTCGGTCTGGAGAAACAACGCCCCCTTGGTGATGGTGTGGTCACAGGGTTCGGAACGATCCATGGACGCACGGTCTGTGTGTTCTCGCAGGACTTTACGGTCTTCGGTGGTTCGCTCAGCGAGGTGCACGCCGAAAAGATCGTCAAGCTGCTTGACCACGCGCTGAAGATCGGTGCCCCCGTCATCGGATTGAATGATTCCGGTGGTGCCCGCATCCAGGAAGGGGTGGTCTCCCTGGGCGGCTATGCCGACATCTTCCTGCGGAATACCATGGCCAGCGGCGTTGTGCCGCAGATCAGCGTCATCCTCGGACCCTGTGCCGGCGGCGCGGTGTACTCTCCGGCCCTGACGGACTTCATCTTCATGGTCAAGGGCACATCGTACATGTTCGTTACCGGACCAGACGTGGTGAAGACCGTTACGCATGAAGAGGTGACCCACGAAGAGCTGGGCGGTGCAGAGACGCATGCAGAGCGGAGCGGCGTCGCTCACTTTGCCTATGATAACGAAGTTGACTGTCTGCTCGGCGTCCGCAAGATGACGTCATACCTCCCCCTCAGCAACCGCGAGATGCCTCCGGTACGGCCCACCGACGATGCCGCAGACCGTCTGTGCGACAAGCTGCGCACGATCGTTCCGCCGAATCCGAATCAGCCGTACGATATCAAGGACGTCATCCGCGACGTGGTCGATGAGGCCGACTTCTTCGAAGTCCACGCCGACTTTGCTACCAACATCATCTGCGGTTTCGCTACACTCGACGGTATGTCCGTAGGCATCGTCGCCAACCAGCCCGCATCGCTCGCAGGTGTGCTCGACATCAACGCCAGTGTGAAGGGGGCAAGGTTCGTACGCTTCTGTGATGCCTTCGGCATTCCGCTGGTGGTGTTCGAAGACGTACCCGGCTTCTTGCCCGGAACCGACCAAGAATGGCGCGGCATCATCCGCCATGGCGCGAAGCTGCTCTACGCCTTCTGCGAAGCCACCGTGCCCAAGCTTACGGTCATCACCCGCAAGGCCTACGGCGGTGCCTACGACGTGATGAGCTCCAAGCATATCCGCGGCGACTATAATGTTGCCTGGCCTTCAGCAGAGATCGCCGTCATGGGCGCCAAAGGCGCCGTCGAGATCCTCTACCGCAAGGAGATCAACGAAGCGCCCAACAAAGCAGAGCGTGCCCAGGAACTCCACGACGCCTACAACGACCAGTTCGCCAATCCGTACGAGGCCGCAGAACGCGGCTACGTCGACGATGTGATCGAACCCCAAGAAACACG
>JAULYI010000226.1:0-7238 GCA_032117915.1 Kapaibacterium sp. (SeqCode) | reverse complement strand
ATGCTGTATACGGCAGACGAGGTCTTCCTGACGGGCACGGCCGTCGAAGTAACTCCGGTCAAGAGTGTCGATCGCATTCCCGTCGGTAACGGCCGCGTTGGACAGGTCACCAAGGCCATTCAGCGTCGATTCACAAATATCATCACCACGGGTGAAGACCCCCATGGATGGCTCACGTTTGTCGACGACGTAGCCACCCCAAAGGCTCGACGTCGGGCCGCCACCAACCACTGACGAATCATAACGATCATTTGGAGTACAACGCATCATGGCATCATCATCAGGCAAGAGCGCATCGAAGGCCAAGGGTTCGACCAAGAACGGCTCAACCGCCCGTGCCGCCGCACCCCCGGCAGCCGTGGCTTCCGACGCGTCGCTGTTTGACATAGGCGGGATCGACGCCCCAACCCTTCTGGACTGGTATGCGACCATGCAATTGGGTCGCCGGCTCGATGAAAAGGCCGCCAATTACCTGAAGATGGCCAAAGGCTGGTCCTATCACGCGCCGTTTGCCGGCCACGATGGTATTCAGCTGGCACTGGGCAAAGTGTTCAGAGCGAAGAAGGACTATCTGTTCCCCTACTATCGGGACATGCTGACCTGTCTGTCGGCCGGGCTCACGGTCGAAGAGATCATTGCCAACGGTCTCAGCAAAGACTCCGACGTAGCCGGTGGTGGTCGCCACATGTCGAACCACTTCGCCAAGATCGAACTCAACATTCAAAACGTCTCCTCGTGCACGGGCAATCACTGTCAGCAGGCTGCGGGCCTTGCCCGAGCCATCAAGAAGTACAATGGCGACGAGGTTGTGTACTGCTCAACGGGTGATTCAACGACGTCCGAGGGCTACTATTACGAAAGCGTCAACGGTGCAGATCGTGAGAAGCTGCCCGTCATCTTCGTCATTCAGAACAACAAGTACGGCATCTCCGTACCGTTGCACGAGCAGACCACCAACCTTGTGGTATCTGATAACTTCCGCGGCTTCACCAACCTTCGCATCTTCAATGTGGATGGCCGCGACCCCGTCGCCTCGTTCAAGGTGTTGCAAGAAGCCCGCGATTACGCGCTGAGCGGAGCCGGCCCGGCCATGGTTCACGCTGATTGTGACCGTATCGGATCGCACTCGAACTCGGACAATCACGAGTTGTACCGCGAGAAGGACGAGATTGAAGCGATGAAGCAGCGCGACCCTCTGCCGCGGTTCCGCGCCTCGTTGATCGCCGCTGGCATTGCTACGGAAGAGCAGCTCAAGGCTGTCGAGGACGCCAACAAGAAGGCCATTTTTGCGGCAGCAGACATTGTCGAGCCATCGCCCGATCCGGCCCCGTCCTCCTATGTCGATTTCGTTGTGCCCGATTCCATCGTCGCATACAACGACGATTCGGAGTCTCGCTGGACAACTGACCCTGAAGCTCAGCAGATCACCTTCCGCGAGGGCATCAACGCCTCCCTGATCCAGGAATTCCGCCGCAACCCCAACACCTTCCTGTTCGGACAGGACGTTGCCTCGCACAAAAAGCAGGGCATCTTCAATGTCTGTAAGGGGTTGCTCGACGAGTTCGGCAACGACCGCGTCTTCAACGCCCCCATTGCCGAAGACTACATTGTGGGTACGGCAAATGGAATGTGTCGGTATCGAGACGACATCCGTGTGGTAGTGGAGGGGGCTGAGTTTGCCGACTATTTCTGGCCGGCCATGGAGCAGCTTCTGGAGTGTTCGCACGACTACTGGCGTACACGGGGGCAGTTCTCGCCTAACATGGTGGTGCGACTAGCCAGCGGAGGGTACATCCAGGGAGGCCTTTACCACTCGCAGAACCTTGAGGGTACATTCACGACCATTCCAGGTATTCGCGTTGTGATGCCGGCCTTTGCTGATGATGCTGTCGGTCTGATGCGGAACGCGGTGCGTTCGGAGGGGGTCACCATGTATCTGGAGCCCAAATTCCTCTACAATTACCGCCCTACGTCCACCAGCATGCCGTCGGACGACTACATCATCCCCTTTGGAAGGGCGCGCGTGCGTCGCCCCGGAACCAACCTTACGCTCGTCAGCTGGGGTACGGCCGTTCATTGGAGTTTGCAGGCCGCACAGCGTATGGAGGCCCAAGGCGTCAATGTCGAAGTCATTGACCTCCGCTCGCTGGCGCCCTGGGACAAGGAAATGGTCCTTGAGTCGGTCAAGCGTACGGGACGTTGCGTTGTTGCGCACGAGGACAAGCGAACAGGCGGTTTTGGTGGCGAGGTTGCCTCTACGGTAACCGAAGAGGTATTCCGTTGGCTTGACGCTCCGGTCGTGCGTGTTGGGTCCAAGGACACTCCCGTCGGCTTTGCAAAGAGCCTCGAAAGCGCCATTCTGCTATCTGTCGACGACATCGTTGATGCAGTTACCCGGACGATGAACTTCTAATGGAGTGTTGTTCGAAGTCTTGGATATGACATCAAAACGCACCCACCGTCCGCGACCAGTGTCAATCTAGCTTGACAGTGTCAAGGTGGAAAGCTCACTAACATTTTTGAATTCACGGGCTTATGCGTTTTGCTTTTATATCCTTGCACGGTATATTTGCGGGCTATTCGACGTAGGCGACGTGTGTCCTGTGACGTACGTGCCTTGTCGAACAGCGCATTTCGTCATGGTTTCCCACTGTACAAGGTATAGTGTGGGCCTACACGACATCATAGGAAACAAGGATTGTTCATGAGTACTGAGACGACAGAAGAGATCGGTTCGGTAGCGGTTGGTTCCGGTGCGGACTCAACAGCCGATCGACTTCTTCAGCAGTGGAAAGTCATCGCAGGCGTGGCAGTCGCAGTCATTGCGATCGTAGCCGGTTACTGGCTTTACACTTCGATGCAGCAGTCGAAGAACGAGGAAGCCGCAGCCGCTCTGGCTCGGGTTCGCGCGACATTCGACGCATCGGACTTTGAAGGTGCACTGACTGGCAAGGGATTGCCGGCGATCGATGGACAACCCGTCTCGGGCCTGCAAGCCATCGTTGACCAGTATGCGTCGGCGCCAGCAGGCAAGGTTGCCGCTGTGATGGCGGGTACATGCTACTTGCAGATCGGCAAGATTGCGGAGGCACGGACGGCATTCGAAGCAGCCCAGGGCTCGGATTCACCGGTTGTGCAGATGGGCGCATTGAATGGTCTTGGCGCATGCGCAGAGGCTGACAAGGATTTTGCCGGAGCGGCTGACCTTTACGAACAAGCGGCGGCTGCCGGAGCAAAATCTGGTCTTGAAGCTCGCTCCCTGGTCTATGCAGGTCTGGCACATGAAAAAGCAGGCAACAAGGAAAAAGCTGGCGAAACGTATCGGACGGTCGTGAAAAAGTTCTCTTCCGGAGACATGTCACAGCCCGCCCGTGCCGGTCTTGCAAGACTTGGCATGCGAATTGATTAGCATATCCTGAGCGCAAAGAGTGCCTTTACGGGCACATTTGCCATTTGAACTAGCAACTCGACTGAAAACAAAGCTTTAGTTTTTTCAACTGGAGGTAGTATGCAACGTTGGTTTCGTTTAAGCAGCTTGCTGCTTACGCTTACTGCCGCCTTCACATCCATCCTGGCACAGGATTATGTGGAGGTGCGTGGTAGTCTCCCTCCGGGTCAGGTTCGCGTATTCGTACGCGACACTGTCTACCGGATCAGCGGAACGTTCACCATCGGTGGAACCCTGGTCATTGAGCCTGGTACGCGCGTGGAGTTTCTCCCGAACGGCCGACTCATCGACTCAACGGGTGGCCGTATCATTGCAGATGGACGTGCGTCAGCGACGTACAATCCGAATGCAGCGAACGCCTTGTTCCCACCGTACACGGGTTATGACGACACCGATTACTTCGGTGCGCCTGGAGTGGTCACCTCGACCATTTCCCAAGAGCCCACAATCCACGGTTCCAAGGAATCGACCATCTTCTCGGTCGACCTGGGAACAGATCCCAACCTGCAGGGTCTTACACCGGCCAAGGCCGTGATGTACAAGGCAGCACGGTTGGAGCGTGGCTTTAACGACCCCGCGATTCGTCTGAACCCTTGGTTCCGCGGTAAGGTTGGCAGTGCCATTGACGTGACGCCCGGACGCATCACGTTCACGGCAACGGGTGTCAATAGCTTCTCGCGCGAGTGGGGACACATCATCGTTCTGCCCGGTGCCCGTGCAGCGTTCTTCCGCGATGTTGACTTCCTCAACTTCCGCAAGGACACAACGGTTGACAACGAGCCGATCTATCTTAAGAATCAGAACGGTACAACGTTGACGCGTGCTCAGCAAGAGCTTGTCAATGACAATCTGCTTCGCGCTACGAATGGTAGCGGCGGTGCGATCTCGACGTTCTCTTCACGCACGTGGATCGTTGGTTGCCTTTTCCGCAACAACATGGCCCGCTATCGTGGTGGCGCTCTGCAGGTTCTGCAAGCTCCCATCGATCAGTATTCCGGTTCGCAGTTCCAAGTGTATCCGACGGTTTCGGCAGCAACGATTGCCGGTCTTGGCGTTTACGACAAGTCCATCAACCCTTGGGTAACGGGTCGCGAAACAGCCGAGCCGATCCAGCAGAACATTCTTGCGATCGACAACATCAACATCGCTGCTGCAGAAGGTCTTACGGACTCTGAGCGTCAGTCGGTTGATGATGGTCGTGTTGCTATGTACCTCGGACGTATCCGTCAGACGCGCTTCGTGAACAACCGTACGGTTCTTGCCGACGTTGACACGGTTCGCATCGGCGCCCTGCTTTTTGTGACAGACGTTACAAATCGCGCGGCCACGACGTTTGGTACGATCACGCGCTCACAAAAGAATGATGCTCATGGTGGCGCTGTTTACATCGCTGGCCGTAGCAAGATGGTGGTCGGTCTTGGTATCAATGATTTCCAAGGCAAGGACACGATCGAGTTTATCGACAACACAGCAATCAACCGTCAAGGCACTGTCCTTGTCAACGGTCTCCGTACTAACGGTGCCCGTGGTGGTGCTCTCTACCTTGGTGGAGACAGCACGCACCTGATCGTTGCAGGTCGTTATCAGAACAACTCGACGTCCACACCGTTTATTACGACGGTTTCGGCAGCTCAACCTGACGTGTCGTTGTACAGCTTCTCGCAGGGCGGTGCCATCTATACGAACGGTAATGCCGGTCAGCTCCAAGTTCGTGGTGGTCTTGACGTGAACCCCGCAACGCACTTCATTGCCAATGAAGCTGCTCGCGGTGGTGCCATCTACGTCAGCGCCTCCTCAGACACGCTGGCCTCGCCGATCGTTGGCGGTTCCGACGGAATCATCAACTCGCGCAACTACGGTTTCAACATCAAGTTCCGCGACAACAAGGCAGTTGTTGATGGTGGTGCCATCTTCACGGCACGTAACATGCAAGTATATGGTGCCGGTGGCGTGAGCGGACCGCTCGCAGCCTATGGCTCCAACTACAGCGCAGAATTCATCAACAACACGGCCGGTTGGTCGGGCGGTGCTATCAGCGTCATGCTGAACCAAAACCTTCCGATCTGGCGTCGTGCACTTCGTTATGTCCGTGCTTCCTTCGTGAACAACTCCGTTGGCCAGGTTCCTGCCTCGCTTCTCGCTGATGTTCGTGGTGGTGGTGCTCTGTACTCGATCAACGCCGACCTCAACGTCGTCAAGGGATCCGAGTTCCGTGGCAACCGCGCATGGAATGGTAACGGTGGTGCTATCGCTGTTGTAACGCCGGACACGCTCACGCGTACCCGCTTCATGGTCACCGACCTTGACAACATGCAGTATGACGCTTTCGGCGTTGCTGTTGGATACACGCGCAACGACGATGTGTACACGTTCCAAACAGCAGCTCCGCTTGCTGACGAGCGCATGCTGACGCGTTTCTACGATAACGTGGCTGTTGAGAACCCACTTCGTATGGGTAATGGAACAACACAGCGCAACAACATCGGAAACCTGTCACACCCCGGTGCGAATGTTCGTGAAAACGGAACGGGTCTTGGTGGCGCTCTGTACATTCTTGACTCGATCCGCGTTCGCGTTGACACCTTTGCGTTCGACCGCGTTCGTTTCCAGAACAACACGGCGTACACCGGTGCAGCAGTTTACTCTGACAACTACGACCTCAAGATCGCTCTTACGCGTTCACTCGTAACGGGTAACAAGGCAACATCCGGCATGGGTCGTCTCGATGACGAAATTGCTGGACCGCTTGTAAGCAACACCAACCTGGCATCCAGCGACCTTGCTGGTGCAGTGCTCTACGGTGAAGTTGTTGGACCGCTTCCCTGGACATCTTACAGCGAAGCTGCCAACTCGATCTATGACAACGATGCTCGCTTTACGATCCGTCTTCCCGATGCTCAAGACACCAAGGGTGTGCTTGCAGGTACGACGGGCGTTGGTTTTGGTGGTGTTGACACCCTTCGCGGTAACTACTGGGGTCGTACAGAAGCAAACGTTTCCACGATCCTTCCGCTGACGGCTAACAACTCCTTCCAGCGCGTACAAGAAACGTTCTTTATTGCCGGTAATGGCAAGACGCACATGCGCTTCCTGCGCAACTGGACAGCTACAACGGAACAAGGTCCGTTCGAATCCACGTGGCAGTATGCATACCAGCCGGTTGCTATCTACACGATCCCGGATACGCTCCTTATGGCTGGCCGCGTGTATGACATCTTCGACAAGGGTACAGACATCAAGACGGCTGACTATTCACGCCGCCGTATGGCTCCGATCGAAGACTTTGCCGTCGGTATTCCTCCGATGATCAAGCTGTATGATAACCCGCTCATGCCTTCGTACAACAAGTACATCAAGCGCATGACGCGTAATCCGTTCGATTCCGATGTTGACAACTTCATCGCTTCGGTTCAAACGGAATTCAACGGCGACCATCCTATCGGTTACCCGGTATTCCTCGAGGCTCGTGCAGACTACAGCCAGACGGCCGAAGTCAGCAACAACGATCCTCGCGCTATCAACGAGTCGGTGTTCTTCGCCATCAACGAGCGCACGGGTGATTACATCCGTCTGAACCTCAAGCAACGCAGCGCAACGGATACGATCTATCGTACCCGCCTTGAGCTGGTGCCTGACTCCGTCAACGGTGGCGATCCGAACATCCGTCGTTCCTACGAAGGTCTGGCATCGTACGGTACGGGTGCTACACTTCTCTCGCGCATTGCTGCAAACGCAAACGCAGAAGATAGCTCTGCACTCACGGGTCGTCGCTGGGAAGGCTCGACGTTCC
>JAULYI010000225.1:0-25369 GCA_032117915.1 Kapaibacterium sp. (SeqCode) | reverse complement strand
TCCCTGGGCGCTGTGGTTAACCAGTCCGCGGCTTACGTCGATCGACTCGAGCAGGTTCTCGTAGTTGGCCAGCAAGGGAATATCAACGCCCTGCGCTGTGCGAGTCGAGCCTGCACGCAGGCTTACACGGGTGTAGAGTGCGTCATCCACCGTATGGATCTGCATCGGTGCCGTGAGTTTGTCGGCCTGCGTACCGGACCGGCCCTCGTACGTCACAAAGCGGTACCCACTCTCCCATCCCCAGTGCATCGACGGTTCCTGATATGCAAGCGGATGCCAGTCGGGATACTTGGCTGGATCCAAATGGTTGTGCGCGATATCGACTCCAACGTGGAAGGTGATCGAGTCGAGACGTTGCATGGCCACATCGCCAAGATCGTAACGGTCGGTCTTGCTGACATCGACCAGCAGGTAATGATCCTGAAGTTGCGTTGACGTACCGTCGTGATGCAGCGTGATACCCGCGATGTAATAGCGGAGCAGATCCGGTCGGTAGTAGCCGCCACTGCGCGCTTTATAGGTGGCGCCCAAGGTGAACGTTGTTCCGTCGTTTGCTCGCGGTAGAAGCACCAGCGAGACCTCGATGGCAGAAGCCGCTTGGGCGGCAAGGAACAACGAAAGAAGGATCAGGTTCTTCATGGTGACAGTGGACTGGTTGAACACCCCGAAAAATACGAAGGAAGGAGGGCCGATGTCATGCGCGAAACGCTGGAACCACGCGAGAAATGGCGAATTGCGTGTCTTGTGTCAATCTCACAAGAGGCAACAAGACAACGTTTGGTCGCAAAATGGCATAGTCGATGCCATGTTGCGATCTGCACGCGAGGTTCGACACCCTGTAACAGTCTGGTTCCTCCCTCGGCACGAAACATGGTAGTTTTGTGTTCCCACATACTTCAACATTTACAGGATAATGAATCATGAATCTGAAAACACTGTGTATCACGGTCGCTATCGGAGTGCTGGCCATTACGGGCACGCAAGCCCAAGAGCTCAAACTGCCTGCACTGTCGCCCTCGTCGACGGTCACGTCCGACGTATCCACCTCGAAGATCGAGATCACCTACAGCCGTCCGTCCATGCGTGGCCGCACCGTGTTCGGCGATCTCGTGCCCTTCGACCAGGTGTGGCGCACCGGCGCAAACGCCGCCACAAAGGTCACCTTCGGCGAAGACGTCGAGATCGGCGGCAAGACGGTCAAGGCCGGTACCTACTCGCTGTATTCCATTCCGGGCCGCTCCGAGTGGGAGATCATCATCAACACCAATACCGGCAACTGGGGCGCCAATGGCTACGATACCAAGGACGACGTGGTACGCCTGAAGGTCAAGCCCACGCAGCTTCCGTCGGCCGTTGAGACCTTTACCGTCAACGTTGGCAACGTTACGTTCGCATCGTGTTCGATCGACCTGATGTGGGAGAAGACGCACGTCTCCATCCCCGTCCGCCTGCCCAACGAACAGCGCCTGCTAACGAACATCGACAAGGCGATCAACAATCCGACGATCCCCTATCAGCAGGCCGCGACGTATCTGTATGAGACGGGACAGCAGCTCGACAAGGCCCTTGACTATGCAACAAAGGCCGCCGAGAAGAATCCGAAGGCATACTGGATCCAGATGCTGCGTGCACGCATTGCGGCCAAGGCCGGCAACGCTATCGTGGCGCGCGAAGCGTGCGCCAAGGTCGTCGAGATCGCCAAGGGCACCTCCGGCGAAGCCGAATACACCAAGTATGCCAACGATCTGCTGCGTACGATCAAGTAAGCCATGCAGCACCTTTTCTGTCTTGTCCTGATCCTGCTGCTGTGCGTGCCCTCCGGAGCACAGCAGCGGCGTCCCGCAACGTCGGCCGAGATCTACGGTGATCTGTTGCGGCTGCGTACGATGACGTCCGTACTCTACGTGGCGGCCCATCCCGACGATGAGAACACAAGGTTACTGTCGTGGCTTGCCCGGGGACGTCATATCCGCACGAGCTATCTGTCGCTGACGCGGGGTGACGGAGGACAGAACATCATTGGTGGGGAACAGGGTGCGGCACTCGGTCTGATCCGCACGCATGAACTGTTAGCTGCCCGTGCCCTTGACGGTGCGGAGCAGTACTTCGCACGGCCGATCGACTTCGGCTTCTCGAAGAATCCCGAGGAGACCTTCCGTCAGTGGGACAATGCCAAACTCGTTGATGATGTAAAGCGCATCATCAACCGACTCAGGCCGGACGTCGTCATCTGTCGTTTCCCCAAAGATTCCATGGCCGGTCACGGCCAGCACAGCGCCTCGGCCATCGTCACCGAACAGGCCATGCAGGCCTGTATGGCCGATGCGACATCATGGAAACCCAAGCGACTGCTGTTCAATGCCTTCCGGTTCGGAAATCGCAGTACGATCGCCGATGACATGTTCCGCTTACAAGTTGGCGAGTACGACCCCCTACTCGGTATGGGATATGGCGAGCTTGCCGGCATCAGCAGATCGCTGCATAAGAGTCAGGGGGCAGGGACGCCACAGACGCCGGGCGTGCAGCCGGAACACTTCAGAACGCTCGTTGGCGAAGCACCGCAGCGCAGCCTGTTCGACGGTGTTGACACCACGTGGTCACGCGTGGGACGTCCCGACATTGGTAGCGCCATCGACTCCGCCATCACCACGTTCGACATGCTCCAGCCGCATCGGTCCGTCGATGCCTTGCTGCGCATCCGGCGTGCCATTGCCACGGTCGATGACGCCTACTGGCGTACCCAGAAGCTGCGTGAGATCGACGCGATCGTCCTGTCCTGCATCGGTCTTACGGCCGATGCGACCGTACCTGTGGCTACGGCCCTGGCGGGCGACACCATGACGTCGACCCTTCGGGTTACCACGCGCGCGCAGCGCGCGGTGACCCTTGCGCTGGCGCAGTGGCCCGACGGCACGACGCGAAGCGGCGTGCCGTGTCCACACGACTCGCTGATCACGCTTCAGGTGCCTACACGCGTGCCTGCCGGTACAGCCGTAACAGAGCCCTACTGGCTTGCCAAGGATGCAAACAAGGCCTTCTTCACGCTCACGAACGAAGCACTACTCGGCGAGGCCGTCACACCTGCGTCGCTACCCGTTGTCCTGCGGCTGGCCATCGGGTCGGATACGATCACGACGGCACTCACGCTGAGCTTCAAGAAGCTCGACCCGCTGCGCGGCGACCTGATCGAGGAGCTACGTGTGGTGCCCATAGTCAGCATCGAGCCGCTTTCTCGGGTCGTCATGACCCGAAACGGTACAGCCATACTCAGTGCCCGCCTGCGTGCCTATGGCGCGGTGCGCGACGCACGCGTAGTCGTGCTTGACGGCGATCGTGAGGTTGCCGCCGTCGATGGCATCACCGTGCGCGCAACCACCGACACGCTGATTACGGTGCCGGTTCGCGGAGCTTCGACGGCCACCCTGCGGATAGCCCTGCAGGTGGGCGCCGAGGGGCAGACAACGTCGTTCAACCGCGAAGTTCGCACGATAAGCTACGATCATATACCAACGTTGCAGTACACGCAGCCGGCAGAGGTGCGAGTTATCGCCGACCCCATAGCGATCACGGCGAAGCGCATCGCCTACGTGGCCGGAGCCGGCGAGTACACGCCGGACTTCTTGCGGTCGCTGGGTGTGGTCGTCGACGAGATCGACGATGAGACACTGCTCAAGACAGAACGGCTGCTGCAATACGATGCCGTCCTTGTTGGCATCCGCGCCATCAACGTCCGCCCCTCCATGAAGTTCCTCATGCCGGCCCTCATGAGCTACGTCGAGCAGGGTGGAACCGTCGTCATGCAGTACATGACAACGCAGGACATGGCAACGAAGACCCTTGGCCCCTTTCCGCTGCCGCTGTCCAGAGCGCGGGTGACGGAAGAGGATGCCGAGGTGAAGGTCCTTGTGCCGGACCATCCGCTGCTGCGCCGACCGAATACGATCACGGCGACGGACTTCACGGGCTGGGTGCAGGAGCGTGGATTGTATTTCCCGGAAGGCTACGATAGTCGGTACCAAGCGCTGCTGTCGATGCATGATGCCGGAGAGCAGGACCACACAGGATCGCTGCTGTATGCGCGCCATGGCAAGGGGCATTTTGTCTATTGTGCCCTGTCACTCTTCCGGCAGGTGCCTGCCGGCGTTACCGGAGGCATCAAGCTGTTAGCAAACTTGGTGAGTATCGGTCGATGACACTGCCGGATTGGATCGTCTTCGGCGTAACGCTCGTTGGCATCATCCTATACGGTATGTGGCGCGGACGCGGCCAGCATACGGTCGACGCCTACTTGCGCGCAGACCGGTCGATGCCTTGGTACGTTGTTCTGCTGGGCGTGATGGCAACGCAGGCCAGCGCCATCACCTTTCTGTCTGCACCCGGACAGGCCTTCACGGACGGCATGCGCTTCGTCCAATACTACTTCGGCCTGCCTCTGGCGATGATCGTCATTGCCGTCACGTTCATCCCCATGTTCCGGGCGCAGAATGTGTACACGGCCTATGAGTTCTTGGAGAAGCGATTTGACCGGAAGACGCGCATTGCCGCTAGCGTGCTCTTCCTGCTGTCGCGTGGCGTAAGCACGGGTATCAGCATTTATGCGCCAAGCATCATCGTATCGACCATGCTCGGGTGGAACATCTATCTGACAAACATCCTCGTTGGCGGCGCCTTGCTGCTCTACACCATGCGTGGCGGTGCTCGGTCCGTAGCGCACACGCAGACGCTGATGTTCGGCATCATCCTTACGTCGATGGCCGTGGCCGGCATCTACCTTGTGCAGACGCTGCCGCCCGGTATCGGCCTTGGTGACGCTGTGCATCTGGCAGACCTTGCCGGCCGGATGAATGTGATCACCACCACGTTCGACCTTGATGACAAGTACAACCTGTGGAGCGGCCTGTTCGGTGGCTTCTTCCTGGCCTTGTCCTATTTCGGCACCGATCAGAGTCAGGTAGGCCGATTCCTTACCGGCCGCGACGTACGCGAGAGCCGCATTGGGCTGCTCGTGAATGGCATCGTCAAGATCCCCATGCAGTTTGCCATCCTCTTCCTTGGCGTCCTGCTTGTGGCCCTGTACACCGTCGTACCCTCACCGATCTTCTTCAACGAGCGAGTGGTTGACGAAGCACGGATGCGCGACGCTGCGCGCACAGCGCAGATCGAGCGACTGTGGACGGACGCGAATGCCGTGTTGCACGCTTCCGCGCAAGACGTACTGAGTAACGTTTCGGGCGCAGAGGAACGCTACAAGCAGGCGCATGCGACGGTCACTACTCTCCGTGGCGAATATCGAACCATCCTGAAAGATGCCGGGATCGTGGAGCGGAACGACACCAACTATGTCTTCCTTCACTACGTTCGGACGGCCCTGCCGGCCGGTCTCGTCGGCCTGCTCTTCGCCGTCGTCGTCCTGGCCTCATGGGGCAGCATCTCCGCCGGCTTCCATTCGCTGGCCACGGCAAGCGTCGTCGATCTGCACGACCTGTTTCGTCCGTCCGAAAAGCATGATCCAACTGCCGGCGTCCGCCGAGCCCAATGGCACACGTTGGGCTGGGGCCTCTTTGGCATTGCCATGAGCATGCTGGCCACGCGCATGGGCTCACTCATCGAGGCCGTCAACATCTTGGGCAGCTTATTCTACGGCCCCATTCTTGGCATCTTTCTTGTTGCCTTCTACGTAAAGCGGGCCACCGGCACTGCCACCTTCTGGGCGGCCGTCATCGCCGAAGCCGCCGTGCTTACCTGCTGGTGGTTCGACGTGGTAAGCTTCCTTTGGCTGAACGTGATCGGCGTTACGGTGGTCGCTGGCATGGCGTGGGTTACAACGCCACAGTCACACCAACGTTGATCAAAAAGTCGGCGAAGGCCGCGTCGCCGATGACCTCTGTACCGCGGGCGGCACTACGGAGTTTGTCGAGGTGCGACTGCGTGCGCTCGCGATAGACGGCGATGGGAACGCTGGCGAAGATGTTCAGGCCTGAGCTCATGTAGTTGATGCCGGGCTCGATCGATACGGCATGGCCGGGACGACGGAAGCCTTGGCTGTCACCGATCAGGTCACTCGAAGGAACACCCTCGGCGCGAGCGCCGAGATACGCGCTCCAGGTATGTCCGAAACTGTAAAACGCACCAAGTCGTGCACCAAACTGGTCGGCACTCGTGAACTCGGCCGAGTCGAGCGTCCACGTATCGGCAGCACTGCGAACGCGTACGCCATTCGTGTTGGTGACGTTGGCCATGTATGAGAGATTTGTGACCAGCGTGATGCTTTCGGACAACGGATGCACGCCTTGCACGTCGAACGTTGCCCCCCAACCACCGTCGCCAAGCTGGATGGACTGGTCAACAACACCTTCGACAACTTGGTCACGATTTGTGCCCTGATTGTAGAAGTTTCCGGTGACGTCCGATGCTCCGGTAGGCAGCTTTACGCCAACAGAAACAGCGTAGTTGTATTCGTGCTCGGTGGGCTCGAACAGCCAGTAGCCAAGCGACAGACGCACATCGCCAAGACCGGCCGACGACGTCCAATGACGAGATCCTGCCCACGTGCCGATCAGCGCACCATTGGCATCGAATCGCGGATTACCACCGTGCTCGTATAAGGATGACCGGTCGTTGTGAGCCAGCGGCACAATGGCCGTTGCAAACAACCGATCCGTGATACCGTAGTTCGCATTGATGTCGAGGAACGTGGTGTTGTTGATCACCTCGGTTCCCTGCTCCACTCGGAAGGTCTCTTCATGCGGACCACGGAAATGCTTGTACGACTGGAAGTACCGAATCCCCGTGGTAAGATTCCACGCACCCTCCTTCAAGTTGATCATGCTTCCACCACCCATACTGCACGTGGCTCCGCCACGAACGGCAACACAGCCTTGTGCCCAAAGATCTGAGGGGGCAAGGCACAACCCTACGGCAATGCCAACGATCAACGAAAGCGTACCCTTTACGGATGTCATAACGATGTCTCCAGGTGATGGTGGTGTGTGATCCGGTACGAACCTACACGCGTAAGCAGGGGCAGACAACGGGATTGAACATTAGTCCGTAAACTTCTTAGGGATAGGATACTGTAGGTCAGGGCACGAGCCGATACTCGATGTTGCCTATGCGGCGCGTGACGATGGGCTTGACGCCAGCGTCTGGATCCAGCATCCTACCTCGAAGGTCAAAACTGTACGTTGCTACCGGGGGCGTATCCGTTGCGGACTCATGCGGCACGCTTGTGAATCCGGCATCGGAGCAGGGACACGTGTTGATACCGGCAAGCTGACGTCGGCGAGCAGGGATGGTGTCGCGCTCTGATACCAATGCCGATCCGTGAGGTGGCCAGCTACGTCCCTCATACATGGCTGGCTTACGGCGATAGATGAACGATGCGGGCACACGCGTGGTATCAGCGGCAGGCGTGAGGCGGCTCTTGACGTAGTTGCCTACAGAGCGTAAGCCCTTGCCCCCTGTTAGAAAGAGACCCTTGATGATACTACTGCTTGTGATCTCGTTACCGAGAATCATCGTGCTGTCGGCATACGGCGATGCTCCCATGAACAGACCGTACTCGCGGGCCCTATTGCGGAGGAAGGCATTGTGGTGACCGTTGGCACCGTGTGAGTTATCGATAACGACATGGGCCACATCGTTCCCCTCGGCAAGATTGGCAAACACCCAGTTACCATGAAGCACGAGATCGCCGGCAGCGTCTGAGGGAAATGATTCCCAATAAGGGGCATCAGAGGCATTGTAGGCAAGCACGTTACCGTTGGCACCTGCCTGCAACAGCATGCTATGTCGCAGCGTACGGAACACATTGTCCTCGACACGGATGTCACCGCTGGTAAACTGGAGTACGACTCCGTAGCCGCGGCCCCCACCACCATAGCCGTAGCTTTCGGCCAGATCGCAGCGCGTGACGGTGCAGTGCATGGAGGACTCGAAGACGATGTGACCGAAGTTCGTCTTCCGGCTGCGAACACCGTCGATCACGATGTCGCGTGCATGGCTGATGCTGATGTTATCGACCTGCTGCGTCGAGGAATCCATCTGCTCGATCGTGAAGCAGCGCAGCATGATGCGCTCGGCAGGCCGAATGAAGGCCAGGTAGGGCTGTCTGGCCGTATCAACGGCCAGCCGTAATGGCGTGTTCAGCAGTAGTGAATCACCACGGCGCGAGCGCACCTCCAACAGTTGTCCGACGGAGCCACGCGCCCAGTCGCTGAACACCAGATCGGAGTCCTGCATGGTCAGCCGTAGCATGAGTTCCCCGCCCTCGGCACCGAAGGGCGTCACGAGCACGGAATCGCCGCGGGCACTCGGGGTGTTCAGCGGAACGATCATCCTGAGCATCGACCCCTGAATGCGGATGGGATCGATGCCCGCACCGACACTCATGCGAATCGTCGTTCCATCAGCGCCTGCACCTCGGATGGTCGTCCCTGACGGCACTACGACCGGTGTTCGCAGCAGGTAGCTGCCGGCGCCGAACACAACCGTGCCACCGTCGCGCACCTGATCGAGTGCGGCGGCCACGGCAGCGTCACTTGGGCGCGATCCTGTGGGGTCGGCACCCAGCGTATCCACCAGCACGGTAGGCCCGGGCGTTGTGAACGGCCGTGCCCCACTGCGGTGCCACGCCATGGTGCGGCCTGCCCATGGTTGGGCGATGACGGCGCTGCTGCATAGCAGCATTACAAACGTGAGGAGTACGAAGCGCATGCACAAATCTACCATGACCGATCCGGCATTGGGCCTGTGAGATTCAGCGAGACCTACCATCATCCGTCAGCGTAAGCAGGAAGGCGATAATGTCCTTGCGCTCGATATCCGACAGGAGCCCAATGGCTTGGACGCGTGGGTCCGCATGCTGATCGTGCATCTGCGGCGAAGCATAGTGTGCGAGCACGTCTCGAAGCTTTTTGAACCGTCCGTCATGCATGTACGGATAGGTACGCGCGATGTTCCGCAGTGTGGGTACGCGGAAGCAGAACAGGTCGCGGTTCTCATGCGTGACGGTGAAGCGTCCACTGTCCGGCGAAACCGGGTCCGGCATCAGTCCGTTACTGGCGAAATCGTTGTTCGTGAAGAGGGGTTCCGAATGACACGTAGCACATTGTTGGCGGAACAGTTGTAGCCCGTGACGCTCATTCTCGGCGAGCGTATCCGTACCGGCCATCGCACGGTCATACCGCGAGTTCGCCGATACAAGTCCGGCTACGAACCGTCCCAAGGCGCGCAACAGACGCGGGATGCTCACGCTGTCGGTGCCGAAGGCACGGCGGAACATCCCGGGATACGTGGGATGCGCTGCAAGCTTCCGCACGAGATGATCGAGGTTCTCGGCCATCTCGTCGTGACCGGTGATGGGGCTGAGCGACTGCATATCGAGGTTGACGATGGAGCCGTCCCACATGAAGGATGTTTGCCAGGCAAGGTTTTGCAGCGAAGGCACGTTCCGTCGTCCGATACGTCCTTCTACGCCATGACTCACGGCATGATCGACATGGGCAAAGGCCGCGAACGGCTGATGACAGGTCTCACAGCTGATCGTACTGTCGACAGATAGGATGGGATCTTCGAAGAGCACAGCGCCAAGGCTTGCCAGTGCTGTGTCATTGGCATCGACAGTACCCTGATACACACGCGGTGGGAACCCCGGCGGTTGCGGAATGCGCATCGTGTCGGGTCGGTCTATCGTACGAGCGATGACGGCAACAACACAAAGTGCAACGCCACAAAGTAGCGCCCCTACGTGGTTACCGGACACGGAACATCTCCGGTATTCTTGGTGCAACGTCTGTGGCCTGCCGCGCATCGGTCACGCTCGGCCGCGCTACGATGTTGAACGGTGGATTGGCATCGAAGAACGCATCGACGTTGACGTCGATGTCGATCCGAGCCGATGGCGAGGCTACATCTACAGGTTGGGCCATTGCCCCATTCACCAGCATCGTGTTGTTGTAGGGGGTTTTGTAGCCACCGATATGAATTTCATAGACACGTTTAGGAGCAGAGCCATGCTCCACGGTCCCTTCAAGCTTGCAGAAGACATAGCCCGTACTCCATGTCCAATACATCCCATTGATCGGATCTAGATCGCCCGCGCTGGGTCCGAGCTCATTGACCACACTGTCAACGCCAATGCGGAATGATAATCCGGAATACAGGCCCAATGCGTTGTATGGTACGCTCGCACGAATGCTCATGCGTTCGTCATCCGTACAATCGACCAGGTAGTGACCGGGTATGCGAAGGGTGTCTCCGTGCACAGGGTGCAAGGCAAGGTCCGTGACATAGAACTTGAGCATGCTGACCGTGACCTTAGGGCCGGAAACCGTACGATACTGCGACGTATCGAATCGCAGCGGAGCATTCCCGCAGCGCGGATGAAACACGATCTG
The DNA here is from genome assembly GCA_032117915.1 of Kapaibacterium sp. (SeqCode). GTDB lineage: Bacteria > Bacteroidota > Ignavibacteria > Kapaibacteriales > Kapaibacteriaceae > ZLKRG46. The sequence goes on along the minus strand of JAULYI010000225.1, from coordinate 14,972 downwards.
CACTGTTTTGAGCACTGTGTGCTGCGCGGACACAACACCGGTCGCAATGGCGACGATGCCTACAAGCAGGACGGCACTTCGTAGCATCATTACTTGCGATCGTCAATCACCGATGACGACAGGCAGATGAATGCTTGAACCGGCTCTGGTGATGCGGGCAAAATAGGATCCTGCGTAGAGTGTTTGCACGTCAAGAAAGCACATGGTGCTACCCTGGTTGATGATCGCCTGGCGCATGATCCGTCCATGGAGATCGACGAGCTCGACCGTTGCTGATACTGTCATCGGATCCGTGACCTGCACCACCAGCATATCTGCGGCCGGATTCGGATAGATCGTTATAGAGGAGAGCGCACGTTCTTCATCGACCGACGTTGTCGTATCGGCCTTGATCTCCAGGGTGAACGACTGCTGTACCGTCACCGTATCACCTTGCACCGTTGCATTGATCGTGAGCTGATACGTTCCCTTCACGGGCGCTTGCCAGCCCAGCGTACGCATGGCAAGCGTCATGCCCTGGGGCGCACCATCCCCCAGGCCGAGCATTACCTGGCGGGTGGTATCTGATGCCCGTACACGGACACGATAGGAATACGGCGTTCCCTCGTAGCCGACAAGGACCGGCGTCGATAAGAAGTTGATCGTGAGCGGTGCATTGCTCAGAATGACGAGCGAGTAAGTCTGCTTGGCCGCATGGGGCTTGCCATCGACAACGATCGTCGCACCAATACTCACCGAATGCGTGCCAACAACAGGAGATGCCCACGTCAGCAGGCCCCTTACAGAGTCGATCGTCATACCCTGGGGACCCGAGAGCAGACCAAAGACCATCGCGGCCTTTACACTATTCTCGGCCGTTACGGTGTATGTGTATGGAACACCCTCCTTGCCCGTAAGCACAGCCGTTGAGGTGATCGTTACTGTCGACTCGTTCGTCTTGGGTACATACGTCTGCACCGACTCAATGATCGTCACAGCTGTTGGACTTGCATTCGGACCTCGTACAGCGAAGTTGTCCGTAGCAACCTTGCCGTAGTACGTCGGGCCGATCACGTACGGATACACGGAGTTCCCGTCGGCATCGATCGTTGCGAAGTATGCATAGGTACCATTCGGATACTCCGGAGTGACACAGAACCGACCATTATGCGCGTCCAGATCACCAGATCCCTCAGCGAACTCGTAGTCTTCGGCATACGAACCGAGGACTGCGGTGGTAAGTGAGGGGCCATGCTTGGCCGCGTCAAGCGGCGTACCGTCGGCAAGCGACGTGCGTGCCGTGATGGTTCGTAGTCGGTAGCTTGGCGTTATACGCTTCACGACCTTACTACCGTTGACCTCTACCCAACCATACGCCCCGTAGATGGGATAGCCGTCAAACGAGTAGCCGATCAGGGGTCCATGCTTGGTCGAGTCCGGAACGTACAGGCCATCGGCAAGGTACATGTCGCACACGTCCGACATCTCGACCTTGGCGATGTTGAACGCCGAGGGGTCCTGGTGGTGATGATACTGTCCTTGCGCCGCCCCCTGACCTTGTCCGGGCGGTCCTGTCTGGATCGGCGCCGGATGTCCTTTCGCACAGTCAAAACCGGCACGCTCAAACACAATGGCGTTCTGATGCCAAATGTTTTGGTTGTTGTACGACCGCGCGTCCGCATAGTTGTAGATCGGCACGCCGTTGATGAGCACGGCAACGTGGCCAAGTCCTACAGTGGTCTTCGTTCCGGTCTCTACCTGCGGATTCAGCGGGATACGAAACAGGTAGTTACGGCCCACAGCCGTTGACGGATTACCGTCCAGGTAGGGTCCGATCACATACGCCGGGATACCATTGGCACGCACGTAGGTGTTGTTGTCAGAATACTGGACCGTGCTGACATTGGCCAGGTAGGTATCGACGATAGGCGTCTGATTCCCGCGCACGTAATGCCGTCCGGTAATGCCGGTCGTGTTGATCATCCACGAGGTGATCGCCGGATGGATCTGGGCAGACAATGTGACGGCAGCAATGCTGACAATGCAGCAGGCGATGATGCGGTGCAGCGAAACCATGGAGTATACCTTGGATATCGATGTCGGAACGCTGCTAGAAACCAATAACGGTGATTTCCTTACATCGGCGACATTTCTCGATACGTGGCTATTTTCCGCCATGGATAAGACCACTGCACCGCGTGTACAGCTCAACATGTTCGACGTGATCATGCTTGTGATAAGCCTGGTCATCGGCATGGGCATCTTCCGGGCTCCGGCGACTGTCGCGCAGCGGTCCGGCGACGAAGCGCTGTTCTACCTGGCGTGGATCACGGGTGGCGTGATCGCCGTCTGTGGAGCGCTGACCTTTGCGGCGATCGGTCGTGCGATGCCGGTGACCGGTGCCTACTATCGCATCTTCGCGTCGGCCTACCACCCAGTGGTTGCCTTTGCCGTCAACATCATCATCCTTGTATCCAATGCCGCATCGGCCGCCGGTGTTGCCATCATCGGGTCCGAGTACATTGTGGGATGGCTTCCGGGCGTACCCACAAGTCTCACGGCAACGGTCATGATCGCAGCGCTGTATGGACTGAATCTTCTGGGCCTTCGCACCAGTGCCACGGTGCAGAATGTATTGATCGGCATCAAGCTGCTCATGCTTGGATGTATCATCGCGGCCTTATTCGTTGTTGAACCTGCTGTTGCCGAGGCAGTGGGAGCGGCAGCGCCGGAGAAGAGTCTGTGGGAGTCGTTCGGCATGGCGCTCATCGCGGTTTCCTTCACCTATGGCGGCTATCAGTCCACCATCAATTTCGGCGGTGAGATCCGCAACAGCGAGCGCCGCATGCCAGTGGCCATTGTGCTCGGTGTTGTTATCATCACGGGCATCTACCTTCTTGCCAACATGGCCTATGTCCATGTCCTTGGCTTCCAGACCCTAGCCAACTCACAGTCTATTGCAGCGATCGTCGTCGATCGCATGTTCGGTCCGGCAGGATCGACCCTTCTGTCTGCCGTGCTGGTTATCTCCGTATTCGGGTACGTCAACGTGGCCATGCTCTCAAATCCACGCGTGATCCAAGCCATGGCTGCTGACGGCGTCCTTCCGCGTTCACTCGCCTCGTCTGTCAATACAAAAGGCGTGCAGCATGGGGCATTGCTGTTCTTCACGCTGCTCAGCATTGCTAGTGTGTACCTTGGAAAGACCTTCGAGACGATCCTCAACTACACCATCTTCATTGACGCCATCGGTCTTGCCTGTGGTGCTGCAACGGTGTACTGGCTTGGTTCGCGTAAGCTCAAGGCCACGACACATGCCGCTGCGGCGATCTTCATCCTTTCCTGCGTGTTCACGGCGCTGAACATCTTCCTCTTCGATCGACAGGCCGCCGTGGTCGGCGTTGGACTGTTTCTCGGCATCGTCCTGCTGGGCATGCTGGCACATCGTCGTCGCAACGCCTAGACGGTAGGAGTACCCACGTGCAGTCGTTCTTGACGGTACTTCGATCACTAGCACCACGCAACGTCGTCTGCTTTGCCGTCGTGTTCACCTTGGTCGCTCGGCTTGCGCTGTTGCTGGCATCGCCCATGCGTGAGACAACATCGTATGAGCAGTTGATCATTGCCCGCAATGCCGTCACCGGTCACGGCTTTGACATGCGCTGGCCATACCCTCCGGCCGACTCCGCAAGGGCTGCATTGTGGGAGGCTGATCCAACGCCGCATCCAAGTGCCTTCATGCCGCCATTCGTACCGGCATTCTACACGGCCATCTTCGCCATGGTTGGGCCGGGTATGACCGGCGTCTACCTTGGGTTGATCATCCAGTGTGTTGTTGGCGCACTCATTCCCTGGCTCATCTACCGCATTGCCGGCCGATTTGCCCGGCAACAGGCGGCTGCGTTGGCTGGCCTTCTGTCCATCATCTATCTTCCTGGGTTACTATCGTCGGCAACGCCTTCGGGTGCTGTGTGGTATGCCGCAACGGCACTCGTTGTGTTGGACGCAGCACAACGGGTCTATCAGGAATCGGCACGGGCCTGGCAGCTTGGCGCAGCCGCAGGTGTATTGACGCTCATGCGAAGCGAATTCCTTGTGGTTGGCATCCTGCTGTGTCTCGTGCCACTAGTTCAGCGACGTTGGAAGACATCGCTCATCGCTCTGTCGCTCATGGTGTCTGTCATCGCCCCCTGGACGATCCGGAACACCCTGCAGCTGGGACAACCGGTGGCGGTGATCACACATCCCTGGAGGGAGATCTGGCGAGGAGCCAATGAGCGCGCTTCGGGAAGCGGCTATGATGCCGAGGGTTGGATGATCTGGGAAGGTGAGCGGTTTCCGCAGATCGTCCATCGCCTTGACAGTATCGTGGTTGGCCCACGGTTCGAGCTCGAGGCTGATGCGGTGTTTCGCGACGAAGTCATGGCATACCTCCGGGCTGCGCCTGTGGACTGGTGCAGCCTTGGTTTGAAGAAGATGTTGATGCTCTGGACGATCGACCCGTACTATCCCAACACACAGCACCCGGGATATGTCATTCCCACGTTGTTAACGTCACTGCTCATCGTGTCAGGTGGCTTCCTTCTGCTGATAAGGATCAGACATGATAGAACGATTCTCACACGTGTTCTTCCGATAGCACTGGTTGGTATCATGCTGACGCTGCTATTTGGCCTTACATACGTTCAGCCACGGTATCAGACCTACGTCTTTACAGCCATGCTACCGCTATCGGCCATCGTGTTCGAACGTCTCCTTGCAGGCCGAGAAACCAACGTACGAGTCGTACAAGATTGACGACGGCATGTTTCCCCTCCGTGCGTATGCCTCGATGGTCGAGGTGCCGTAAACAACCTCGATCTGGTATCCCGACGCTCGAGTCATCAATGACATAAGCGATCTCCGTACATTGCATTGTAGCAAGCGCACCACATGGTGACGCTCCGAAGCTTTACTATCAGGCTATAACGGAGGAGAAGGTATGTCAGGGTTTACGGTCCCCTCCTGTGCAGAATGCGGGAGCCATGCAACTTCTGTGCTTGAATCGCTTACAGTATTGGAACTCGAGACGGTCGACGCAACGAAGACCTGCCGAGCCTATGATCGCAATGATCACCTCTATCAACTAGGCCACCATCCGCAGGGTCTGTACTGCGTCCACGGCGGACACGTGAAGATCACGCGTGAAGGCCACGACGGACGCGAGCAGATCATCCGGTTTGCGGGACCGGGCGACGTTCTGGGATACGGCGCACTCATTGCCGGTCGAACGTACCACACCACGGCGACTGCCGTGGAGCCATCGCGTGTGTGCTTTATCCCGCGTGACGTCATCACGCGCTCCATCCGCGAGAATCCGCACATGGCACTTCGTATGATGCAGCTGATGAGCAACGAACTGGATGAAGCGGAGCGACGAGTTGTTGAACTCGCGCAGAAGACCGTGCGAGAGCGCGTGGCCGAAGCGCTGCTTGTGCTGCGCGAGACCTTTGGCGTTCTCGCCGATGGCGAGACGTTGAACATGCAGCTAACGCGTGAAGAGATCGCCGACATCGTCGGCACAGCTCCCGAGAGCGTCATCCGCATGCTTTCTGATCTGCGTCACGACCATATCATCGCCACGGAAGGTCGGAAGATCCTTCTGAAGAATGTTCCGGCGCTCATCCGAGCAGCGAATATCGACGACTAACGGGATAGGTAACGGCACGTGCGTTGGCTGATGATCAAATCTTCAGGCCGACTGACGTTTGTCATGAAACGCAGGCGAAGGAACAGCGATGTTGCATCAGCAATTATCGCGTATCTCGCATGCACCGTGACCGCACTAGCACTGACCGATCGCCTTGGTTTGACCTGTTTCCCAGGTCATCCCGGAGATCTGTACCTACAGGTGGGTCGCTATACAAGGTTGGTGACCCTGTATGCCATGTGTTCGTTATCGAGTCTGGCATTGTAGCTGAACTGCGTCATGACGACGGCCATACACACGTAAGCTGCCTTTGTCATCCCGGCATGCTTGTCGGCGTTCGTTGGGTAGGTACCACGGACCATGTGCATGCCGTTGAGGCTATGGCTATTAGTGAATTGCTGCTTCGTACGGTACCCTATGAGGTGTATCTAAGGGCAACTCGCGAGGACGGGCGATACACAAGTGCTGCGCTTTCGGACATGTCGAAGCGCGTCAACAGTGCGCGACGTCTCTCCGATTGTCTTGACCAACCATCAACGCGCGATCACGTCATGTCCGTGCTGCATGCTATTGCAGATGAGTACCGTGCAAATGACCATGCATTGATGCTCGCTGCCGTGCCAACAACGATCCTTCAGCGACTGACCGGTTGTCCCATTACTGCCCTGCGTTCGGCTGTCAGTGAACTTGTCGCTGCCGGTCATCTCAACACCGATGCTCATGGTATCAAGCTTCCAGTCGCAGAACAATAACAAATGTCGATAAGGAGTACGCGTATGCCCCCACACACACACACGGACGAACCGTACGTCCGCTCGCTACTGCTGCAGGAGACTCGTCTTGTTGCAACATTGAAGTCGGTACTCACTTCCTTATCAGATGTGATCGAATCTACCGACGGCGACATCAAGATCCGGCTGGCAACTGTGCAGCGAACGGCACAAGCGGCCTTGAACGATGATGATCTGTGGTCAACATTCAATCACCGCTACAACGTCTTTCACGGCAACTATCTAGCTAAACTTGCCCGTGACTATCCAACGATCACAGCCGCAGAACTCAGACTTTGTGCCTTCCTGCGTCTTCCCATGCAGTCAAAGGACATTGCCTTACTCTCGAACTGTTCCGTACGCAGCATCGAGAAGCATCGCGAGCGAATTCGCAGAAAGCTGGGCATCGAGCATGGAGTCAACCTGATCACCTTCCTTGCCGCTCGATATGCGGATGATGTCGACGCGTAGCATCAACGCCACAGACACTATCTGTGCAATCAATTCGTAGATTGCCGCATGGCACAACGAACATTTCGCTCGTCATCCAAGAAGGTCGAATGGACCTTCCCGTGGAAATCGTCGAACTTCGTCGGACTCGGAATCGGCGTCGGCGTCATTGTACTTGGATTCATCCTCCTCTACGTGGGAAACGTCACGTCGTGGGATAATCCACTCGCTCTTGACATTGCCCCAGTGGTTCTTGTCCTGGGCTATTGCGTCGTCGTTCCGTGGGCTATCATGCGTAGCTCAACGGCCGAGAAGGAATGAAGGCCTCGGCGCATCACACGTATGACCGGATCACATCCCAGGTACGACCTGAGGATGAAGCACGTATTGCTGCTTCTACAGAGGCGAAGCTTACTAGCGTATCAAAGCTCCATGCTGCAAGCACGCTGATCCACAACATCCGACTGCTGTTCGGCATGCTTCGCGACTCGTCATTCCATCTTTCGTGGGCATCACGAGGTATCATCCTGGGCGCGTTTCTGTACTTCGTGCTTCCAGTGGATGCAACACCCGACTTCATCCCCATTATCGGGTACATCGACGATACCCTGATCGTCGGCATGGTCATCAAACGCCTCGCCTCTGAGATCGAGCGCTATAAAGCGCACCCAAACCGTACCACATAATCGCAGTAGAACCCATGGAACTCATCAACGGACGTTACTGCATCGGCAACGTCCCCGTCGAGGATATTGTATCGCTCACAGGAACTCCGGTCTATGTGTACGATGCAGATGTCATCACCCGACAGGTCGGACGTCTCAAGGCAGCGTTTGGAAGCATGCCCGTCCGCATCAAGTATGCATGCAAAGCTCTGGCTAATCCCGTCATCCTCAGACACATGCGCGAGCTCGGCGCAGGGCTCGACGCCGTGTCTATTCAGGAGGTTGAGCTTGGCCTGCACGTTGGGTTTCTGCCCGACGAGATCCTGTTCACGCCTAACATGGTGGCATTCGATGAGATACGTCACGCTGTTGATCTCGGAGTGCACATCAACATCGACACCATCAGCGTATTGGAGCGCTTTGGTCATGAGTATGGCTCGCGCGTTCCCGTCTGCCTACGCTTGAATCCACACATTATGGCCGGCGGTAACGAGCGTATCAGTACCGGACACATCGACAGCAAATTCGGCATCTCCATTCATCAGCTTCGCCACGTCCAGCGCATTGTCGCATCCGCAGGCATCCATGTCAATGGACTGCACATGCACACGGGTTCCGATATCCTCGACGCGGATGTCTTTCTTCAAGGAGCCGAGATCCTGCTAGAGACAGCCGAGCTGTTTCCGTCGGTGCGATTCCTGGACTTCGGCAGTGGCTTCAAAGTGCCCTATAAACCAGATGATATTCAAACCGATATCGAGGAGTTGGGGGCAAAGCTGTCTGCACGCATTAATGCGTTCAACGCTGATCGCGAGCATCCTATCGAGGTCTGGTTTGAACCTGGGAAGTTCTTAGTGAGCGAGGCCGGGACCTTCCTGGCGCGCGTGAACGTGATCAAGCAGACGACGGCCACCGTCTTCGCCGGCATCGACACCGGTCTGAACCACTTGATCCGTCCGATGCTCTACAATGCCTATCACCACATCGTCAATGCCAGTGCCCCTCATGGTACGCCTCGGATCTATACCGTCGTAGGATACATCTGTGAGACGGATACCTTTGGCTGGGACCGCAAACTTGCAGAGGTCCATGAAGGAGACATCCTGGCCTTCCTGAACGCCGGAGCCTATGGCTTTACGATGGCATCGAATTACAACTCACGGCTACGCCCGCCCGAAGTACTGGTGCAAAACGGCATAGCACGCGTCATTCGACGCCGCGAAACCCTTGATGACCTGCTGCGCTGCGTTGTGGACGGTATGGACAATTGATGGATGGGATGGACATGATGGACGATGGAAGATGGACGATTGCCGGACATGCACGGTACATCCTTGTTCTAACTCCGATGGCGCACAGTTCCAGCTATCATCCGTGGTCAATCATGTCCATCCGTGGTCAATCATGTGCGTCGTGGTCCATCATGTCCATACCGTCCATAAAGGTCCATCAAAACGACACGGTTACGCCAACGCTATACGTTTCGATATTCAGCGGTGACGTATCAGCACCAAAGGGCCACGTCATGTTGTTCTTGCGCAGGGTCTTGAAGCCATAGGCCAGACCATTGCGCATCAGGAAGTTCATAACGGGGACGGCCTTGGGCGAGCTCTTGCCAACGGCCTTGACGAAGGCGCTCACAAGACCATCAGCGATGCCCTCGATAGCGGCTGAGCCGACCCAATTCCAAAACAGGTGGCGCGGATACACCTGATCCCACGTGTAGGCGGCATTGAGTGAAACCGAACCAAGGCGCACGTCGATGCCCGCACGCATTGTTTCGCCGTAGCGCACGGCAGACCCGAAGTCGGTCAGATACTGTCCGTCGGGCAGTGCTGGTGTACGAGTAGCATCAAGGATGGTCCATCCGTGATTTGACCCGCTGATGAAATAGATTCCCGACGGCGAATCCTGACTGGCATAGCCCCAGGCATTGATGTCTTCGAAGCCGAAACGCCAAAGGCCTAGCGTGGCATTGGTCGTACCTGCCGTGTCGGCAGCAAGACCGTGCCAAACGTAGAGACCGTCTCGCTTGAACCGGCGAATACCTTCGGCTACGGCAGACTTCCTGGTCTTTTCCATGCCGAATGACAGGCCGACGGATGTGACCGATGCAATGTCTGCTTGCATGCCTTCACGGTTCAGCATCGATTGGCCGCCCCAAGCCATGGCGTAGGGTGTGCCGCTGGCAAGATCGACGTTCATCTCCATATCGAGGTCGAACAGGGATGTGGTGTCGATGCCGGGTTTCGTGGTGTCGGCCGTCTGCGCATGAAGGGAATACGCAGCAGATAGAACAATGATGGTTGCCATCGCAATGGCAGACACAGGTGATCGCATTGAATTGCTCCTATTCATCGGATGAGTTCTTGCGCCTTGTACGCAAAGTACGTTCCGTTGGTTTCCGCTCATCGAGATTTTCTTTGTAGATGAACATCTGCGAGGTATAGACCTTGCTGCGACGATCCGTACGGTCATCCCGCTTTTTCGACACCATACCGATGCCCTTGCCCTTGCCTTTACCACGCTGCCCCTGATTGCGGCCACCTCCACGGCCTCCCGGTCCTGCCGCACGCTGTCCGCCGCGTGCGCCACCACCGCGTTGGCCAGGCCCGCGGCGCGACGGGACCATTCCGTCGGAAGTACGGGGTTGTACCTCGTCATACGACACGCCCTGCGGTTGTCCTTGGGGCTGCCCTTGCGGACGCTGCCCCTGCGGACGCTGCCCCTGCGGGCGCTGCCCCTGCGGACGTTGACCCTGCGGGCGTTGACCCTGCGGGCGTTGACCCTGCGGACGTTGACCCTGCGGGCGTTGACCCTGCGGGCGTTGACCCTGCGGGCGCTGACCCTGCGGGCGTTGACCCTGCGGGCGCTGACCCTGCGGGCGTTGCTGCTGATCGCCGCCGCCGCGCTGCTCATCGCGACCACCTCGCCGATCGCCACGTCCGTCCCTACGATCATCGCGACCGCCACGTCGGTCATCGCGGTCGCCACGTCGGTCATCGCGGTCGCCACGTCGGTCATCGCGGTCGCCACGTCGGTCATCGCGGTCACGGTGCCGCGGCTGCTGGCCGCTGAACTGCGGGCTTCCGCCCCGACGTGCCTCGCGTCGCTTCGGCGTTTGATAGCCGAACATGGTCTCGTTCGACATTGGTTGCTGCTCGTCGTACGACGGTTGTTGCCGCTGTGGCTGGGCCCGTGATGGATCCTGCGGACGCGGCTGGTCGCTGCGGTCCCTGGCATCATTCCACTGGCCGCGCCTGCCAGCTTGGTCACGACGGTCATGTCGATCACGTCTATTGTGCGGACGATCACCGCGCTGCGCCGCGTCGCGCGGCGGCTGATCGCGTCGGTAGCCATCACGTGGCTGCTGATCGCGTCGATCGCCGTCGCGTGGCGGCTGATCGCGTCGGTCCGGACGCTGGTCACGGTAATGACGTCCGTCCCGCCCGCGGCGGCCACGTCCATCGTCGCGATATCGTCCTCGTTCGCCCTGCGGACGGTCACCGCGTTGTGTCTCACCTTGCGGCGCTTCGACGCGTACCGTCGATGGATCCTCGGCATCGGCTTCCGGTGTCGCTGCAGGTTCGCTCGGCTCAGCGGGCAGTACATTCGATGGTGCTGTGGTGCTACCGTCGTTGATACCGTCGGCGGCGTCCTTCTTCGTCATGCGTCGTGTGCGCTTCGGTTTCTCGGTCGCGATAGCTTCGGATGCTTCAGCGGCGAGATCGGCAACGACAGGAGGTTCATCGGCAACAGCGTCGACTGTTACCTTCCGAGTACGACGCTTAGGCTTCTCCGTCGCAGGCTCTGCGATGGGTGCTGCTGCTACGGGCTCGACAGCGGGTACGGCTGCTACGGGCTCGACAGCGGGTACGGCTGCGGCGGGCTCGGACGTCTTCCGCGTCCGACGCTTCGGCGTCACTGGCACCGATGCAGCGTCTTGCTGCAATGGTTCTTCAGGAGCCGTTGCGACCGTGGCGTCTGCGATGGATTTCTTCGTAGTACGGCGCTTCTTCGTTGCTACCGCTTGTTCTTCTATGGGTTGTGCTTTTCGTGTTGGCATTGATGGTTCTTGCTCTGGCAAGACTGATAGACCTTCGGTGCGGCAGGTTGCCGCGAGTTCATGAATAACGTCCACGTCACGTGCGTGGTCTGCACGAATGAGTGCAGCGATCATATGTCCGTCGCGCAGTGCCTGTACGATCGCAGCGACCTCAGCGACCGGCAGACGTTGATCCAGTCCGGTTACGGGAGAAGCAATAGCAATGGAATGGAGGAGCATCGCCCCTTGATGCTCATCGCAACAAATGATGTCATCGGCATTGGCCAATGCAGCGCGAACTGCGGCCAGCGCCGTGGCGTCCTGTGGGAACGGTGTGGTGATGATGTGCAGGGTACCGGCCATCGTCACGGCTTCGTCCACTTAATGGTACATCCGATGGCCTTCGTGAACGAGGGCTCCGGCGTCTTGCCTGCCAGGAGATTGTCGACGGCACCCTCGACGAATTTCTGTTCGACACCGGCCGGATCGTTGGGTTCATCATCGATGGAACCGATGTACTGCACGATGTACTTGGACTTGACCTTGCTGATGACAAAGACGTGTGGGGTACGTCGTGCGCCGTATGCCTTGGCCGTCTGCTGTGTTGGATCTACCAGATACGGAAAGGCAAAGCCCTTCTCCGCGGCACGCTCGATCATCTTGCTATAGCCGTCTTCAGGTACGATGGTCGTGTCGTTTGGATTGATGGCGATAACGGGAAATCCCTGTGGTAGGTACTTCTCATGCAGTGCGATGATCCGATCCTCGTACTTGACCGAGTACGGACAATGATTGCAGGTGAAGACGATGATGGCTCCCTTCATGTCCTTGAGCGAGGCCAGCGCGTAGGCTTTGCCATCGACGCCTGTGAGTGAAAAATTCGGTGCTACGTCACCAACCGTTACGCCATCGGGAAGGTCTGATGCCGTGCTTGTGCCGATGCACATCATGGTTACCAGTGCGGCAACCAGTATGCGAATCATCATGGATTCATCCTCTGTACTGTTCCAATTGTCGTTCGGAGTGTTTCGTCCGTGAATTCCTGTTCGAACAACGTGCGTTGGCCACCCGCCTTGCGGACGATAAGTGTGGCCGGTATGGCGCCACTCCACGTTGTATCAATGCGGTCGATCCACTTGTGTGGTTTACCTTCGTTCAACACCACAACATCGGCCGTGATCTCCTTCCGCTGCACGAATCGCTGAACGTTCTGCATGTCCGAGGGTGTGTCAAGGCTCACCAGGATCACCTTCAGTGGAGCCAGTGAATCGGGGCGTCGATGGAGGTTTTCAAACCAGGGCACTTCCGCTACACACGGCTTACACCATGTAGCCCATAGGTTCACCACAAATGTCGTATCACGTCCGTTCCGAAATCGCGACTCCAGCGCATCGAGCGTTACCGTTACAACCTTCGACCCCGGTTGGTAGGGGGCGATGAGGAAGGCAAGCATCGTCAGACGGAGCAGAACCAGTGGGATCATGCTTCGGGAGCTTCGAGAAGCGCCGGCCCTATCGGCACCAGCAGTTCGGAATGGTCAGTGTTCATCTTGATCTTGGAAACGGCCCTGTCGAGCGGAACGGCCTCGATCAGTCCTTCGTCGAGCGGCCTCATAAGGCGCGTGATCTCGTCTCGATCAATATCGGAGAGCCACGATTGTCGCGCCGAAGGGGGGACGATCACCGGCATGCGCTGTTTGGCGTTATGAACCCATGACATCAGGACATTGGCTTCGGTGGTCGCGATGGAGAACGTACGCCGTATGTCACCGGTTCCACGATCCGTCCACTCGTCCCACACACAACCAAGCGTCAGCAGCCTGTGGTCACGATATCGCACCATGTATGGCTGCTTCAGGGATCCGTCATGACGCCACTCCAGGAAGCCGTTCACCGGCAGCAGTGCACGCCGTTTGGTAGCAGCATCGCGGAACGAAGGCTTCTCAAAGAGCGTCTCTGCACGAGCGTTCAGTGTCATCGATCGGATGTCGTCGGCTGCGGCAGCGTCTCGCGTCCACCGTGGCACCAAGCCCCATTGCATCATTTCGATCGCCGTCGGACGCTCGCCGGTTATGATGGGAAGCACCGGGTGGACGAAGCCGTTGACGTGGTAGTAGGGCGCGTATGCGCCGGCATCATCGAACACTGCACCTACGTCCGTTTCGATGACGTGTGTACCGGCGTGGATGGATACCGTAAAGCACATGCGCCGTTAGCGCATCAGCGGCCAAAGAACGATGCCGATCAGCGTGACAATGCCAATCATCATGATCAGTGCGTAATTCTGAGCCACACCCGACTGCATCCGACGGATGACGCCGGCACTGGCTTCGACCGTTCGTGCCGAACCGTTGATGATGCCGTCGATGATCATAACGTCGAAGATCTTCCACAGGAAGTCACGCGATGCAGCCAGGATCGGGGCAACGGCAATGGCGTTGTAGATCTCATCGACCCAGTACTTGTTCCACAGCATCTTGTGCAGGCCACCAAACTTCGCTGCGATGGCCGAGGCACGGTCCGTGCCCTTGCCATAGATGCTCTTGGCGACCAGGATCGCCGTGATCGCAACTGCCGTCGAGATGGCCATCAGCGTGAACTCAAGGGACGTGTGATCTCCGGTATGCTTCGGCAGGAAGGACGTGCCCGCAGCAAAGATCGGTTCAAGCCAGTGCTCGAGCAGGTTAGGGATGTGCAGCGGATGTCCGAGGACGTGCGGTACGCCCAGCAGACCACCGAAGACGGACAGCACGGCCAGTACGATGAGCGGAATCGTCATCGTAGCCGGTGACTCGTGCGGATGGACGTGGTGATGATCAAAGCGCTCTTCACCATCGAACGTGAGCGACGTCAGTCGCCACATGTAGAAGGCCGTGGTGAACGCTGCGGCAACACCGACACCCCATAGCAGGGGGCTACCGTTGAGGAAGGCAAACCAGAGAATCTCGTCCTTGGAGAAGAAGCCTGACAGAAACGGAATGCCGGAGATCGCAAGCGTGCCGATCAGGAAGGTCCGATACGTGATCGGCATGTACTTCTTCAGGCCACCCATCTTCTGAATGTCCTGCTCCTCGTGCATACCGTGAATGACGGAGCCGGAACCAAGGAACAACAAGGCCTTGAAGAAGGCATGCGTCATCACGTGGAAGACGCCTGCCGTGAATGCACCAACGCCAAGGGCGGTGAACATAAAGCCAAGCTGCGACACCGTCGAGTAAGCAAGCACCTTCTTGATGTCATTCTGTACTAGGCCGACAAAGCCGGCGAACAGCGCCGTCGTGATACCGATACCGGCAACAACAGCCATGGTCGTGGGAGAGAGCGCAAAGAGAACGTTGGTACGGGCGATCAGGAAGATGCCGGACGTGACCATCG
>JAULYI010000224.1:0-9155 GCA_032117915.1 Kapaibacterium sp. (SeqCode) | reverse complement strand
TCTACGCCCATAGGCAAAGACTATCGCATCCGCATCACGCCGCGCGAAGCGCAGTATACCGATGCAGCAGTGACGTCACCGCAGTCTGTCGAGATCATCGACTTCACGACCGGCGTTGCGCGTGACGAGCAGCCGTCGCCCGTGAGCATCATGCCACAGCCGGCCAGCGATGCATTAACGCTTGTAAACTTCGGCTCGGGCATTCGCGCTGTGCAGCTCTTTTCGCCAACAGGCGAGCTGGTCTCCGAGGAGTCGTGCTCCGGCACGCGTCGCACCATCAACGTGCAGCATCTTGCTCCGGGCACGTATATCGTTCGCGTGCATGATTACCTTGGACGCGTCTTCACGCATCACGCTGTCGTCGTTCGCTAACGCCGGTCAGTATCCCGTTGGATGACCGTTCTTCTTCCGCCATTCCATGATGGGTTTGAAGGGGCCGTATTTGTGCTGCTCTGGTGAGAATCCATCGGCATACGGCGGCCAGTAATAGTCAACCGGTTTTTCTTTTAGGACGGGATACTCGCTATCGAGGTTCGGTTGTGGGCGCTCATGCAGCTTGTCGTCGTTGACGTAGGCGGCCACATCATACGCTTCCTCATCGGTCAGCACCGGCTTGTCCCACCGTGCTAGGTCCTGTGGCATGTTGTACTTGATGAACTGGGCAGCCTTGATCAGGCGATGCATGGACGAGCCGGGCTGATAGGAAAGCTTGCCCCACAGCGGTGGATAGAAGTAGGCAATGCCATCCTCCTTAAGCACACCCTGGCCGTCATCACCATGGCAGCGCACGCAGTGTTTATCATATACCAGTTTACCCTTATGTGGGTCGGCCGGTCGGTCCGGCAACACAATGTCCTTCAACCGGTCACCCGGCACGTTGCCGCCAACGGGTACGCCCTTACCAAGCCACTGCATGTACGTGACCATGGCTACCATCTCTTTACTGTCGAGCGGCAGCGGTCTGCCATTCAACGGACGTTCTACGCAGTTGTTCACACGGTCGGCCAACGTCAGCACCTTGCCCTCGCGCGAGCGGTACTGCGGATACCTGGCATGCGCCGAGAAGTAGTTCAAGCCATACGGCCGAGTGCCGGCCTCAAGGTGACAGTTCTGACAGCCCAGACCATTGCCCCCATACTTGCCGACCTTACCCTTGGGGCCCAGATAGTATGGGAAGTTTACCAGCAGTTCGCGTCCGTAGCGAATAAGATCGCCCGTTGCATTCTTCGGAATGGTCGATGTGTCAGGCGGCACAAAGAGCGAGTCGGCGATAGCAACATGCTTCTCTACTGCCGGTTGCTGTTGTTCACAGCCGACGACGAAAGGGGCGATGCAGCAGACCAAGATGATGAGGATTCGCGTCATTGCTCTACGGGATGGTTGTGCTCTTGCCATGCTACAATGCCTCCAAGCATGTTGAATACGCGGGTATAGCCGAGCGAATCAAGGTAGTGCTTTGCATCGGCACTGCGACGTCCGGATCTGCAATAGAGCACGACCGATCGGTCTTTTGGCAACGAACGCAGTCGGTCATGGATATCCGCTCGGTAGTAATCCATGAGCGTGCTGTTCCGAAGGTGGCCTTCCGCATACTCCTCAGGCGTGCGCACATCTACCAGCATGGCGGACGTGTCCGACTTCAGCATGGCGGCGACTGCATCTGCCGAAAGATCCCGGCCGTGCTCGACCGGCGCACAGGCGACGAGCAACGTGAGGAGTGCAAGGCGAACTTTGATCATGCTTCTTCCTAATTTCCTGCATGCAACTAACCCGTATCGGCTTTGTTGGTTTCACTACAGTGTGCGTACTGCTGCTCAGCGGTTCGTTGCATGCGCAAGATGGCACAGATACCGCAAAAGCCATCAAGCTGCAGATCTTCGGTCAGTTCTGGGCGCGGTTCAACGAGAGCAATCCCGCAACCTTGCAGCAGGGGATGCCGGTCGATAACACCTTCGACCTTGGCATCAGGCGAGCACGGGTTCAGGCGTTTTGCACGGTCAATGAGCGTACGACGCTCTTCCTGCATTACGGCTTCAACAACATGAATACCAACTTCGCCTCGTCCGGCAACCGCAAGATCCAGGCCTTCTTTCACGATGTGTTTGCGGAGTATCGCGTTACGGACAACAACGAGCTAAAACTCGGTGCAGGTCTTGCCTTTGTGAACGGCTTGAGTCGCTACTCGCAGCCGGCGGTGATCGCCATGCCGACGGCCGACATCCCTGTCTTTGGTCAGGCAACGGTCGAACAGATCGACATCTTTGGACGAAAGCTCAGTCTTACCGCACGCGGACAGATCGGACCGATCGACTATCGCTTGGCGCTCTCGGACCCCTTTCCTGTAACCACAAACGGTAACGCGCAGCAGCCCTTAGGCTCTGCTGCCAACTTTGCCCAGGTTGGACACCACCTGCAGCGCCAGGCCTACGTCATCTACCAGTTTATGGATCACGAGCCCCACCAGGTATCGAACATGGCGGGCACGTATTACGGCCAGCGCCGTGTGTTCAACATTGCCGCCGGCTTCATGCATCAGCCGAATGCCATGTGGCGTACGCTTGGAGCTGATACGCTCTTCGAGGACATGTTGCTCATGGCTGTCGAATCCATGTTCGACTCCCCGATCAACGGCAGCGGAACAACCGTAAGCGCCTATGCCGGCCTCTTCAGGAATGACTACGGTCGGAACTACCTTCGCTACAACGGCGTGATGAATCCCGGCACGGCAAATCAGACCGGATTGGACAGTACGGCCATCCACCCGATCACAACGCACGGTCCGTCATGGGGCAATGCCTTCCCGATGTTCGGCACGGGCACCGTATTCTACTCGCATCTTGGCATCTACTTCCCCAAAGCCGTCGGCCCGCACGGCCTTATGCCCTACATCAGCACCACGCAGGCGCAATACGACCGCCTTGAAGGCCGTACAACAGCCATCTACAACCTTGGCTGCTCGCTCCTGCTCGACGGACTGCGTAGCAGGGTCACTCTGGATATCCAGAACCGTCCTACCTACGGCATCTCAACGGCCGAATCACCATTCGGCGATCTCGTCGAAGGCAGTCGCCGCACCCAAGTCGTGATGCAGTACCAGGTGGTATGGTGATAAGAGCCCCGGGCTGACGCCCGGGGCTAGCCTTTTCGCCCTCCCGGGCTGACGCCCGGGGCTAGCCTTTTCGCCCTCCCCGGGCTGACGCCCGGGGCTAGCCTTTTCGCCCTCCCCGGGCTGACGCCCGGGGCTAGCCTTTTACTTATCCTTGCCCTCGGCGATCGATGCCTGGTTGTAGGGCGTAATCAGCTTCTTGAGGTTGCCTGCGGCCTTGCGTGCTGCGGCGGCATCCTTCTTGAACTTCGAGTTGTGGGCAGCCTGGAATTCGTTGAACAGGCGCACCATCTCCTCATAGAGTTCTTGCTTTGTCATGGTAGTCTCCATAAGAGTTGATGAGAACACAGTACCGCAGTTGTTGCGTACGTGATGTCCAATAATACCACGGCAGACCGATACCCAGAGCAAAGGTTTTCCACGTAAACGTCGAACAGATCTGCTGTATCAGGCTTTGAACAACGTGTTAGCACCATCCCTGTGCAGCGCATACGTAAACCCGTCATGGATACTTGCGGCACCATGACGTCCCTGTTTGTCGATCGCAAGGATGCCTACCTGCACGTTGCTCACATCCGCATGCTTTGCCTTGATGCGACGGATCGCCTCGTCGCAAGCCTGTTGTGGAGTGTCACCCAAGCGCATGCGCTCGACGGCCAGGAATGAGGCAAGGGTGCGCAGCACATACTCGCCAACGCCGGTGCATGTGGCCGCTCCCACTTCGTTATCGACGTAGAGTCCGGCACCGATGATCGGCGAATCTCCCACGCGACCATGCATCTTCCACGCAAGACCGCTCGTCGTGCAAGCGCCGGCCATGCGGCCCGAGGCGTCCATCAGCACCAGACCGATCGTATCGTGATTCTCGATGTTGATCACCGGCTGATACTTCGCCGTGCGCTTCCAATCGTCCCAGGCCTTCTGCACATCGGGCGGCAGCGCATTCGGCAGCTGCTCGATACCCAGTTCGCGTGCGTACTGCTCTGCCCCTTTTCCTACCATCATCACATGCGGTGTGTTCTCCATAACCTTGCGTGCCAAGGCAACGGGGTGCTTGATGCCTTGCACGAACGAGACCGAGCCGGCACGTCCGTCACCGTCCATGATGCAGGCGTCGAGTGTGACGATACCGTCACGGTCCGGATATCCCGTCAACCCGACACTGCGGTTGGTTACGTCGGCCTCGGTGACCATTACGCCGCGCTCGGCAGCGTCCAGCGCCGTGCCTCCAGCCTTCAACACGTCCATTGCTGCAGCATTCGCCGGAATGCCATGATCCCACGTCGACAGGATTACGGGTCCACCCGCAGGGGGCTGTGAAGCACGCATCCGCGAAGGAAGAAGTGACGAACCGGCAGCGGCTGCAAGGGTAGCGAGAAGGGTTCTGCGTTGGATCATACCCTAAATTGCGGAATGATGATGCGTGTACTTTTTGCCGTGCTGCTCACCACAACGGTGATGTCTGCACAACGACGCTCCGCCTATATGGTTGGAGCCGTCAACAATGATACGATCAAGCTTGAGACATTCTCACAGGATGTTGGCCGACGCTTGGAGCTGGCCTCGATGGCCGGCAACACGACCGAGGCTCAGGTGATCGAACGAGCCTGGAACGATGCCGTACTCCAGGCTCTGGTCCGTCAGACGGCAGCATCACGAAAGATCGTTGTCACTGCTACGGACGTCGACAATCTGCTGCTTACCGATCCGCCGACCTTCGTACGACAAGGCTTTGCGGATGAGAAAGGGAAGTTCCTGCCGAACGTGCTGAAGGCAACGTTGACGAATCCTGATTCCCTGCTGCGCGCCCGCAACCCCAAGGCATCTGTCTCCGAGATCAAGATGCAGGCCACAGAGCTCCGGCAGACGATGAACGAGCTTCGCGCGCAGGTTCAAGGTGTCATGCTTGAGCAGCGACTTCGCAACGCCGTACTCGACAGTCTGGCACTTGACACCACGGCACTACGCCGCACGTATGCCGAGGTGTCGTCGTCATGCACAGCTGACGTAGTATACCTGCCCTGCGCCTCGTCCACAACGGAGCCATCAGATCTCGAGCTGCGCTCATGGTACACGCGTGAGACCGATCGCTACACGGCCAAGCGTCCGATGCGGAAACTTGCACTGCTTACGTTCTCGCTGAAGCCAACGGCAAAGGACTCTCTGGACTTCCTTGAGATCAACAAGCGGATGACGGAGATGTGGAAGAAGGCATCGCCCCAAATCCGCAAGGGCATTGTTGACGGCTTTAGCAAACAGGCCGGCGTTCGCGAAGCCGTGATCGCCGAAAGCGACACAGAGCTTGGTGCGATCTATGCGGCCGCAGCAACGCACCGCGAAGGTGACATGTTCGGCCCGATCTTCATCGGTGGACAGTCCTACTACGTCATCCTTGATCAGGCTGCTACAAAGCAGCGCCCCACGATCAGCGTCCGCATGCTACGCATGCCCACCCAGATGGCCCCACAGCGCAAGGACAGTATCATGCGTGCAGTCCAGGCGGCCGTTAGCATGTACGACGGAGGAGCAGAGCTGGGCGAGGTAGCCAAGCAGCACAATGCCGTGCTGACCGTAACCCGTTGGCTGACCGATGCTGATTCGATCCGCGGGTCGTACAAGATCGTGGACATGGCCTTCAACGCACAGGTGGGCGAAGCCTGCGACCCCGTGGAAACATCCGACCAGCATATCGTGATCGCCGTGGTGGCCGACTCCGTGGACGCCGGAGCTATCCCCTTCGACAAGGTCCGTGACGAAGTCCGCACCGATGCCCTGCGTGACCGTGCATGTCTGGACAGAGCCAAGGCCGCAGCATCCATGAAGGCCCTCTGTACGCGCCTTGATGACGGTCTACTGATGATCGCCGAGCAACTTCCCGGTATGGACGTACAGCGCGACGTGAGCATCGAGCGTGCCGGCACGATCGGCAGCGCCACGATGGATGCCGCCCTTGCCAAGGCAGTGTACAATACGTCCGTTGCCGGAATCCTCGGTCCCGTCATGGGTGACCGCGGTTGGTACGTGGTCAACATTCAGTCGATGACCAAGGAAGACCCCAACGGCTTCAACACATGGCTAATGTCGGAGAGCGGCCGCGACATGACGGAGATCTACCGCGAAGCTGCATGGCAGAACTATCTGTACACTGTCGAGCAACGCTCGACGATCGTCGATGACCGATGGATGTACTTCAACTACTGACCGACATCGACCTTGTCATTTTCGACCTGGGCGGTGTGTTGTATAACATCGACTTTGAGCGGACCCGCACAGCGCTTGCCGCACTGCCCGGGTATAACGGCGAAGCGATTGCCTTTGGCGTGGACGTGCAGGATGACGCCTTCGTACGGGTGGACCGTGGCGAGATTTCGGACGAGGCATTCTACCGGCAACTGCGGCAACGATTCGGGTTCACCTGTTCCGATGCCGACATCGAGTCAGCTTGGTGCGCCATTCTCATCGGTCCATTCGCCGATGCGGTCGAGTGGATAGCCTCTGTACGTGCCCAACGTCCGGTCGTCCTCTTGTCCAACATCAGCTATCCGCACCTGCGTCATGCACTGCCCCACATGCAACCCATACTGGAGCACGTGGAGCATGCGTTCTATTCGTGCGAGATCGGGCTACGCAAACCTGACCCCCATGCATTCCTGCATGTGACGTCAACAATGGGTGTTACTCCGACGCGTACGCTGCTAATCGATGATTCATCAGCAAACTGTGCAGCGGCAACGGAGCTGGGCATGCGCGTTTGGCAGGTTACTCGGGAAGCATGATTCCCCGCGTCTCACGAGCAGCATGCAGCGTCAGCAGGCCCACAACGTAGGCCAGTGCGAACGTCAGGATGGCATTGTTGTAGCCGCCAAGCAGCGGTATCAGCAGGCCAACGAAGAAGACCGTAACGGTGGTTATGATACGCCCGACGTTAAAGCACAACCCTGCAGCAGCGGCACGGATCAGCGTAGGGAACAGCTCGGGGATGTACGTCGATAGCACACCCTGGTTAATGCCGATGCATATTGACAGCACAAGGATCAGTCCGAATAGCACGGCTCCCGGTTGATGTGTAGGCACGAAGGTGGCCAACGACAACACGATACAGCCAACGTAGCCCAACATTGCTGCCTTGCGACGTCCGACGGCATTGTTCAGCGGACCGCTGATGATGCCTCCGAGCATGCTGCCCAGGCCAAGCATGACGTTTGTAAGGGCGCGATGGCCCTGGGCATCCTTGATATCACCCAGCGTCCCCACCCAGGTTGGCCCCCATACAAAGACAGCCCACAGGCCAACCAGCATGGAGCCGTAGAGCGTAAGACCAACAAGGAGGTCCTTGCGGTGATCGGCGCTGAAGAGCCGCTCGCGTGCGATATGCCGTTCGGCATGCATATCACCGCTACGTTGCCACCACGCACTCTCCGGCACAAAGAACCATACGGCTACGGGCAGAAGAAGCATAACGCTGCTCATCATGTACGCCATGCGGAAGTCCGGCTGTGCGCCGGCGATCATGCCGGCGACGATCAGGCCGCCCGGGAAGGCGTTGATCAGCAGACCGATCATCTTGGCCCGGTCTCCGGTTGCCCACGCCTCGCTCACCATCACAGCCGTAAGCAGCACTGTGGTACCGGCACCAACGCCGGTGGCAATGCGCAGCAGCACGAGCATGGGCAGCGACTGCACGAAGGCCGTTCCGAGGACGCCAAGCGCGCACGTGAGCGTACCAAGGAAGAGCGTACGCTTGCGACCAATACGGTCGGCCAGCGCCCCCATGCCTACGGCCCCGATGGCCCAGCCAAGCAGGAAGGCCCCACCGGCCCAGGATCCTACACGGGCGATGTCCGCGCGGTCGGTCGACCCCACGATGTCTGCCACGATGTCCGGCAGGTAGGTACTGAAGAGCGCCCCGGCAAGGCCGGCACTGACTGTTGAAAGCCAGCTTATCAGATACAGGATGCTGCGTGATGCCATGCGGCAAAGATAGAACAGCTATCTTCGCAGCCACAAGGGAAGTCGGGTGTAATTCCCGCGCGGTCGCGCCGCCGTAACGGCAGACGACCCATCCACGTTGGTTCGCGGTCAGAGGCGAGCAACAGTCACTGGACAGCATGTCTGGGAAGACGGATGGGAAGAATGAAGCCGAAGCCGGAATACCTTGTGACCGTTTTTACCATTTGCGGCACAGATGCCGCACCGCTGCGCTGAACAGCGGGTCATCGGAGTACCACCATGCGTATGCGCGCATGCACCGTCGTTGCCATGCTGGCAACGTCCCTGGCCTTGTATGCTCAAGGCCCCCTACCAACGTCTCCGCAGCCTGTGGCTATTGTACCCGACCGGTTCTGGGTGCATGTGCTTACGCGTGCTGTTGACGTGAATTTTAACGGCACACAGGATGCCGGTGATACCGTAGCAGTATGGCATCGGTTCAATCGCGACGGACTGGACAACGGTTCTTTTGTCTTCCCATGGGGCAACGTCTATACGTCGCGCCCGGCTATCGATTCCGTCAACGAGTTGATGTATGTGATCGCGGGTGACAGTCTGTACGCCCTGAACACGGCCTTCATGGTCCCATTAGTGCGTGAAGGCTGGAGTGAAGGGGGCGTTGCGTTGTCGTTGATGAACGACACGACGCTGCTGGTATCTACGCGCAAGGGATATACCGATCCCGGCGTTGTGCGGTTTGTGCATGCGTTCACAGGCCTGCCCATGCCCATGCAGATCGACGCAGGCGTGAACGTACAGATGACGAAGCCGCTGAACGACTCTACCGTGCTGGTACTCTCCGAGGGCAACTTCGGCGCGTCGGACGGTACGTTGGCACTGGCGCAGCGCAGCGGTACGACATGGACGTCGGCAGTGCTCTGTACTGGCGGCACCCCCAACCACTTCGTGGTTGACGGCAATACGGCCTACGTAGTCATGAACGGCTCACACGAGGTCGTGATCGTCAACCTGGAAACACGCAGCATCACAAGCCGCATCAGCACAGGCACCAGCGGATACGATGGACCCCGCGAGGCCGCCATTCACGGCGGACGTCTTT
>JAULYI010000223.1:0-19990 GCA_032117915.1 Kapaibacterium sp. (SeqCode) | reverse complement strand
ATGTTCGTTGTGCCATCATACGTTAGCGATGGTGCTTCGATCATCAGACTTCCCTGGGTCACACGCACACGGCCAAGAAGGTCGACGCGGTTCGCTCCAACGTGTTGCACTGCCCTATCGGCCCGTACCGTCACATTTCCCTGCCGGAACCGTACGTTGCCAAGGAATGCCCGCTCTTCGGTTTCCGTCGTTCCTCGACCCACAAGGCTATCCGCAAACTCAAGCACGATAGGCAGCTGGGGCCCAGTATCGTCCTGCGCCATCATGCCCAAGGGGGCTATGCTGACCATGAGGATGTATGCTATGAGCAGGCGGTTCATGATGCGAAACTACGCTAGCGGTAGATGACCGTAAGGATGCCGACCTCATCCGGACGTAAATTTGTGTCCACTCCATTTTTATGTGACGCATGTACGACGTTGGAATCAAGCCTCGAGAACAAGCTATCATACTCGCCGTTGTCCGCAAAGGCAGCGATCCGGACGTCGTGCGTGAGCACCTTGACGAGCTCGCCCTGCTTCTCGACACGGCCGGCGCAGATGTTGCCACCCGGGTGACGCAGGAACGTGAGCGCCCAGATGTGGCCATGGCACTCGGCAAGGGAAAGGTTGAAGAGGTAACGGAACTGGTAACAGAGACGGGTGCTAGCATGGTCGTCTTCGATGACGATCTGTCTCCGGTCCAAGTCCGAAATCTTGAAAAGGCATTCAACGTCAAGGTTCTTGATCGCGCCGGAGTCATCCTGGACATTTTTGCCGCTCGCGCCCGGAGCTCCGAGGCTCGAACCCAGGTCGAATTGGCACAACTGGAGTACCTGTTCCCTCGACTGACCCGTATGTGGACCCACCTCTCAAAGCAGTTCGGCGGCGTTGGCACCAAGGGTCCGGGCGAAACGCAAATCGAAACTGACCGACGGATGTACCGCATCCGCATCCAACGGCTGCGGGAAAAGCTGCGGGAGATCGATACGCAGCGCGCCGTGCAACGTCGATCCCGCGAGGGACTTCCCCGGTTCGCCCTGGTCGGCTATACCAATGCCGGCAAATCCAGCCTGCTCAAGGCCATCACGGCGGCCGATGTGTACATTGAAGATCGACTGTTCGCCACCCTGGACACGACGGTCCGTGCCTTTGAGCTGCCCAGCGGTCAGCGGGCACTCCTGTCCGACACCGTAGGCTTCATCAGAAAACTACCGGCCCAGCTTGTGGCCTCGTTCCGGTCGACCCTTGCCGAGGCGATGGAAGCCGACGTGATCGTTCACGTGGTGGACGTTACATCGCCCCACTTACACGAGCATATCGATATCGTGCATCGCACTCTCACGGAGCTTGGCGTCGAGCAGCGCCCAATGCTGATGACCTTCAACAAGGTCGATGCCCTTGAGGACCGACTGCTGATGCAGGATCTGGAATCGGAGTTTCCCGGATGTGTCTTCGTGTCTGCCGAACGTGGCATCAACCTGCAGCGGCTGCTCGTGCGTATGCAGGAGAGTTTCGAAGAAACGTCGATCGTCCAGCACCTGCTTATCCCGTACGACCACATGCGTGAGCTCTCGAATCTTTACACAGAGGTCGAGGTACTGCTGCGCGACGAAGTTGACGCAGGCGTGCGCTTGGCCGTGCGACTGCCAAGCGATAAATTACCTGCGTTCCAGCGTCGATACGCCGCCTTCGTGACGGCTGCAGCGGCGCATGTGCTTTAACCGAGGAACCTTATGGCCGCTCTGCTTATTGCCTCTATCGCGATCGCTACGTACCTGATCGCTATCACGGTCGTCGTCGTGGCCCAAGAGGTCCACCTCCTGGCCGGTGTCGCATTGTTTGCTCTGGTCGGCTTCGGTGCATTCAAGCTCTTTCAGGCACGCCTGACACGACTGTGATCCTATAACCATGCTGCGCCACCTCTCAATCCGTGCATTCGCTCTGATCGACCATGTTGAATGTTCGTTTTCAGACGGCATGACCGTGCTGTTGGGTGAGACAGGTGCGGGCAAGTCCATCATCATCGACGCATTGGCCGCCGCGCTGGGAGAACGGATGTCGTCCGACCAGCTCCGCACCGGAGCTCGCAAGGCCGTCGTAGAGGCGACGTTTCGCACGGCCGCACCGGACGTTCAGGCCTTGCTCGCCGAATGCGAGCTGTCGTGGGAACACGATGACCTCGTGTTCCGACGAGAGTTGACAGCATCCGGCACCTCGCGTTGTTTTGTGAATGACACACCAACGCAAGCAGCCGTCGTACGCCAGCTTGCAGCCCTGCTGATGGACTTTCACGGACAGCATGATACCCACGGCCTTCTGCATGCATCACGACACCTGAGTATCGTCGATGCCGTCGGTGGACTTGCCCGCCATATTGGGTCGATGACATCGGCCTGGCGAGACCTTGCAACCGCCCAAAGCACCCTTCGTGATCTCCGTGAACGCGCGGAGACAGCCGATGCCGATAAGCATCGAATGACGTTTCAGCTGGAAGAACTGACGTCCGTGGGCCCGAAGCCAGACGAAGATGAGCAGATCATTGCCGAGCTCCGTCGCGCAGAATCATCAGAGCACGTCGTGACCGCTGCGACGGCACTTCGCGAGGCTCTCTACACCGGAACGGATACAGCCTACGATCGCCTGTCAACGGCCCTTCGCCAGGTGGATGCACTGACGTCGCTTGCGCCTGAACTGGCACGCTTCCGCGATGAATTGGAAGCAGCGATGACACTTTGTCGCGAGGCCGCCCAGTCAGCTGCACCCTTGGCCGACCCCGAAGATTTTTCAGCCGAGCGCATCGAAGACCTTCGTACAAGGCTGATGTTGCTGCAGCGACTGATCCGGAAGTACGGGTCGTTGCAGGAAGCCCGAGCAACGCAGGAGCGCTTGGCCTCTGCCGTGAATGCCGTAGAACATCTCGACGAGGCGCTCGAGGCTGCGCACCAAGCGATGTCGGACTGTATGAAAACCGCAAAGGCAGCCGCCGCGGCACTCAGCAAGGCAAGAAAAGCCGTTGTACCAACGCTGACTGCATCCGTAACAACGGCACTGCACGACATGGGAATGCCTTCTGCCCGGGTCGAGATCACCCATGCGACCGGTGAACTACGATCATCGGGCATCGATGAGATAGAAGTGTTGTTCACCGGCAATGCCGGTGAATCGCCTCGCCCCCTGACGAAGGTTGCCTCCGGTGGCGAATTGTCTCGGGTGATGCTTGCCATCAAGCGTGCGATGGCTGTGCGTGGGGCCATCGGCACAATGGTATTTGATGAGATCGACACCGGTATCAGTGGAAAGGTAGCCCGACATGTTGGGGAAGTGATGAAGGACCTCTCCACACAGCACCAGATCCTCTGCATCACACACCTACCCCAGATCGCTTCACTTGCTGATCACGTGATTCGGGTATCAAAACAGGTTGAGGGCTCGTCAACGACGGTGTCTGCAGAACGGATCTACGGTGACGATGCCGTGCTGGAGGTTGCGCGACTGATGAGCGGTGTCGCCGTCACCGACGCAGCGATCGATAGTGCTCGAGACCTCATGACCGCAACGAAGCGATAAGGCTATGTTCGCGAATGACGATCCCACATATAACACGACCTACCTGAGTTACGGGGAGCTCGAGGCCAGACTGTCCGTTCACGCTGATCCGCTTGACGTGACGCGCGTGATGGATGCCTACGAGATGGGTCGTGCCGTGCATGAGCATCAGCTGCGGAACGATGGAACGCCGTTCTACCATCATGCAACACGCGTAGCAAAGATCCTGATGGACGAACTCGGCCTATTCGATGCCGACCTGCTCATTGCGGCACTGCTGCAGGATGTGCTAGAGGACTCAAAGACGATCACCCGTGCCGTACTCGAATTCAACTTCGGCTCATACGTTGCCTATCTCGTCGATACACTGACAAAGAATCTTGATAAGGCCAGGCAAGACCCCGATGGTGTCGATTTGGCCCACGCAGAGGGCCTACGCATAGCTAGCGAAGATGCCATGGTGATCAAACTTGCGTCTCGTCTTGACAACTTCCGCTGTCTGAACTTCAATGTAAAGCGCAATCCACACGTGTACGTTCGCAATACGCGCGAGCGCTATCTACCGATCGCAGACGCTTCATCGAATGCTTTGCTGCACAGGCTGGCCGAAGAGATTCGCAAGGAGTCCAACAAGTTCTTGGGATGACCGCGTTTCAGCAGCGGCGGCATTTGGAGTGTCAGAGGACCTGACGAGCGCGCAATGCATCGCGCGCGGGCACACCCATCGCAAAGCCCAGGGTGCATACAAGCCAAGCCAGCACCAGCATGATGATTCGCGACGGTGACGTGCGCTTCTCGGGTGGCTTCGCAACATCAAGCATCACGGCCGCCGGCGTATCCTTTTCCTCCTGGATCATCTCCTGCAGTCGCTGCGTCTCGAGATAGACGTTGATCTGTTCCTTGATCTTCAGATCGCGGGTCAGGTTGAGATAGGTCCGCGATAGTGCCGGAATCTTGTCCATGGGGATACTGAAGCCGTCGGTCTGCACGAGTCCCCCGCTCTGGACCTTGGCGTACTGGTCGCGCAGGCGGTCGACCTTAGTCTGGATCAGCGACACCTGTGTTGACGACGGCTGGAACTCCTGGCGAACCAGGGCCAGCTCGATCTCGGCCTGTGCAAGGGCTGCGCCGACCATGCTGGCGTTTTCGGCCATTGCCGCAAGCTGTTCTTCGAGTGCCACAACCTTACTCGACTGCTGAAAGTCCTGCATGATGGACTGCATGGAGTCGATCGCCGCTTTGTTGGTCGCCATCACGCGCTCAATGTACAGACGTGTCTTGCGCGCCTGTGAGACACTTTTTTCACGACTCATCAGATTGAGCTGATCGCAACATGCATTGGCGATATCCGCTGCAGCCTTTGCGGCCAGGTCCTTTTTGTTCCAGAACGGTAGCCACCCCGTCGACACTTCGACGTCGATGATAACGGCTCCGGTCTTCTTCGTGTCAAGCGTGATGTCCGACTTCAGCAGCTCACGAAGCTCGTAGTCCTTCAGATCGGCAAAGAGCGGGTGCTCACGAAGGTCAAGCGTATCAATGATCCGCTCAAGCATTGTCCTTGACTGCAGGATCTCGGCAAAGAGCATCGACGTCTTGTTGTCTGCCCCGCCCAGGCCGACGGCAATTGGCGCACCCTGCAACAATGATGACAAGCCGCCACCGCCTTGCTTTGATTCCGGGGGCATGATGCTAGACGTAGCCGTGTACGAGTGTGGCATCACGTAACTCATGCCCAATACGACAACCAGAACCATGGCTGTGAGACGGATGTACCGAGGGAGGTTGCGCTTGTAAGCGTCTATCAGATAGGTCACGGAGGGTTGCGTCGTAGTCATGGTTACTGCAAACGGACGATCGTAAGGACAACGCCCATGATCGTCACCAGCTGTGTCGCGATCGTCAGCGCCTTCGTGAAAATATCGATGGCCAACGTCTCCGGTTCGTCGAGAACCAAAATGTTGTCGCCCGGCTCAAGCGTATAGTTCTCGCTATCGGCCGGGAACTGGTCGCCTTTCACCTTTACAACGAACGTCGCGTCGCGGTCGGCACGGAAACCATAACCACCGGCAAGATCGATGTACTGCTCATACGTCAGTCCCGGCTTGAACACAATACGTCCGGGATTCCGGACGGAGCCACTGACGTTGACGTAGTTATTGCGCTCCGGAACGTAGATGCTGTCTCCATCCTGGAGGACAGGATTATTCTGCAGCGCACCCTTGTTGAAGAGATCGGTGAAGTTCACGGAGATCACACCGCGCACTTCACGTGCTTTGGTACGGAAGTACTGCAGCTCGGTGACAGACATTTCGGAGGGCGGAAGCTTTTCGAGGCGCTTATACTCCTTGTCCTCGAGATTCATTTCCTTCGTTCGGATGATGACGGCATCCTCGAGCGATGCCTTTTCCGAGAAGCCGCCGGCACGAGCGATCACCTCGGTAAGCCGCGTAGCGTTTGGCTCGATCGCATATTCGCCGGGATACTTGACCTCACCGCGGATCTTGACCTCATGCCGCTCCCGCCAGCGCGGGATCTCGCGCACGTATACTCGGTCGCCTGTGCGCAGTGGCATGTCTCCGTCCAGGGACTGGCCACTAAACAGCTTCGCACGCCACGACGACAGATCAACAGTGATGACCTCTTCAAGACGTCCTCCCTGTTCGCTCACTCGCACAACCTGCACTGAATCAAGGTTGGCCGACGGTAGAAAGCCTCCGCCAAATCGAACCAGCGTGCTAAGAGAGTCCGACGGTAGATGGTCAAACTCAGCAGCCTGCGGCACTTCACCACGGATCCCGATCGTCGTCTTTGCGTTACGCAGAGGCACAACCAGTCGATCGCCACCTTCGACAAGAGGATTTGAGCTGCGATCACCGAACGACAGGTAGCGCTGCAGGTCGACGATGATGGGCTCATCAACGCCATCACGCAGCAAGTAGATGCCACGCACGGAACCTGTATCAAGCACGCCGCCGGCACGCTGAATAACATCGAACACCCGATCGGCTCCCGTAGCGGCAATAATGGCCGGCGAGCGGACAGCTCCCATGATAGTCACCTTGAACTCGCGCAGACGCTTCAGGGATACGTCAATGGATCGTGACCGATACGTCTTCGCGGCCTCTGCTACCAGCGTCTCGCGTGTTTTCGCAAGGGTCATGCCCCGCACATCAACAACACCGGCACCGGGCAGGATGACGCGACCTTCGGGCGTGACCGCAATATCCGTGTGGATAGCATCAGTCGACCAGACGCTGAACGTCAGTACGTCACCCGGACCGACGATGTACGCCGAGGCGTCAATCTCGCGTTCGAGCAGGCCGGCCGACTCCTCTGCGAACTGCACGCTCTTCATTCGCGCCACAGTGTCGAAATCACCGGCTTTGTTCGGCTTGTACCGAGGCTGCGTGAAATTCTTGAGTTGAGCCTGCGCCGCTATGGAACCCACCACGACCAAGCACAGATAAAGCACAAAACGATGCATGGTCAAAGATACGAACAAGAGCTTGGCAACTCATGGCCTTACGCGGTAGTTTGCGCCCGTGCAACACCAAATGACACCATACAGCGCGTTGCTTGACGACGTGATTTCGGCGACCCACGCCGCTGGACGCATCCTTGCTGGCGGGTTTGGAAGCTCGTTTACGATCAACAGTAAAGAGGGACGCCATAACTTAGTCACAGAGTATGATGTGCGCTGCGAAGCGCTGCTGCGAGAGCAGCTCGCTGCCATCCTGCCCGGTTCCGGATTCCTTGGCGAAGAAGGAGGGGCAACCAATGCCGATGCGGCAGCACAGTGGATCGTCGACCCACTCGACGGTACCGTGAACTTCGCCCACGGCATTCCCATCTTCTGCGTCTCCGTCGCTCTGCAGATAGACGGCACGATCGTCCTCGGCGTCATTCACCACCCCCTTCTCAACGAGACCTTTTGGGCCGTTCGGGGTGAGGGGGCATGGCTGAACGGCAAGCGGCTGCATGCCTCTTCAACCGCATCACTGCATGACTCGATCTTGGTCACGGGATTCCCATATAACGTACAAGACAACCCCGAGCGCTGTATCGACCAGTTTTCGACCGTAGTTCGCCGTGGTATTCCAATTCGTAGACTAGGGAGCGCGGCCCTTGATCTGGCCTATCTGGCTGCCGGGCGCTTCGACGGATTTTGGGAGGTACGCCTGCACCCCTGGGATATGGCTG
Source organism: Kapaibacterium sp. (SeqCode) (assembly GCA_032117915.1). Classification (GTDB taxonomy): domain Bacteria; phylum Bacteroidota; class Ignavibacteria; order Kapaibacteriales; family Kapaibacteriaceae; genus ZLKRG46. Next base: position 12,263 of record JAULYI010000223.1, on the reverse strand, counting down.
CAGGTGTGCTGCTTGTGGAAGAGGCGGGCGGCATGGTGACGCACTACGGAGGGCGGTCCTTCGTGCTGGCCCATGACAGTATTGTTGCTACGAATGGTCACATGCACGACGAACTGGTACACTTGCTGGAGGACGTGCCATGATGGAAGCGTGGCACTACTCCGGAGCAGGCAATACGTTCGTGATGATCGACGACCGACTCCATGAGTTCGACCTGGATACCTGGATGTCAATGGCCCCGGTACTTTGTGATCGTTCAGCCCTCGGACTCCCCGCGGCGGAAGGCGTATTGGTCTTGCGCGATACGGGCATGAACCGCCTGCGCGCTGACTTCCTGAACCCCGACGGATCGTACGGTGCGATGTGCGGCAACGGTGCACGCGCCGTGACCCGCTTTGCGATCGACCGTGGCATGCGCGTCGACCCCGATGCCGATATCTTGCTTACACTGAGCGGTGAGCGCTATGCCGTACGGCTGCACGAAGACGATACCATCGAAGTGGACTTCCCCGCTCCACGTGCCGAAGAGGCCTTTCCTGTGGGAACCCTGGAGGGCATCGACGTTGCCGTGTATTACGTCGACGTCAACTCCGACCACGCCGTGGTCGATGCGGATCCCGCGACGTTCAACCCTGCCACCTTGCGACATCACATGAGGTTCCCTCGGGGCGTGAATGTGAACATGGTGCAGATCATTGGCGGCGTCGTCCACCTTGCCACCTTTGAACGTGGCGTTGAAGCCATTACGGGTGCCTGCGGCACCGGTGCGCTCAGCACGGCGCTGACACTCTGGCGGCAGGGCCGTCAGGGAAACGCTGTCTATATTGTTCCGCCTAGCGGCAGGGCCCTGGAGGTGACGATCCACCATGACGGCGCCACCGTGACCGGTATGTCGCTTCGCGGCGACGCCCTTGAAGATGCCGACCCAACCACCGTTGACATGACGAATCGAGTCTACGTATGACATCCACCATCGATCGCATCCGCGCCATCTTTCCGAGTCTCGTCGAAACGCGACGCCATCTGCACAGGCATCCGGAGCTCTCCTTTCAGGAGTATCAGACGTCAGCGTTCATTCAGCAGCGCCTTGCCGAGCTTGGCATTCCGTTCCGCCAGGTGGCGGGCACGGGTGTCGTTGCTCACATAGGCAGCGGCGATCGATGCGTCGCCCTTCGGGCCGACATCGATGCGCTACCGATGACGGAGGAGACGGGACTACCCTATGCCTCGGAACATCCGGGTGTGATGCATGCCTGCGGACACGACATGCATACGACGATGCTGCTGGCGGCGGCGCAGATCCTCAAAGAAGACGAGGCCTCGCTGGGCGGCACCGTGAAACTGCTCTTCCAGCCGGGCGAGGAACTCACTCCCGGCGGCGCCAGCATGATGATCGCCGATGGCGCACTCCAAGACCCCGTTCCGTCGATGGTCTTCGGTCAGCACGTCTACCCCGACGCACCCGTCGGAGAGCTCGGCTTCGTCGCCGGCCCCATGATGGCCGCCGCCGACGAGCTCTACTGGACGATCACCGGCTTTGGCGCTCATGCCGCGCAACCACATCAGGGTCGCGACCCGATCATGGCCGCAACGGGACTGGTACACCATCTGCAGACGCTCATCACCAAACGCAAGAATCCGCTCGATGCCGGCGTTATTACCGTGACCAGCATCCACGGCGGCACTGCCACGAACATCATCCCCGACGTTGTCGAGATGAAGGGTACCCTGCGGTCGTTCAACCAGCTATGGCGCGAAGAAGCATGGGCCTTCATCGAAGAACAGTCCATGGCGTACGCTCGTTTGCATGGCTGCGAAGCACGCGTCGAGATCCGCAAGGGCTATCCCCCGCTGGTTAACGACGAGCAGGCCGTGGCCTTTGCCCGTAGTGTTGCTACGTCCGTCGGATTGCCCACGACAGACTTTGAACCCAAGATGTGGGCCGAGGACTTCGCGTTCTATACGCAGGTGGCACCGTCATGCTTCTGGACGCTGGGAGCACGGCCCGCTGCGCTAGATCGGATACCAGGACTGCACAATCCGAAGTTCGCACCGGACGAAGATGCGATGATCACCGGAGCAGCGCTTATGGTTGCCGTTGCCCACAATGCCCTGCCAGCGTCATGACGTATCCTCCCGTAAAGCATGCCGGGCCGTTGGAACCCCGGAATTTGGCGTTCATCATTGTGGTATCAATCGTGACGGCGCTACAGTATGGCGCTGTCCAGGTGTTCTTAGCGTCTGAAACCCGTCATTGGGCGTTGTACGCCGTCGGACCAATCTCGATCTTTCTGTGGCACCTTCCACCACCGCTCAGCGAATGGAAGTGGTGGCTACGTCGACTTGTATGGTGGAGCGTTGCGATTGCCGCAGGACTCGCGGTGTTCGCAGGTTCCATGCTCCTGACCAAGGGCGGCCCCCAGCTGTCGAGACTCTTCATGGCAACGGTGTTGGCCAACGTGGTGTGGACGTTTGTGCTGTTCTACACCGTTGAGCGTCGGGATGATATGCGTGCTGGCAAACTCCTTCTCGTCAGTGTCATCTTCGGCCTGATCACCGGTGCATCGTACTGGGTGGTCAACGCACTGATCCGGTAACAGCCGGCCCGAGGCTTACGCCAGTCCGCTGTCTACAGCTTGACGTCGCAGCGTAAGGATCGTGATCTCGGGTGGAATGCCGATGCGCATCGGCGGACCAACGGTGCCGATGCCGCGATTGACGTACAGATGCTGATCGCCGATGGCGTAGAGACCGGCCCACTGCCGGTACACGTACTGTGCCGGACTCCATTCGAAGCCCATGAGCTGTACGCCGACCTGTCCGCCGTGGGTATGACCGGACAGCATCAGTCCGACAGGACTTCCGACAACTTCGCGTTCCCAGAACGTCGGGTCGTGTGCCAGCAGGACCACCGCATCCTCCGTTGTGGCATCGCCCAGCGCCTGCTCAAGGCGCGCAAATCGCTGCTTGAATCCCGTGTTATCCGTACCTGCAATGATCAAACGATCAGAGCCGGCCTGCAGGACGCGACGCTCGTTCACCAACAGGTCAATGCCTCGCTCCCTGATTGCCTTGATGAGTGCTGAGTGTTCGGCATCGGTATTGTAGTGGTCATGATTGCCCAGCGACGCAAACACACCTTCCGGAGCACGAAGCCTTGCCAGATCTCGCTCGATCACGGTTAGCTCCGACGGCTTCGCATTGATGAAATCTCCGGTGATCGTGATCGCATCGGGCTTGTGCATGTCCAGGATACGCCGCACCTCTTCGAACGGCTTGTGATCAGGGAATGACCCTGCGTGGATATCGCTGATCTGCGCCAACCGCATCCCTTCGAACGCTCGCGGAAGGTTGGGTACGACGACGTCGTGTTCGTAGACCTTGAAATCGTACAGCGTGCGATACATACCGTTGCCAACCATCACGTACGGCACGGAGGCCATGGACCAGCCGGCCTTGCCAAAGAACTGCCTCCGCGAGATCACCGCAGCATCTTCGGGATTCGTCACAGCCACGGCATCATCGACGGTTCTGAACCGTCGCATCACAACGGCGCCGATACGCTTGACCACGCGAAGGAGGTCCTTCACGATCAGGACAATGGCAATCCCCAGCTTTGGTAGCGTCCACAGGGAGAATAGCCCCGTCAGTATAACGTCGACCCCATCCATGCGGAAGAAGTGGCGTCGGTACACGACGTACCAGTACAGGGCAAACATGGCAGCAGATACGATCCAGAGTGTCTTATACCACCATCGATTCATAGAGTGGCGGCGGACAAACCGGGTCCAATGACCAAGGACGTATGTTTCGAGCACCATCAAGAACACGCCTAACCAGATGGAGAAGGCGATGATGTTCGGTTGTTCTTTCATGCAGTGGGTGGTGTACGCAACGTGATGAACAACGCATGTGCTTCTGCGATGAGTGACTCATCGTGCGGGTCCCGGACCTCCCCTCGAAGGAAGTTCTTTCTTCCCCGTGTTTCCTCGAGCCACGCTTCAATCCGATACGGCTGGTGAACAAGCATCGGTTTACGGAAGTTCACCTTCAGTGAAGCCGTAGGTGCCTTGACGTCCTTAGAGCTCAGACATTTCCCCATTGTTTCATCGAGCAGGAGCGACACATAGCCACCGTGCACGGACTGCAGTGAGCCGTGCATCCGCGCGTCCGGCGTAAGCCACGTCTTTACGCGGTCATCCTCGTGATCATGCACGAAACTCAGCTGCAATGATGAAGGATTAGCAGCGCCACAGCCAACGCACATGTTCCCGGCCCGTGGACGAATGACAGTGTAGCGGTCGTCATCAAGGGGGCTTAGCGGTACCGGAGACGGAGTGCTCTCATCGCTATATGCGAAGAGCGGCCCCCATGGTTCCACATGCTGTGCAACCGATGTTGCGACACTGGGCTGCAGGCGGGCATAGACACCCACGGGGGCGGCATGGTATAGCACGCCGTTGGCACCATAGGCAAGCTGAGCAGGCTGGAATCGTGTGGTCAGGCTTGCCGCATAGCCTAGGAACTGGCCGTCAAATCGGGTGTACACGATCGGCGTATCTGCCGGTCGAACGTAGTTCATTTCATCGCCACAGCGCGCCACGTAGCCAAACTCAGGATAGAGTGGATTCGCCGATGGAGCAAGCCTACGATAGAATACATCGAGAAACCACGGGTCAGCATGCTCAACGCCGTCTAGCGTCAGCACGCCTCTATCGGAAAGCTCATAGAAATACTCTCGCATCATGAAGTTTCATGCTCCGTCGTAAGCCGGACGCTGAATGTCCCGGGCACAAGACGAATCATGCCACGGCTTGCGTGTTTCACATGACTTCCGGAGCGGAAACGCCCAGAATGGCCAGACCGTTACGCATCGCTCTCCGCGTGACCTCTGCCAGCAACAACCTTGCCCCCTGCAGATCCGGCTCCGAGCCGAGAATGCGGCAGTCGTGGTAGAAGTTGTGGTAGGCAGCCGCTACGTCTCGAAGATACTCGGCCACCGTGTGGGGCTCGAGGTGCTCGGCTGCGCGTTCAAGAACCTGACGGAAGCGTGACAGGAGCGTGATCAGCTCAATCTCTCGGCGATGGGTAAGCGCCGCCACGGCTGTCTGCTCGTCCACGGCAATACCTTGCTCGGCTGCCTTCCGAAGGATGGACGCAATGCGTGCGTGGGCATACTGCAAATAGAAGACCGGATTCTTCTCGCCTTCTTCCTTGGCCAGACCAAGGTCGAACTCCAGATGCGTCCCAACGGCGCGCATAACGAAGAAGAACCGCACGACATCGGCGCCAACCTCTTCGATGAGTTCATCCAACGTGAAGGACTTGCCGGAGCGCTTCGAGAATTTCACGACTTCGCCGTTCTCGACAAATGTCACCATCTGGTGGATCACGACGCGAACCTTGGAGGCATCCTGGCCGAGCGCCGTGACACCGGCAAGCACATCGGGGATCGTCGCAATATGGTCGGCACCGAAGATGTCGACCAGCATGTCACAGCCTTGCACAAGCTTACCGTAGTGATAGGCGATGTCGGGCAGACGGTACGTTGGCTCGCCTGATGACTTCACGATCACCTTGTCCTGGGCCTGCCCCATCTGTGTCAGGGCCAGCCATGTTGCGCCGTCTTTCTCATAGACCAAACCGCGATCACGCAGTGCCTGGATGGTGCCCGTGATCTTCCCTTCGGTGTACAACGAGTCTTCGTTGAAGAAGACGTCATGATGAATGTTCAGCGCATCGAGCGTGTGTCTGATCAAGGTGAAGCACCACTGCTCTCCGGCACGCCGGCAGAAGGCGCGGCGTTCGGTGTCGTCCAGCGCCGAATACTCCTCGCTGCGCGTGGCAACGATATCGTCGGCAATGGCGTGGATATAGTCGCCGTGGTAGCCATCTTCCGGGAACGGAAACACGGCGTCACCCATCCGATGGCGGACGCGAGCATCAATGCTCTCGCCCAGCTTATTCATCTGGTTACCGGCGTTGTTAAAGTAGTACTCCCGCGTGACGTCGTAGCCGCACCATGCAAGCACATTCGCGATCGTATCACCGACGGCACAGTTTCGACCGTGTCCGGCGTGCAGCGGTCCGGTAGGGTTGGCGCTGACGTACTCGACGTTGACCGAGCGTTTTCCGCCAACGTCCGAGCGTCCGATTTCGTCACCGAGTGACACCAGCGTGCGGAACATGTCATGAAAGGCGTCGTCAGCAAACGTCACATTGATGAAGCCCGGCCCTGCAATCTCGACGTTCTGGACGAAGGGAATGTCAGTGCCCATGGCCTGGACGATACGCTGCGCGATCTCACGGGGATTACCGCGAAGTGCCTTGGCAAGGCCCATTGCCACCGTAGTGGAAAGATGGCCCTGCCCTTCTTGACGGGGGATCTCAAAAATGACCGCCGTGTCTGCCGGAGCGTCGATGGCTGCAAGGGCACGGCGGACGTGATGTTCGACGTAGGTATGAAGCATGGTGACTCGATCAGGAAGAACGTTTCGGTAGGGTCGTAGCCTTGGCAGCTCCGGCAGGTGTAAGCGTATAGGCGTTCGCATCGCCCCACAGCCTCTCAAGTTTGTAGAAGTCCCGTGCTACGGGAAGCATCACGTGAACGACGATGTCGAAGAAATCAAGAATGACCCACGAGCCGGATGTCTTTCCGGCCATGCGAGCATTCCCCATCCCTACACTCTTGCAGGCCATATCGATAGCATCGGTAACAGCGCGTACCTGTGCATCCGAATCGGCCGTTACGATCACGAAGAATGCCGCGGGTGCATTCTCGATCTCGTTCATATCAAGAATGAGGATGTCGTGGGCCAGCTTGTCTTGTGCAACGCGTGCGCAGAGGACAGCTTGACCTTTTTGGGATCGGGGTTTTGGATAAGCCACCGGCGAAGACCTTTGATCTGATGAAAGCGCAAATTATTCACGAAACGGAGCAAGCAAGGACACATCCTTACCAATCACGACACTTGCACGCACGAAGAGCATCGAGTCGATCCGCGGTTCCACCAGCGAATCTGCAATGCCGAGTACGCGCGCCAGCTTCACGCATGACGGGCGATCGCCAAGCCTGTCCAGCACCGTAGATGTCGCCTGAACAACCGGTGACGTCGACAGCTCCACCACGTCGAAACCGCGCTCCCGTAAGAACGCCAGCGTTCGACGTCCGGCACCCTGCGTACCAGAGGCATTGACGATCTCGCATTGAATGACCGTTCTTGTCGGACCGTCATTCTCAACGAACGGCGTTACCGGCGGATAGATCATCCTATGGATGAACGCACCAACAAACACCACGACGACAGCGGCTAGTGCACCGACCATCGTCCAAGCCACATACGACCTTCGTGAACGGCGCTTCATGCCTCTGCGTCTCCACGCGTATAGTCCTCGAAGGCGGCCTCGTGACGAACCAGCTGCTTGTAGAGCATTTTCCTGGCTCGGAACAGATGTGCCTTGACCGTACCGAGTGGATGTCCCAGCTTGTCGGCGATCTCCTGATACTCCAGTTCCTCCTCATGACGCAGCCGGATCACCTCTCGGTACTTTTCCGGTAACGTCTCCAAGGCCTGTCTCAGCATCGCTGAACGCTCACTCGCAAGGGCCTGAACATCAGGTGTAGGCCCGAGGTCCTGAGGGTCAACATACATCACTCCCCCGTCCTTGGTGGCGATGGGGGCATCGAGTGACAACGGAGCGAGACGCTTACGACGGAGATGGTCGATACAGCGGTTCGAAGCGATCTTGAACAACCAGCGAGAGAACGGATACTCGAAACGGAACGCTGGAAGCGCAGCGAAGGCCTTTACGAACGTCTCCTGCGTGAGATCGCGCACGTCCTCCTCGTTGCTGATCATCTTGCGAACCAGGAAGGCGACGATCTTTCGGTACTTCTTCTCCAGCTTGGCGAAGGCATCCGTTTCGCCGGCAAGAACGCTGCGTATCACTGCCTCATCCTGCGCAGCCGAGTCGTCGATGTCTTGCCGGGATTCGTCGATCATACTGAGCCCTGTGGGCGGTTGCGGAAAGGGCGGGATTCGAACCCGCGGTACCGTTACCGGTACACACGCTTTCCAGGCGTGCCAATTCAACCACTCTTGCACCTTTCCGAAGACCGGCAATATAAGAACCGTTTTCGGGATTCTGTTGTTTGGCTGGGATGCCGCCGAGAGCGCCGACGAAATGCTCCTGCTCCATGGGCTGTCGAATTGCTTATGTCTTCGTAACTTCACGTACGAAGCAGAATTATACATTGATAATGGCATCATTGCTACATCGTCGACGATTCGTGCACACGCTAACCGGAGCAGTTCTCGCTCCCGCGGTAGCGCGTTCCTTAGGCTCATCAATCTCCGGTGATCTCCCGCAGACGAGCCTAAGCGGCACATCCATGGTTGTGTCAAAGTCGTCCTATCGCCTGCCCGAGGGGATCCGCCAGGGCATGACTGTTGGCGTTGTTGCGCCTGCCAGCGGCGTCATGCCCCGGGACATCAAGGACTTCGTGGCACTGTGCCAGCAATGGGGTGTCAACGTGAAGGTCGGCCCCAACATCGGTAAGCGCTCGGGATACCTGGCAGCGTCCGATGCTGAACGTGCCGAGGAGTTCATGCGCTTCATCGACGATCCGGCAGTCAACGCCATCGTTTGCGGTCGCGGCGGCTACGGTGTGATGCGCATCCTTCCCATGCTCGACTTTGCTGCGATCAAGCAGGCGGGAAAACTGATCATGGGCTTCAGTGACATCACGGCCCTGCTGATCGCCGTCAACCAGCTCAGTGGGCTTGTAACATATCACGGACCTGTGGCCTCGAGCACATTTGACGACTTCACGACGTCATCGATCAAGTCTGTTGTGCGGCAGATCAATGGCTCCGAGATTCCACCGACGACCACTACGCCCATGTACGCAGATCCGTCGCTCAAGGTTATCACGGCCGGTGCCGGCTCCGGTCGCTTGACCGGCGGCAACCTGGCCATGATCGTCAGCACGTTGGGAACGCCGTACGAGATCGACACGCGAGATGCCGTGCTCTTCTTGGAAGAGATCAGCGAGGAGCCGTATCGGGTCGACCGCATGCTCACCCAGCTGCGCCTTGCCGGCAAACTGCAGACATGCAACGCCATTGCCATTGGCCATTTTAGGGATTGTGAGAACAGACCACGGCGCTACAGTGAGCCATCGTACTCACTGTCGCAGGTACTTGACCAACTCATCGGCGATCTCGGCATCCCCTGCGTCTATGGCCTCCCCTTTGGCCACGTGCGCAGTAAGCTGACGATCCCGCTTGGCATCCAAGCCGAGCTCAATGCGACCGACCGATCGCTCCGACTACTGGAGCCGGCCGTAGCATAGGTCCGGCATCAACACGCAAAGAAACAACTGCATTTCGTTAGAGGACTACATGAACAACTCGACAACCTTCAGGCAAGCACTTCTTGCTGCCATGGTGATCTTCGGGAGCCTGGCAACACGAGGCCAGGTATTCAACGTGTACAACGTCGACGCCTCGGCCTTCCCAAAGATCACGGCGGACTACGTGGCCCTAGACGGGGCGGGTGCTCCCATCACGAACCTGACGGCGGCGGACTTCCTTGTCAGGGAGACACCGAACGGTCTGCCCACGCGTGACCTTTCGGCGACCGTCAAGCATAACTGCAAAGACATCACGACGGATCCTCAGGCCTCGATCCTGATCGTCATGGACCGGTCGTTCTCGATGAACGACAAGATCGACGGCTTCAACAAGCGCCGCTGGGATTACGCCCGTGACGCCGTCAAGGCATTCGTGTCGAATGTGAATTTTACGGGAGAGACGCGCGTCTCCGTCGTGTCGTTCGCATCGAACTACGAGACGTGGGTGCCCTGGACCAACAATCCTAACGAGATCCGCGATACGCTCGATAAGCGAGAGCCCGGCGGCGTCACAAACTACCGCGCACCCTTCCGTGCTGACGAACCGCAGAACGTGTTCAACCTGTTCAAGCAACGCCCGGCAAACCTGCCACGGTTCATTTTCTTCCTCACAGACGGACACCCGAATCCAGGCTTCACGGCTGATGCCGATGGTATCCGCTGGGCAGACTCTGTTTCGAAGGCCTGTCAGCAGAACAATGTTCGCTTCTACAGCGTGACGATCCTGGAGCAGACGACGCACTACACGATCGCCGACATTGCCCGTGCGACGGGTGGCAAGTCGATCGTCACAAACGAGTCGAAGCTCGTGAACCTGTTCAGCTATCTCGCTCTTGAAACACAGGTGCGCCGAGTCTGCTCGCTCGAGTGGACGTCCTCTGCTGCCTGCGGCGAGGCCTCGCGTGATCGGGTCGTCGATGTTACCCTGAAGCGCGGCAACCCATTCCCTGCCATGAAGGTGAACTACACAGCGCCGGCAACAGCCGTCGCTCGTCTCGATATCAGTGATCCTGTGCTGTACTGCGGTGATCCGCCAGCCGGCGGAACGGCCGTGGCAGATGTTACGGTTACGGCTGTAGGAGCACCGTTCACCTTCACCAGCTTCGCCATCACACCGCCGACGTACTTCTCGATCATCGACTACAACTATCCGCAGAATCAGCAGACGGCTCCCGCTTCGATCACCATCCCTGCCGGGCAGAAACGCACGTTCCGTGTTCAGTTCAAGCAGGGCACCCTCCGACAGTTCCGTGCAGCCCAGTTGCTGCTCGATGGAACGCCATGTGCACAGATCATTTCGCTGGTCGGCGGCACGGGACAGATCCTACTGACCTCGCCCGTTGGCGGCGAACTCTATTCCACGTGTGACACGGTCACCATCAAGTGGGCCGGTGTTCTTCCCACGGATAACGTCACCATCCAGTACTCCGAAGACGACGGAGCAAACTGGACGACGATCACGACAACGGCAAAGTGGCTGGCCTATAAGTGGCTACCGCCACGGCCCGGACAGCGTTATCGCATCAAGGTGATCTACGACCCGCAACCCGACTATGCATGGGCTACGCAGCTCGGTGGTGCGTCGGCCGAAACGTCGAACTGCATTTCTGTTTCTCAGGATGAGCTTCGGATTTACGTTGCCGGCTGGTACGACGGTCCATCAAAGTTTGGTGATCAAGTCGTCAACAACACGGATGGTAACGTGGATGGCTTCATGTCGGAACTTGACGGGGACGGCAAGGTCGTGAAGACCACACTGCTCACCGGCAACGGAAACAATGACGAGAAGGTCATCGGCGCACACGTCGATAAAGACGGCTTCGTCTATGTGGCCGGACACTTCGAATCACAGGCCGCAACGTTTGGATCGATCGGTCTTAACCTGCAAGGCACGAACGACACAAAGAACGTCTTCATCATGAAGCTGGCGCCGACGGGCAATCAGATGAATTCTGCACAGATCGGTGGATCGGCGACGCAGCGGTCGACCGTTGAGATCACCGACTTTGGTTTGGAGTACAATGCCGCTGGACTTCCTCGCCTTACCGTGGTAGGTCGCTATCAGCGCTTTGCACGGGCAGGAGCTGACAAGAACGGCAACTTTGTGCAGATCGGCCCGGTGACGTCACCGAACTGGATCAACTTTTATGCCGTGTATGACGAGAACCTGGTTCCGTTGTCCATCACGAATGGCCCACGGCCGGGCGGCCCCGCATATGCAACGAAGACCGTGACGCGTGGCACGTGGCGCTACGAGACGGACACCTACACGGCACCGAAGACCTTTGGCTCTGCCCGCCCTCTTCCCAACAGCGGTAAGACCGACGTCTTTGTTGCGAAGTACGGAGCACCGCAGACATCGAGCAAGGCCAGCGACTCGTCATTCCGAGTTCTTGCACCTGCGTTCTCCTTCACGCCCAACACGGTCACCGTCGATCCGATCGTTCAGGGCTCGACGTCGGCCAAGACCTTCCCCGGCATCATTAAGAATACCGGTCCCTTCGATATCGTACTCTGTGACCCAACCTTTACAGGCCCGAACGCAGCAGACTTCAACGTCGTAGGCAAGCTGAAGGGTGTCACCCTCCGTCGCGGCGAATCGCTCGGCATCGAGATCGCCTTCACGCCGCAAGGAACCGGCACACGGACTGCCAAGCTCTCACTTTGCGGAACATGCAATACGCTGGCCGAACTGAATGTCAGCGGTGAAGGCCTTGCCCCCTGTGCATGGACCCTTGCTTCTCCCGTTGATATGGGCACGGTGGTCTTGGGTCAGTCTGGTACGCTGACCAATGTGCAAATCCTTCGCAATGACGGCCCGAATCCGCTCAAGGGCAACATGCAGTAC